>NZ_JBVVQB010000037.1:0-31379 GCF_055811775.1 Mesorhizobium sp. WSM4844 | reverse complement strand
ACCACCCTCCGCCTGGGGGGGGGGGGGGGGGGGGCCCCCCGCCCCCTACCCCCGCGCCCCGCCCCCCCCCCCCCCCCCCCCTTTCTGTTT
Source organism: Mesorhizobium sp. WSM4844 (assembly GCF_055811775.1). Lineage (NCBI taxonomy): Bacteria > Pseudomonadati > Pseudomonadota > Alphaproteobacteria > Hyphomicrobiales > Phyllobacteriaceae > Mesorhizobium > Mesorhizobium sp. WSM4844. Next base: position 31,289 of record NZ_JBVVQB010000037.1, on the reverse strand, counting down.
GCGGGACGCCATAGGATAGTTTGGCAGGATCGGGTGGTACGTCGCGCCCGCGGCATGGCGGTTCGCATTCTCGCTGCCATTCTCCTCGGTATTTTGCTATGTCGGCTGCAACGCTTCCAGACAAAGGCTTAAGCTCAATGTCCCTGTCCGACGACAGCCGTTATCTCCGGGGCGGTCCGGTCGCCCAACGCATCATCGCCTCGGTGCGCGAGGATGCAGCGATCGCCACCGCCGAAGGCTTTCCGGCCAAACTGATATCGATCACCGTCGGCGACACGGCTGCAGTCGATGTCTATGTGCGCAACCAGCGCGCCAAGGCGGCACTGGCCGGTATCGGCTTCGAGGAAAGACGATTTCCCGCCGACATCACCGCCGGCGAACTCGAAGCAGCGATCCACGGCCTGAACGCCGATCCGCGCGTCACCGGCATCATCATCCAGCGGCCGGTGCCGGTGCATATCCCGATCAAGACGCTGCAAGCGGCGGTGCATCCGCTCAAGGATGTCGAGGGCATGCATCCGGCCTCGATCGGCAACATCGTCTACAACCAGCTCGACCTCGCACCCTGCACGGCCGCCGCTTCGGTCGAATTGCTCAGGGAAACCGGTCTCGATCTCAAGGGGCTCGAGGTCGTCATCGTCGGTCACTCCGAGATCGTCGGCAAGCCGATCGCCTTCCTGCTGATGAGCGAGGGCGCGACGGTGACGGTGTGCCACCACATGACGCGCTCGGTGGCCGCGCATGCGCGGCGTGCCGATGCGCTGTTCGTCGCCGTCGGCAAGCCGCGGCTGATCAAGGCCGACATGGTCAAGCCCGGTGCGGCCGTCATCGACATCGGCATCAATGCCGAGATCGGACCGGACGGGGAGAGCCGCATCGTCGGCGACGTCGACGCCGAGAGCGTCAAGCATGTGGCGTCCTGGATCACGCCGGTGCCGGGCGGCGTCGGCCCGATCACCGTGGCGATTCTTTTGCGCAACACGATGGTGGCGCTCAGCCGCCAGCGGGCGCGCTACCAGGCGACCTATGGCGTGGTGGACAAGCTCGCGGCGGAATAAGCCGGCAGCGCCGATGGGTCACTCCGCTGCCACAACTGCCCTGCCGTCCGGAACGCCCTCCGGCTGCGGCCCGCCATAAGCCCAGTCGAGCAGCTTTATCGTATGCACCACCGGCAGCTTCGCGGCAGACGCAATCTGGGTGATGCAGCCGATGTTGCCGGTGGCGACGATTTCAGCACCGGTCGCCTCGATATTCCTGACCTTGCGGTCACGCAGTTGAGCCGAAATTTCGGATTGCAAAATGTTGTAGGTGCCGGCCGAGCCGCAGCACAGATGCCCCTCGCGCGGCTCGCGCACGACGAAGCCGGCTTTGGCCAGAAGCTCCTTCGGCTGGCGGGTTATTTTCTGGCCGTGCTGCATCGAGCAGGCGGAGTGATAGGCGACGATGGTGCCGGGCTTGCGCACCGGCTCGGGCAGATCGATGCTTGCCAAATATTCGGTGATGTCCCTGGCCAGCGCCGACACCCGCGCCGCCTTGTCGGCATAGGCGAGATCGAGGCGCAGCATGAAACCATAATCCTTGATGGTGGTGCCGCAGCCCGACGCAGTGATGACGATGGCATCCAGCCCGCCTTGCTCGATGGCGCGCGTCCAGGCGTCGACATTGCGCCTGGCCGAGGCAAGGGCTGCCGCCTCGCGGCCCATGTGATGCACCAGCGCGCCGCAGCAGCCCTCGCCCTCGGGAACCACGACCTCGACGCCGAGCCGCGTCAGCAGCGCGATCGTCGTGTCGTTGATGGCGGGATCGAGCACGGATTGCGCGCAGCCGGTAAGGATGGCGACGCGGCCATTTTTGCTCGTGCCCTGCCCGGCATGAATGCCCGGCGAAGCCATTGGCGAGGCCGCAGGAACCGACGCCGGGGCGAGCTTGAGCATCGCACCCAGCGGCTTCAGCGCCGGGAGCTTTTCCAGCAGTCCGGCGAATGGCTGGCCGAGCTTTGCCAGCTTGAGCGCAGCGCGAAACCGCGAGGGATAAGGCAGCACCAAGGCCAGCATGGCGCGCGTCAGCCGATCGGGCAGCGGCCGCTTGTAGGTTTCCTCGATATGGACGCGGGCGTGGTCGACCAGATGCATGTAGTTGACGCCCGACGGGCAGGTTGTCATGCAGGCGAGGCAGGACAGGCAACGGTCGATATGGGTGACGATCTGCTTGTCGGCCGGTCGGCCGTTCTCCAGCATGTCTTTGATCAGGTAGATCCGCCCGCGCGGCGAATCCAGTTCGTTGCCAAGCGTCACATAGGTCGGGCAGGTGGCCGTGCAGAAGCCGCAATGCACGCATTTGCGCAGGATCTTTTCCGATTCCGCGACATGCGGATCGGCAAGCTGGGCAGCTGAGAAATTGGTCTGCATCTCGTACCTCCTAAGCCATGCGGCCGGGGTTGAGGATCGCCTTCGGATCGAATTCGGCTTTGAGCCGCGCCGACAATGCTGCCAGGTGCGGCGCCTGTGGCTCGAATACCGGCACAGCGGCGCGATGCGAAGGGGCGGCGCGCACCAGCGTCGCATGGCCGCCGCCATACTGTCTCACCAGTCCGCGCAGAAGATCGGCTTCGGGATCGCCATGCTCCATGCGCAGCCAGATCAGTCCGCCCTGCCAGTCATAAAAGGCATCGACCGCCGCCTGCATGCGCAGCGCCAGCACCATCTGGTGGCCTTGCGCCGGCGCCATCGACACGCGCCACACTGGCTTTTCCAGGCCGTCGGCAAACGGCGCGCAATCGCGGATATCGCGCCAGAGGGAATGCGAGATCTCGCCCGAAATTTCCTCGAGCGGCCCGGCATTTCCGAGCAGGTCTTTCAGCGCAGCAATGCGGTAGGCGACCGACGGCCCAAACCCCTCGACGCGCAGCAATGTAGCGGCGGTGCTGCCGAGACTGCCGCCGGCGACCCGTGCGGCAACGCGTTCGGGAAGATGGGCAGCACTCGACACTTCGGCGCTGGAGCCGAGCGCCAGCGCCATCGCGGCAACGGCATGATCGTCGAGCAGGCCGCGCACAGCCAGCGTGACTTCGGTCTCGGCAGCGGGCAGCACCTTGAAGGTGACGTCGGTAAGAACGGCAAGCGTGCCCCAGCTGTTGGCCATGAGCTTGGACAGGTCATAGCCGGTGACGTTCTTGACCACGCGGCCGCCCGATTTGAACGCCTCGCCACGCCCGGAAACCGCTGCAATGCCAAGAATATGGTCGCGCGCCGCCCCCGCCTTCAGCCGGCGCGGACCGCAAAGGTTCGCGGCCAGCACGCCGCCGATCGTGCCTTTTCCCTTTTCGTCGCCGAGCAGCGGGCCATAGTCCAATGGCTCGAAGGCGAGCTGCTGGCCGTTTTCGGCGAGCAGTGTTTCGATCTCGGCCAGCGGCGTGCCTGATTTCGCCGACAGCACCAGTTCGGCCGGCTCGTAGAGCGTCACGCCTGACAGTTTCGACAGGTCGAGCGTGTGCTCGGTCTGCAGCGGACGGCCGATGCCACGCTTGGAGCCATGGCCGAGGATTTCGAGCGGCGTTTCTTCCGCCGCCGCCCAGGCGACGGTGGCGAGAGCTTCGGCGGTGGTGGCGGCGGTGAAGGTGGTCATGGCTGTCCTAGGCGCACATCGGCCGCAGCCCCCCTCTCCGTGGGGGGGGGGGGGGGGGGGCGGCCGCGCGCCGGGCGGGCGGGGGCGGGGGGGGGGGGGGGGGGGGGGCGCGCGCGGGGGGGGGGGCGCCGGGGGCGGCGGGGGGGGGCGGGGGGGGGGGGGGGGGGGGGGGGGGGGGGCTGGGCGGCCGGCCCCCCCCCCCCCCCCCCCCCCCCCCCCCCCCCCCCCCCCCCCCCCCCCCCCCCCCCCCCGCCTCTGCCCCGCTTTGCGGGGGCGAGGAACCCTGATCCTGGAACGCCATTGCTAGAAAAACCTGGATTCCTCGCCCCCACAGCGTGGGGGAGAGGTGGTTTGCGAAGCAAACCGGAGAGGGGGCAATCATAGGGCGTCGTCCCCGATCTTCTTGGCAGCAAAAACGAAGCGCAGGTCTGGGGCAGACACGTCTTCGGCTAATCGCCCTTCCAGTGCCGCGAGAATAGTCTCGCAAACGCTCCTCGGTTTTTTCAGAACGTCGAAGTTCCAGAATCGTATCACCGAGAACCCTTCACCGCGCATGAATTCATCGCGCCGTCGATCGTAGGAATTGTCGGCGTGCTGACTTCCGTCCAGTTCCACGACCAGCCTTTCGCTGCGGCACGTGAAGTCTGCAAAATACGGTCCAATCGGCATCTGGCGCACGAATTTGTATCCGCCTAGCCTTTTGGCCTTCAGCTCGTTCCAGAGGGTCGCTTCCGCCTGATTGTCGCCGCGGCGAAGCGCGCGGGCACGTGTGATCCTCTCAGGTGAACGCCGGCTCGGCGTGTCGGTCGCCCCCCTCTCCGTCTCGGGCTTTGCCCGAGCCACCTCTCCCCCGCTTTGCGGGGGCGAGGAACCGCCATTCCGCGACGCTACCATCAAAACCTCGGAATATCCGGAAACGCCGTCTGGCCGCGATGCACGTGCATGCGTCCGAGTTCAGCACAGCGGCGAAGCTGCGGAAACACCTTGCCCGGGTTGAGCAGATGGTTGGGGTCGAATGCGCATTTGACCCGCATCTGCTGGTCGAGGTCGATCTGGTTGAACATTTCCGGCATCAGGTCGCGCTTCTCGACGCCGACGCCGTGCTCGCCGGTCAGCACGCCGCCGACCTTGACGCAAAGCCGCAGGATGTCGGCGCCGAAACTTTCCGCCTTGTCGAGTTCGCCCGGCACGTTGGCGTCATAGAGGATCAGCGGATGCAGATTGCCGTCGCCGGCATGGAATACATTGGCGACGCCGAGCCCGTATTTTTCGGAGAGTTCCCGCATGCCGTGCAGGACGCGCGGCAGTTCCTTGCGCGGGATGGTGCCGTCCATGCAGTAATAGTCCGGCGAGATGCGGCCGACCGCCGGAAAGGCCGCCTTGCGGCCGGCCCAGAAACTCAGCCGCTCCTGCTCCGATTGCGAGATGCGGCATGTGGTCGAGCCGTTCCTATAGGCGATTGCCTCAACCAGGCCGATCAGATGATCGACCTCGACGCCCGGCCCGTCGAGTTCGACGATCAGCAGCGCCTCGACATCCAGGGGATAGCCGGCATGGACGAAATCCTCGGCAGCATGGATCGCCGGGCGGTCCATCATCTCCATGCCGCCCGGGATGATGCCGGCGCCGATGATGTCGGCGACGCATTGGCCGCCCTGCTCGCTGGTCGGGAAGCCGATCAGCAGCGCGCGCGCCGTCTCCGGCTTCTTCAGGATGCGCACGGTGACCTCGGTGACGACGCCGAGCAGCCCTTCGGAACCGGTCATCACCCCGAGCAGGTCGTAGCCTTCCGCGTCGAGATGCTTGCCACCGAGCCGCACCACCTCGCCGTTCATCAGCACCATCTCGATCCCGAGCACATTGTTGGCGGTGAGGCCGTATTTGAGGCAATGCACGCCGCCGGAATTCTCCGCGACATTGCCGCCAATCGAGCAGGCGATCTGGGAGGATGGATCGGGGGCGTAATAAAAGCCCTCCTGCTCGACGGCGGTGGTGATGCCGAGATTGGTGACGCCCGGCTGGGCGACGACGATGCGGTTGGGAAAATCGATCTCGAGAATGCGGTTGAACCTGCTCATCACCAACAGCACGGCGTCTTCCAGCGGCAGCGCGCCGCCGGACAGCGAGGTGCCGGAACCGCGCGGCACGACGCGGATGTTGCGGTCGTTGCAATATTTCAGCACGCGCGAGACCTGCGCCACCGTTTCTGGCAGCACCACGACCAGCGGCAACTGCCGATAGGCGGTGAGGCCGTCGCTCTCGAAGGCGCGCATCGAATTGGCCGCGTCGACGACGCCCTCGCCGGGCACGATGATGCGCATATCGGCGACGATCTCGTCGCGCCGGCGCATCGTGGCGTCGTCTGGCTTCGGCATCAGCAGGCCGGACATCGACAGTTCCTTTGATCGACTGGTAAAAATCTTTTACCAGCGGCAGGCGCTTGTTGCAAATCCTGCTTTGGCCGAAATCGGAAGCCGATACCGGGACGATCTTGCGCGGGTCGGCGAGAGGGAAGCGCTGACTTTCTCCCCCCTCGAGGGGGAGATGGCGGCCAGAGGGGGGCGTCTCACGTAAATCGCCGACGTCGTGTCCGGCCGCGAAAAGGGGTTGGCGCTCCACGCGAGACGACCCCTCTGTCGCCTTCGGCGACATCTCCCCCTCAAGGTGGGAGATTGCCTGCCTGCTCGCCTGCCGGCTTGGCGGATTCGGAGTGCAGGCGGCGCACTCGGCGCACGCCCCACCAGACCAGCAGGATGGCGAGCGGCACCGAGGCGGCGGTGACGACCTCGGGCGCGACGGCATGGCCGAAGATCGAGGCGCCCTTGGCGAGATAGCCGATGAGCCCGACGACGTAGTAGGAGACGGCGGCGACCGAGAGACCCTCCACCGTCTGCTGTAGCCGCAATTGCAGGCGGGCGCGGTTGTTCATCGACGCCAGCAGGTCGCGGTTCTGCTTCTCGACCTCGACGTCGACCCAGGTGCGCAGCAGCGTGGTGGCACGGGTGAGCTTGGTCGACAGATTGGCCTGACGCTCCTCGACCGAACGGCAGGTGCGCATGGCGGGGGCGACGCGGCGCTGCAGGAAGCCGCCCCAGGTGTCGTAGCCGGGCACCGCCTCTTCCTCCAGCGCCTCCAGCCGTTCGCGGACGATGCCGTCATAGGCGCGGCTGGCGCCGAAGCGATAGAGGCTGGAGGCTGCATCGGCCTCCAGTTCGGCGGCAAGCTCGGTCAGGTCGGCAAGCAGCGTCTGGTTGTCGCGGGTTTCGGCGACCTTCATTTCCAGCGTGGTCTGCGCCAACCTGTCTTCGATGCGGCGCGCGCGACCGGACAGCATCAACGCCAGCGGCAGGCCAAGCATGGCCAGCGTGCGGTAGGTCTCGATATCGATCAGCCGCTGCGCCAGCGCGCCGGTGCGTGCCGGCGTCAGGCCGCGGTCGAGCACCAGCATGCGGGTCATGCCGTCACCGTCCTGGCGGAAATCGGTGACGATGGCGGCGTTGCCGCGCTCGACCAGCGAATAGCACAGGCTGGTCGGGTCGAAGCCAGCGATCAGCCTTTCGCTCGCCTGCGTCCATTTGCGGATTTCGAGCCTGATGCCGGAAATCACCGTTCCCGGCGGCGAAAACCCGTTGCCGAAAGGCGAACCTTCCTGGCGCTGGCCGCTCTCCGAGAGCGGTCCTTCCCACAGATAGGTGGAGAATTCCGTGTGCCGTTCCCAGCGCAGCGAGCCCTTGCCCCACTTCATCGCGTGGTGGCGGGCATGAGGGTCAGGCGCGGCGATGCCGAGGCGCCGCGACAGTTCGGAAAGCACTGCCTGGTCGACGCCGGAGCCGGCTTCGGTCATGAACGAAAGCTGCACCAGCACGCGCGGCTTCTCGACCAGCGGATGCGGACGGGCGTGAACCTCGCCGAGCGCGCCAGGCCGTCCCTCATGCGCGGGAAAGCCCATGACGCTGCCCTCGACGCGCGGCTGGAATTCGAGATTGGACGGGTCATCTGCCACGGCTGGTCCCCCGGGCCTGGTGCACTCGCGTCCCTCTAGAGCCAATTGCCGGGGCAAGCAAACAACAAATTAGCCGAAAGCGATATGCCGGGAGGACATCGGCTTCGGCCAAGCGGGCGAACTGGATAAATAATTTGACCAGTTGCTGACACTGGCCTTATCCTGCGCGACACCGGTTCAATCCCCAGGCCATCCCCGTTGAGCGATATTTTCTCCAGGATCGAGCATTCCCGCACCGCCGACGAGGTGGTGCAGCAGATCGAGAGTCTGATCCTCGAAGGCGTTCTGCGCACCGGCGACAGGCTGCCGGGCGAGCGCGAGCTGGCGCGCCGGTTCGAGGTGTCGCGGCCGATCCTGCGCGATGCGCTGAAGGCGCTGGAGGGGCGCGGGCTTTTGACGACCCGGCCCGGCGGCGGCACCCATGTCGCCGACGTCATCGGCCAGCTGTTCACCAAGCCGGTGACGGACTTGATCTCCATGCACCGCAAGGCGGCGACCGACTATCTGGAATACCGCCGCGAGATCGAGGCGGTGGCGGCCGAGTATGCGGCGCGGCGCGCCACATCAGACGACCTGGCGCTGCTCGATCGCATCATGGCGCGCATGGACGAGGCGCACCGGACCGGCAATTTCGACGACGAGGCGGAAATCGACGTCGAGTTCCACCACGCGATCTGCGAATGCGCGCACAACATCATTCTGTTGCACACGCTGCGCTCGTGCTACCGGCTGCTGTCGGAGGGCGTGTTCCAGAACCGGCTCCTGGTGTTCAACGTGCCGGGCGCGCGCGAGGCGCTGCTTTCGCAGCACCGGGCGATCTACGCAGCGATCAAGGCCGGCGATCCGGCGGCCGCGCGGCAGGCGGCGATGGACCACATCACCCATGTCGAACGCACCATGGCCGAGGCCGAGCGCAGCGGCGACTGGCAACGCGTGTCGCGGCTGAGGCTGATGCAGCGCTCCGAAGCCGGCGACAGCGAGCCGGCACGGAAACGCTCGTGAGAGCGGGCCAAGAATTGCGACGAATTAGCGAACCATCAGCGGGAAGCCCATGAGCATGATCCTCACCATCGCCGATCTCAAGGACCTGGCGCGCCGCCGCGTGCCGAAGATGTTCTTCGATTATGCCGATTCCGGTGGATGGACCGAAAGCACCTACCGGGCCAATGAGGAGGATTTCCAAAAGATCAAGTTCCGCCAGCGCGTGCTGGTCGACATGAGCAACCGCTCGCTGGAATCGACCATGATCGGCGATAAGGTGGCGATGCCGGTGGCGCTGGCGCCGACCGGCATGACCGGCATGCAGCACCCCGACGGCGAGATGCTGGCGGCGCAGGCGGCGGAGGAATTCGGCGTGCCGTTCACGCTGTCGACGATGAGCATCTGCTCGATCGAGGATGTCGCATCGGTGACCAGGAAGCCGTTCTGGTTCCAGCTCTATGTGCTGCGCGACAAGGATTTCGTCCTCAGTCTCATCGACAGGGCGAAGGCGGCGAAGTGCTCGGCGCTGGTGCTGACGCTCGACCTGCAGATCCTCGGCCAGCGCCACAAGGACATCCGCAACGGGCTGTCGGCGCCGCCGCGCTTCACGCCGAAGCATGTCTGGCAGGTGGCGACCAGGCCGGGCTGGTGCCTTGGCATGGCCGGCACCAAGCGCCGGACTTTTCGCAACATCGTCGGCCACGCCAAGGGCGTCGGCGACCTCAACTCGCTGTCGTCGTGGACGACGGAGCAATTCGATCCGCATCTGTCGTGGAAGGACGTCGCCTGGATCAAGGAGCGCTGGGGCGGCAAGCTGATCCTGAAGGGCATCCTCGACAAGGAGGACGCGCTGATGGCGGCCAAGACCGGCGCCGACGCGATCATCGTCTCCAATCATGGCGGACGCCAGCTCGACGGCGCGCCGTCGTCGATCTCGGTGCTGGAAGAAATCGCCGACGCGGTCGGCGACACGATCGAAGTGCATATGGATGGCGGCATCCGCTCTGGCCAGGACGTGCTGAAGGCGCTGTGTCTCGGCGCCAAGGGCACCTATATCGGCCGGCCTTTCCTCTACGGCCTCGGCGCGCTCGGCAAGGATGGAGTCACCAAAGCCTTGGAAATCATCCGCAAGGAGATGGACATAACGCTGGCACTGTGCGGAAAGCGTCTGGTGACCGACATGGGCAAGGATCAGCTTCGGCGTTAGACTCCCGTGGCGGCATGATCACGGAGATGGAAGCATTGACTGCCCCCGGCATCCACTTTCTCGACGCGCGCGGACCGGAAGGCATGCGCATCTATGCGGTCGGCGACGTGCATGGCCGGCTCGACCTGCTCGCCGCCATGTACCGCCGGATTGCGGCCGAGATCAGCCAGGCGCGGCCGGCCGACTGGCGTGTCGTCCATCTCGGCGACTATGTCGACCGCGGCCCGGACTCCAAGGGCGTCATCGATTTCCTGATCGAAGTGCGAAAACGCGACCCGCGCCACCTGATGCTCGCTGGCAACCACGACATCGGCTTCCTAGACTTCCTCGACACTCCCGATGCGGACGGGCTTTTCATGCGCTACGGCGGCATCCAGACCGCGCAATCCTATGGCGTAGCGCTCAATGAAGGTGGCGGCGCATGGTTCGGCAGGTCCGAGGCGGCACTGCGGCAAGGCCATGCAGCACTTGTCGAGGCCGTGCCGAAAAGCCATGTCGAGTTCCTGCAGTCGCTGCCGTTTTCACTGACCTTCGGCGACTTCTTCTTCTGCCATGCCGGCATCCGGCCGGGCATTGCGCTGGAAAGTCAGAGCGCGCAGGACCTGATCTGGATCCGCGATGTCTTCCACAATCATTCCGGCCTGCATCCAAAGATCGTGGTGCATGGCCACACGCCGGTGCCGGAGGCCGAGGTGATGGTCAACCGCGTCAATATCGACACGCTCGCCTACCAAACGGGAAACCTCAGCGCGCTCGTCGTCGACGGTGCCGACAAGCGTATCCTGGTGGTGTCAGGCGAGAGGGGTTAAAGCGCTTAGCGAAGCGCGGCGGTGACGCCGTAGCCGTCGACGGCGTTGTGGTTGTTGGCTGCGTCGCCGGCATAGGTGCCGAGGCCGCACAAGAAAATGGCCGACAACATGACAAAGGACAGAAGCGCTGCTTTCACGGACGTCATCTCTTGTTGAGCTTCCTGCATCTGTGCACGGGGTGGGTTACGAATGGGTTGAAACGGAAAAAGCGTCTCAAAGTTTCGACGATTTCGCTGCTTTTAGGCATGTTCTGTATCGGCGATGTGTCGCGCGGGTGACCCAAAAGGTTCATCGCGTTGCACGGATGATGCAGAGCGGGTGCCTTCTAGGGTGGCGGGCGGCCACAAGCCAAGCACGAAACATGCTGTCCACAGCGGATTTTTGCCGGCGTGCCAAATATGCAACGTCGATACTGACTGATCAGATCGTCGCCACCCAGGCGCGGGCGATGGCCAGCCCGGCGGCATCGGCAGCCGCTCCGTGGCGGGCCATTTCGTCGTCGAGCCGATCGCTCCAGTCCGGGTGCCGCTCGGCAATGAGCGATGCGAAGGATGCGCTCCAGTCGCGGACCATCGGCCGGTCCGCCTCGAAATGGAACTGAAAGCCATAGACGGCACGGCCGATGCGAAACGCCTGGTTCTCGGCGACGTCGTTGCCGGCGAGCCGCACGGCGTTTTCGGGCAAGACAAAGGTGTCGTCGTGCCACTCGAAGATCGGGAAATCTTCGGGCAGCGCGCCGAGCACCGGATCGGCCGTCGCAGCCGGCGTGAGCGAGACCTTGTGCCAGCCGAATTCCGAGGCGCCGCCGATCCGGTTCTCGCCGCCGAAGGCGCGCGCCACCAGTTGGCTGCCAAGGCAGATACCGAGCACGGCGCGATCCTTGCCGGCGAAATCGCGCGTCAGGTCGAGAAGTTCAGGAAAATACGGGCAGATCTCGTCGTCCAGCGCATTCTGGGCGCCGCCGAGCACGACCATGGCGTCGTGCGCAGCGCTGTCCTGCGGCAGCATCTCGCCACAATAGGGCCGGCGCAGATCGATATCGGCGCCTGCCTCGACAAGCGCCGCGCCGATCTGGCCAAGGCCCTCGCTGTCGAAATTCTGGACCACCAGCACCCGCATCGAAAAACCTGCTGACATGAAAACGATGCGACGAGCGATATCATGCCGCCGTCATTCCGGCCAAGATACGTATTCGGGGAGAAAGCTATGCCACTGCAGAATCGGGTCGACCCGTTCGGCGTCATCCACGCCATGCCGGAGCGCGGCCTGTTCATGGGCAATCGCGGCATCATCCATGACCCCGAAACGAAGACGCTGCTGAAAAAACGCTGGGCGCTGCAGGCCTGGATCATCTGCGTCTGCGAATTCCGCGATGTGCGGCGCGAGCCGATGGGCCGCAACCGGAACGGTGGCAAGGCCGGCTGGACCGAATTGTTTTTCCTGGACGAGGTGACCGCACTCTCGGCCGGGCATCGGCCCTGCTTCTTCTGCCGGCGCGAGCGGGCCAAGGATTTCGTCCGGCGCTTCGGCGTCGCCTTCGGCATTGCCGAGCCGCGCGCACCGCAGGTCGACAAGCGGCTGCATAAGGAGCGGCCGGCGTCGGGTGGACAGGCACCGGTCGTATCCGCAGAAGAGCTTGCCGGGTTGCCGGACGGCGCCATGGTTGCGGACGGCGGCAATGCCTATGCGATGCGTGGCGGCAAGGCGCTGCACTGGTCGTTCGCAGGCTATGGTGATCGTGTCGGGGGCGATCCGGTCGGGTTCGGCGGTTTTGCCGGCCATCCAATCCGCCTGCTCACGCCGGCGACCACCGTTTCCGTGCTGAGGCAAGGCTACCAACCGGTCTGGCATCCCTCGGCCGAGACTTGACGCCACGAGCCGGCTCGCCCATTCCTCGGCGATGCGCGCCAATTACAAGATGCAGCGGCTGTTCGTGCCGGACGACCTCGGACCGGATATCGAGTTCGAGGCGAGCCCGCAGCAGGGCCATTACCTGATGCATGTGCTGCGGCTCGGCGAAGGCGCCGAAATCCTGTTGTTCAACGGCCGCGACGGCGAATGGTCGGCGTCTATCGCCGCCAGGTCCAAAAAGGCGGTGCGGCTGAAGGTGCTGGCATTGCAGCGGCCGCAGCCGCCGCTGCCCGATCTCGCCTACTGCTTTGCGCCGCTAAAGCAGGGTCGGCTCGACTATCTGGTGCAGAAGGCGGTCGAGATGGGCGCCGGCGTCCTGCAGCCGGTCATTACCCAGCACACGCAGGTGGCAAAGCCCGGCATCGAACGGCTGCGCGCCAATGTCGTCGAGGCCGCCGAACAATGCGGCATCCTTGCGGTGCCGGAAGTGCGCGAAGCGGAAAAAATCGAGCGCCTGCTGGCCGGCTGGGACAAGGAGCGGCGGTTGATCTTCTGCGACGAGGATGCTTCCACCAACAATCCGCTGCCGGCGCTGCAGGCGGTGCGGGAGAAGAAGCTCGGGCTTCTGGTCGGCCCCGAGGGCGGGTTTTCCGACGAGGAACGAAGGATGATGCGGGCGCTGCCTTTCGTCACCGCCATTCCGCTCGGGCCGCGCATCCTGCGCGCCGACACGGCTGCGGTGGCGGCGCTGGCGGTGATACAGGCGACGGTCGGAGACTGGTGAGGCACTTCCCTTCTCCCCTTGTGGGCCTTGTGGGAGAAGGAAGAAGCAGCCAATCAATTCCAGTTACCCTGTGGCTCAGGATTTTTCGCTTGATCGCCTACTGACATTTCGTCCATCTAGCGCCGGCGGTCGTCCGACCACCTACAGCGCCGCGCGTCCTTTCGGACGCGCAAAGGACGCTGTAGCACTTGATTGGGCACATGATCCTTTCCGAAAATCGAAGCCGATTTTCGGGGTCATGTGCTAGAGGACTTGTAATGGCGCGCGACACAACCGATTTCCGGCCGATCGAAGGCGTCGACGAGCTTGTCGAGCACCTGGCTGAAGGCAACAAGCCGCGCGACAAATGGCGCATCGGCACCGAACACGAGAAATTCCCGTTCTATGTCGACGGCAATGCGCCGGTGCCCTATGGCGGCGAGCACGGCATCCGCGCCATTCTCGAAGGCATGCAGGAAAAACTCGGCTGGGATCCGATCATGGATGCTGGCCGCATCATCGGCCTGGTCGAGCCGACCGGCCGGGGCGCGATTTCGCTGGAACCCGGCGGCCAGTTCGAACTGTCCGGCGCGCCGCTGGAGACGATCCACCAGACCTGCCGCGAGGGCAATGCGCATCTGGCGCAGGTGCGCGAGATCGCCGAGCCGATGGGCATCCGCTTCCTCGGCCTCGGCGGCAGCCCGAAATGGTCGCTGGCCGAGACGCCGAAAATGCCAAAGTCGCGCTATGAGATCATGACGCGCTACATGCCCAAGGTCGGCAGCAAGGGCCTCGACATGATGTACCGCACCTGCACCATCCAGGTGAATCTCGACTTCGAGAGCGAGTCCGACATGCGCCGCAAGATGCAGGTGTCGCTGAAGCTGCAGCCGCTGTCGACGGCGCTGTTCGCCAACTCGCCGTTCACTGAGGGCCGGCCCAACGGATTTCAGAGCTGGCGCGGCGACATCTGGCGCGACACCGACAACCAGCGCTCGGGGCTGCTCGACTTCTGCTTCTCGCCCGATTTCGGCTTCGCCGACTATGTCGAATGGGCGCTCGACGTGCCGATGTACTTCGTCATCCGCGACGGCCACTACCACGACATGACGCACGTCACCTTCCGCCAGTTCATGGCAGGTGCGGCCCGCGACGAGATTTCTGACGGGCTGCCGACGATGGGCGATTGGGCGAACCATTTGTCGACGCTGTTTCCCGACGTGCGATTGAAGCGTTTCCTTGAAATGCGCGGCGCCGATGGCGGACCGTGGCGGCGCATCTGCGCGCTGCCGGCTTTTTGGGTCGGGCTGCTCTACGACGCGGCGGCGCTCGACGCGGCCGAGGCGCTGACCTCGAGCTGGAGCTATGAAGAGGTGCTGGCGATGCGCAACGCCGTGCCGGAACAGGGCATTTCGGCGCCGTTCCGCAACACGACACTGCGCGAGATCGCCCGCGAAGTGCTCGTCATCTCGCGCATGGGGCTGAAGAACCGCGGCCGCAAGAACCGCGACGGCTATGACGAAACGTCGTTCCTCAGCACGCTGGACGAAGTCGTCGCGCGCGGCACCACCAGCGCCGAGGAGCTGCTCTCCGCCTATCATACGCGCTGGGGCGGCTCGATCGAGCCGGTGTTCATGGAGTATGCGTATTAGCCGTTTGCTATCGGCTTGGCTGACAGCTCGGGAAACGCGCTTTCCGAAATCGATTCCGATTTTCGGGCCGATGCGGTAGGCTCTCCTACGAGGATTTTCCCGAGGAGAAAACCAATGGCTTCCTTGTTCGACATTCTGGCGCAGGCGCAGAACGGTAACGGCATGCAGGCCCTGGCCCAACAGTTCGGCCTTTCGCAGCAGCAAGCGCAATCGGCGGTCGAGGCGCTGCTGCCGGCCTTTTCACAGGGGCTGAAGCGCAGCACCTCCGACCCCTACGGGCTCGGCGCGTTCATGACGGCAATGGCCAGCGGCCAGCACGCCAAATATTTCGAGGACGCAGGCCGGGCCTTTTCGCCGCAGGGCGTCGATGAAGGCAACGGCATTCTTGGCCATCTGTTCGGCTCGAAAGACCTGTCCCGCGCCGTTGCCAGCCAGGCAGCGCAGGCGAGCGGCGTCAGCCAGCAGATCTTGCAGCAGATGTTGCCGGTCGTGGCTTCGATGATGATGGGCGGCCTGTTCAAGCAGACCACAAATCAGATGCAGGCGGCAGGCGGATTCGGCGGCGGCAGCAATCCGCTCGGCGAGATCATCGAGCAGATGATGCGGCAGGCCGGCGGCGGCGCGCAGGCGCCGCAACAGCGCCAGGCACCGCAGCCCGGCCCGATGGACAATCCGTTCGGCAAGGTGCTGCAGGACATGTTCGGCGGCGCGCAGCAGCCGCAGGGTCAGCCGCAGCAGGCGCCCAATCCCTACGGCGACAATCCGCTCGGCAAGGTGCTGCAGGACATGTTCGGCGGCGGCGCGCAGCAGCCGCAGCCGCGTCAGGCGCCGCAGCAGCGCGAAACGCCGCAGCCGCAGACCAATCCGAGCGGCAGGCCACGCAATCCATTCGACGATTTGTTCGGCAAGATGTTCGAGGCGGGCGCGCAGCAACGCGACGATTACCAGAAGGGCATGGAGTCGATCTTCGATCAGTTCAAGCGAGGCATGGACCGGCGGTAGCGTGAAGCTGGCCTTCGCCTGATTCAAGAAGAAAAATGCCCGATCCTTGGGAGGACCGGGCAGTGCGCAGGCGGGCCGGCGGGGAAACCGGCAGGGAGTGGGAGCCTGCGAAATCCTATAGCGCCGTGCGCCCCAGGGCGCGCCACCAGCGCGATCAGGTCACCTTGCGGGCAATATCCTCGATCGTGTCTGTGCGATCGGCCGCGATGACGCGAAGCCGCTCGGTTGGATCGCGGCCAAACGGCACGTCGATGGCGACGTGGAGATCGGCTCGCGTCAAGCCGATGTCGGCAAGTTCGGCGTCCGACATCTCGCCAAGGCGATAGAAGGCGCGGCGGTTTTTCCAGGCGCGATAGACGCTGGAGATGGTGTTGACCACGCGCGTCGCAATAGCCGGACGCGACGTGATGCGCGAAGTCTCGGTGGCGAAATCAAACGTAGCCATGTCAGTCTCCTTCATTCGAACGGACGAAGACGCGCGATCGGCGCTGGCAACAGCGGCCGTTCCGGTCCCGATTCACATGCTGTCATGTGGACAGTCGTAAATTTGCCATCGTTCGATTGATTAATCCAACGAATGTTTCTAATCTTTAACATCAACACTAGTGATGGATTGGACCGATGAAAGCGCCACTCGATCTCGATCAATTGCAGACCTTCGTCTCAATCGTCGACACCGGCAGCTTCACCCGCGCGGCGGAAGCGGTGCATCGGACCCAGTCGGCGGTGTCCATGCAGATGCGCCGGCTGGAGGAGCGGATCGGCAAGCCGCTGTTCGAAAAGGACGGGCGCACCAACAGGCTGACCGAGGAAGGCGACAGGCTGCTCTCCTACGCAAGACGGTTGCTGTTCCTCAATCGGGAAACGCTGGCCGCCTTCGACGACCGACGGCTCGAAGGCACGATCCGCATCGGCACGCCGGACGACTATGCCGATCGCTTCCTGCCCGAGATCATGGCCCGCTTCGCCCGTTCCAATCCACGTGTCGAACTGACCGTGATCTGCGAGCCGACGCCGGGGCTGGTCGAGCATATCAAGCGCGGCAATCTCGATCTGGCACTGGTGACGCATAGTGACGCGCACGGCCAGTCGGAAGTGGTGCGGCGCGAACCGCTGCTGTGGGTGACTTCGGCCAACCATGCGACGCATGAACAGGACGTTCTGCCGATGGCCTTCGGCCGGCCGAACTGCATCTGGCGGCGGGCCGCGGTCGACGTGCTCGACCGGCAGAACCGCGACTACCGCATCCTGTTCACCAGCTTCTCGGCAACCGTCATCACCGCCGCGGTGCTTTCCGGCCTGGCGATCTCGGTGCTGCCGGAATGCGCGCTGCGCCCCGGCATGCGGGTGCTGGGCGATGCCGACGGGTTCGGCGCCCTGCCCGATTGCCGCATCGGCATCATGCGCGGCCAGACGTCGCGGCCGGAGATCGTCGACGCGCTGGCCCGTCACATTTCGGAAAGCCTCGACAATATTTCCGTGCCGCTCGGCGAAGAGACGGGAAACTTCGACTTCGCAGCCTTTTCGAAGATGAAGCGGGGCAAGCCGAACCAGATCGTGCCGGGCTGGTAAGGATCAGGCGGAAACTGCTGCCGGCGTGCTGTCCTTGCCAGGCAAAAGGCCGGCCAGCCGCAGCAATTGCGCCGGCTCCAGCGGCAGCGACAGCAGATGGCCCTGAAACTCTCGGCAGCCCATGGCGACGAGCCGCGTCTTTTGCTCCTCGGTCTCCACGCCTTCCGCGGTGACGCCGACGTTAAGAGCGTCGGCAAGATCGACAAGCGCCCTGACGATCGCCGCCGAACTCTCGTCGCGGCCGAGGAGGTTCACGAAGGAGCGGTCGATCTTGAGCTTGTCGATAGCGTGGCGGCGCAGATAGTTCAGCGACGAATAGCCGGTGCCGAAATCGTCGAGCACTATGGCGATCCCCGACCGGCGCAAGGCAGCCAGAGCCGTCCTGGTCGTATCGTTGTTGTCCAACAGCACGCTCTCGGTGATCTCGAGCTGCAGGCGCCCTGGCGCCAATCCGGTCTCGGCGAGAACCGCCGCAAGCTGCTCGGTGAAACCGGCGTCGCGCAGTTGCAGCGGCGACACGTTGACGGCCACCCAAGGCAATTCGGTGCCGACAGCGAAGCGGCAAGCCTCTTGCAGCACCCATTTGCCAAGCTGGCCGATCATGCCACGTTCTTCGGCGATGGCGATGAATTGTGCCGGCGGCAAGCCACCGTGGACCTCATGTCCCCAGCGGATCAGCGCCTCGGCACCGAGGATCGTGCTGCCGTCCGCCGCAAAGATCGGCTGATACGCCAGCTTGATCCCGGTTCCGCCATTCAGGGCGTGGCGAAGCTCGCTCTCAACCTGGCGCTTGCGCAACAGGAGGTCGTCCATGTCGCCGGCGAAGACCTGGTAGCGGCCGCGGCCGTTCTTCTTGGCTTCGTAAAGCGCGATATCGGCCTTGCGCAGCAAGTCGTCCGCATCGGCATCCGGACCGGTCGACAATGCTATGCCGATGCTGGCGCTGACAAAAACCTGGTCGTCGGCCAGCTTGAACGGCTCCTGCAGCTTTTGAAGCAGACCCTCCGAAACATCCTCGGCGCCTCGGATGTCGTCAACATCAATCAGGATCATGGCGAACTCATCGCCGCCGAGCCGTGCCACCGTGTCGACCTCCCGGATTGCCTGCTGGAGCCTCGCGGCGGTCTGGCGGACAAGCTCGTCGCCGGCAGGATGGCCAAGCGTGTCGTTGACATGCTTGAAACGGTCGAGGTCGAGATAAAGCAGCGCCACTTTGGCTGTTTCGTGACTGGCCGTGAGCAAAGCGCGCCGGAGCCGGTCCTCGAACAGCGCCCGGTTGGGAAGGCCGGTGAGCGTGTCGTGGAAGGCGAGATACTGCGCCTCGGCCTGACTGGTCTGCAGCGCCGACGATGCACGGCGGAGGCGGCGCAGCAGGAACGCCAGGACACCTGCCGCGAGCAGCGCGCCACCGATCAGGGCCGGCCCTGCCTCGCGCACAAGCGCGCTGCCGGGCCGCTCCTGATCCCAGCCGGCATAAGCCAGGATGACGCCGTGTGAGTCGACCAGCGGAATGGCAGCCCCGCCGACCGGCTGCGACAACGGCAGCAGGCGGGCGCCCGCCAACAGATATTGCCCGGCGATCTTGGCCAGCAGCGCGTCGGTGATGAAGTCCACCGAGATATGAAGGTATTCGCTGCCAGGCGTCTGGATGACGCGGTCGGAACTCGGCACCAGCGGCATGATGCTGAGGATGGCAGGTTTTCCGTCAAGCTCCACCAGATCCCCTGCGGCCAATTTGACCGGACCGCCGGCCAGGTCTTCTTTCGCCGGCTCGCGGATCAACCGGCGCACCCTTTCGACGGTGGGCAACAGAACCGGTTCATCCTCGCTGTAACGCGCCGGCGCCAGCACGTTTCCTTCACGCATCGCATGGACCGGACGATCGGCGGCATCCAGTACATAGACCCGATCATGCCCATAGTAGGAATACATCCAGACGCTGATGTTATCGATCATCCAGTCCACGTTGCCGGCCTTGGCATTGATGACGGAATCGTCCCAGACGGCGATGCTTTCCTGCTCGCGATCCACCGCCGCCATCCGGTCCCGCATGCCGTTGGCGAAAAGGATTTTCTGCCGCTCGAGGGAGACGCTATCCGCCTGCACAGTGGCGTAAAAGCCAAAGCCGATGACCATGGCAAGCGCGAAAATGGCAAGCGCCATCACCGTCAGCGTGACCTGGAACGTTAATGGGCTGCGTTGAAGACGACGGCTCATGCGTCCTGGCCACTCTCTTTTCCGCACAGTCATCAGATCGGGTTAAGATCGAGTTATGACTTCGGCTATGAGCGACGGCCTTGACGCCGGCCAACAACCGCCCCCCAATCGGCCAATGAGCGACGCAGCATCCGAATCACGTACCAACGCCACCGAATACACGGTCAGCGAGATTTCCGGCGCGCTGAAGCGCACGGTCGAGGACGTCTTCGGCAATGTGCGGGTGCGCGGCGAAATATCAGGCTATCGCGGGCCGCATTCCTCCGGCCATGCCTATTTCTGCCTCAAGGACGACCGCGCACGGCTCGACGCCGTGGTCTGGAAGACCACAATGGGCCGGCTGAAATTCCGCCCTGAAGAAGGCATGGAGGTGATCGCCACCGGCCGGCTCACCACCTATCCCGGAAAGTCCACCTACCAGATCGTCATCGACAATCTGGAGCCCGCCGGCGCCGGGGCGCTGATGGCACTGCTGGAAGAGCGCAAGCGCCGGCTGCAGTCCGAAGGCCTGTTCGATGCCGGCCGCAAGCGCTTGCTGCCGTTCATGCCGCGCGTCATCGGCGTCGTCACCTCGCCGACAGGCTCTGTCATCCGCGACATCATCCACCGGATCAAGGACCGGTTTCCGCTGCATGTGCTGGTCTGGCCGGTGCGAGTGCAGGGCGAAACGGCCGGCGCGGAAGTGACCGCCGCCGTCAACGGCTTCAACGGACTGGCGCAGGATGGCGTCATCCCGCAGCCCGACCTGCTGATCGTGGCGCGCGGCGGCGGCAGCCTCGAGGATCTTTGGGGGTTCAATGACGAGGCGCTGGCCCGCGCCGTCGCCGCCTCGCGCATTCCGGTGATTTCCGCCGTCGGCCATGAAACGGACTGGACGCTGATCGACCTGGCGGCGGATGTGCGGGCGCCGACACCGACGGGTGCCGCCGAAATCGCCGTGCCCGTACGCGCCGACCTCGAAGTGACGCTTGCCGGCCTTGGTGCGCGGCTCAAGGCCGCGGTATCGCGCAATTTCGAGCGCAAGCGCCAGGCGGTGCGTGCCGCCGCCCGGGCGCTGCCCTCGCCCGACCAGTTGCTGGCATTGCCGCGCCGGCGTTTCGACGAGGCGACGAGCCGGCTTGGCCGGGCGCTGTCCGTCAGCGTCCAGCGCAAGCGAGCCAGGCTTCAGGCGCAGCGGCTGACGCCGGCCACCCTGTCGCGACGCATGAACGAGGCCCGCACGCTGGCCGGCCGTGATCTCGCCCGCGCGCAAGCGGCGTTCTTCGCCATCGTGCGCGAGCGGCGAACGCGATTTTCGCGCACCGCGGCGCGGCTGTCGCCGGCGCCGCTCGCAAGGCGGCAGAAATTGCAGGCAGATGCCCTGGTGGCGCTGTCGCGACGACAGGACCGGGTGATTTCGGTGCGGCTCGAGCGCTTGCGCGGGAAACTGACCCAGGCCGACCGGCTGCTGGCGACGCTGTCGCACAAGGCGGTGCTGGCGCGCGGCTTCGCCCTGGTGAAAGACGCCGACGGGGCGGTGATCAAGCAAGCGGCGGAAGTGACGCCGGGGCTGGCACTTTCGCTGGAGTTCGCCGACGGGACCGCCGATGCGATTGCGACCAGCGGCACGGCACGGCCGAAAACTGTTGCAAAGCCGGCCGCCAAAGCCAAGGAGCCCGGCAGCCAAGGCTCGCTGTTTTGAGTGCCGATGATTTCCGGCAATCCAGATCACCAGACGACGCCTTCCGGCAAGCAGCGCGCGCGAGCCTTCGGCATTCATTTTGACGGAACGCCCGGACCGTTCAACGCCATCACCGATGTGGCTGGCGTTGCGGTCGGTTATTCGACGCTGATTTCGGGCGAAGGTGCGCTGGTGGTCGGCGAGGGGCCGGTGCGCACCGGCGTGACCGCCATCCTGCCCAGACCGCGCGCCGAACTGGCCACGCCGGTGTTTGCCGGCATTTTCGGCCAGAACGGCAATGGCGAATTGACCGGCTCGCACATCATCGAGGAAACCGGCGCCTTCAATTTTCCGATCACCATCACCAACACGCATTCCTGCGGCGTTTCACGCGACGCAACGCTGCGCTGGATGCAGCGCGTGCTGCCGGCCGCGCTCGACAGCGGCTGGGGCCTGCCGGTGGCGGCGGAAACCTATGACGGCTTCCTGAACGACATCAATGGCCACCATCTCGGGTTTGAGCATGTCGCCGCGGCCCTCGATGGCGCGACCAGCGGGTCGATCGAGGAAGGCAGCGTCGGCGGCGGCACCGGCATGATCGCCTTCGGCTTCAAGGCAGGCTCCGGCACGGCATCGCGCCTCGTCGAATGGCACGGCCGGCGCTACACGGTCGGCACCTTCGTGCAGGCGAATTTCGGCAGGCGGAGCAATTTCACCATTCGCGGCCTGCGCGCCGGGCCCGATCTCATCGAACCGGCGATCCGCGAAAGCACGCCGCGTGCGGAAAAGGGTTCAATCATCGGGATCGTCGCCACCGATGCGCCGTTGCTGCCGCATCAGATGAAGCGCTTGGCACGCCGGGTGCCGCTCGGCGTCGCCATGACCGGCGGCTTCGGCTATCACAGCTCGGGCGATATTTTCCTGGCCTTTTCGACCGCCAACCGCGAGGCGGCGCTGGCGCCGCCAGGCCGCATCGCCAGCGCCGACTTTATCCCGGATACCGACATCGATCCGTTCTTCGACGCCGTGATCGGGAGTGTGGAGGAAGCGATCCTCAATGCGCTGGTCGCCAATGACGACATGACCGGGCGCGACGGCAATTTCGTGCCGGCGCTGCCAACGGCATGGCTCAAGAGCAAATTCGGGGCTAGGCAGGGAAAGTAGACCTGTGTGGCGTGTCACGCGTCGCACAGGTGAATAGACGCCTTTCGCCGGGTCGGCATGTCACTCGGCAGGCTTGTTCGAATTCTTTTCGTCCTGGTCGGCCTCAGCCGCCTCTTCCAGCCTCGACGCGATAAGTTCCTGAATGTCGCCGACCTCTTCCTGGATATCCTCCAGCGGTATGCCGGCCTCAGCCGCCTTCGCCGCGCATTCCTTGGCGAGGGTCTCGGCCTGCTCCTCGATCCTGTCCAGCGAGGACTGGCAGTGGACCTTTTCGCCGATCCACTCCTGCAAGAACTCGATCGCGTGTTCGCTCATGCTGCTGTTCCCTGGCGGCTGCGCCGGTTGGTAATCATAAACGCCGGCATCCCCGAAAAGATGCACGCTCCTATTCCAACCGAGTCGCCGTCACCCGGCAAGCCGATCTTGCCCAAGCTCCACAGGGCTGACGGAAATCGAAGGTTCAAGGAGCACATTCTAATTCTGAAGGAGATTCTATTTTCCTGAGCAGACTGGCACCGTTGACTGGGATCAGGTCCCGGATCGCGCCATTGTTTCTACTTGTTATTTTCCGGCAATCCAGTCAATTTGTATGACAATAGGTATCACATTACGCGGCACGTTTGCGGCGCCATTCGCTGCGCAACCCTAGGGTACGCGTCCAAAGCCGCCGCTATATAGTGACATCCTCAGGCAATGTCGACTCCGCTCGCCGTCCTGCTTCTTTCCGTCGCGCCGAGCGTATCTGGATGGCATTTTGCCATCGTCGGGGGCGGGCAATTTTCGCCGGAAATCGGTCGGGCGCTCGGCCTATCCGCCAACCATCAGCTTGACGACTTCGTCATGATTGGTCTCCGAGATCTTGCGCTCGCCGGCCTGGATGCCGCGGCGCAGCACGACGATGCGGTCGGAAACGGCGAAAATATCCTGCAGATTGTGCGAGATGAAGATCACGCCCCGGCCTTGCGCCTTGAGCTGGTGGATGAGCGAGATGACCTTGCGCTGCTCCGGCACGCCGAGGGCCGCGGTCGGTTCGTCCATGATCAGGATCTGCGCGTCCCAATAGACGGCCCGGCCGATGGCAACGGCCTGCCGTTGACCGCCGGAGAAATTGCTGACCGGGGCGTCGAGCCGGCGGACATGGAAATCCAGCCGCCCCATCGTCTGCTTGGCGGCGACGGCCATCGCCTTGCGATCGAGCACCGGCAAGAAACCGAAAGCCTTGCGCATGGGTTCACGGCCGAGGAAGATGTTGGCGCCGATGGACAAATTGTCGGCGAGAGCGAGATCCTGGTAAATGGTCTCGATGCCTTTTTCGCGCGCCTCCTGCGGCGTCGCGAAGGTGACTGGCTGCCCCCTCAGCAGAATTTCACCGCCGGTCGGCTGAAAGACGCCCGATATCGCCTTGATCAGCGTCGTCTTGCCGGCGCCGTTGTCGCCGGCCAGCGCCACCACTTCGCCCGGCCGCACGGCCATGGAGAAATCGTTCAGCGCCTGCACCGCGCCGAAATGCTTGGAAAGATGCCGGACTTCGAGGAGGGGGGTGGTTGGTTCGGAACTATTCATCCTGGCGAGCTCCACTGAACCGGCGCTGCGCCTGGTCGATAAGGACGGAGATAATGATGACGAGGCCGACGGCGATGAACTGCCAGAACGGCTCGACATTGACGAAAACCAGCCCGTATTGAATGACCGCGATGACCAAGGCGCCGGCGACCGTCCCGAAGATGGTGCCTGAGCCACCGAACAGGCTGGCGCCGCCGATCACCACGGCTGCCACGCTGTCGAGCAGCAAGGGCTCGCCGGCCTGGGCGGCGCCCGCGGTGAAGCGCGCTGCATAGAGCGCGCCCCCGAGGCCGGCGCACATTGCCGAAAGCACGTAGAGGCGCAGGATGTGGCCCTTGATGTCGATACCGGCGCGACTCGCCGCCTGCACATTGGCGCCGATGGCGTAGTTGTGCTGGCCGAACCGGGTCTGGCTCAGGATGTAGTGCATCACCACGACAAATACGGCGGCAATGATGACGAGATAAGGCACACCGTAGAACCTGCCGTTCCCAAGCAGCGCGAACCAGGAATTCTGGACCGGCACTGTCGTGCCGCCGGCCAGCAGGAATGCAGCGCCGCGCGCCACGCCAAACATGCCAAGCGTGCCGATGAAGGGTGGAATTCTGAGGCGCGAGATCAGCAAGCCATTGATGACGCCAGGCACGCCGGCGACGATCACGGCCGCCAGAATGCCCAACGTCATGGCCAGGGGCACCGGCATGACGACCCCAGCCATATTGGTGGCGTGGGCCGCAACCACGGCCGCGAGACCCATGATGAAGCCCAGCGAGAGGTCGATGCCTCCCGAAATGATGACGAAGGTCTGCCCGGTCGCCAGCAGCAACGGCGCCACGGCAAATATCGCAATGGACTGCACGTTGAACGGGTTGAGCACGAAGGTCGCGCCGAAGGAGAGCCTCGACCAGACCTCGAAACAGATGATCAGGCCGGCGAGGAACAGCCAGGCGCGTCCTTCGGCGACGCGTGCGAGCCAGCTCCTGGTCGGATCGCCGTGATCCGCCTGAGGAGCGACATGCGTTTCGGTTGGTGATGTTGAAGTCATGGATGGTTCCGATCCGCAGAGCGGCCTCCGACAAACAGGGTCAAAGCGACCCGGCGCAGGTCTCCTTCCGGCAAGCCGGAAGGAGACTGGCTGGACTTATTCGGAATAGAGGTACTTCGAGATGTTCGGGTCGGCGATGTTGGCCTTGTCCATGATCGTGAAGCCGGTGCCGATCGCAACCGGGATCGACTGGCCGGTCAGATGGGCATAGGCCGACACGACGCCGAAATAGCCGATTTCCGCGGGATGCTGGGCAATCGCGACGTCGACAAGGCCAGTGTTGATGTTGTCGACAATGCTGGTCGGCGCGTCGAACGCCACGACCTTGACGGTGCCGGTCTGCCCGGCCTGCTGGACACCATTGGCCGCGCCAAGCGCCGAGAACAGGTTTGCGCCGAACACCCCGACGAGATCGGGATTGCGCGCGAACACAGCCTGCAGCTGCGAGGCAGCCTTGTTGGCGTCGTTGTCGTTGAACTGGGTTTCGAGAACGGTGATGCCGGGATGGTTGGCCGCCATCTCCTTCTTGAAGCCCTCTTCACGCTGGTCGGTGGTCGAAATGCCAGGCTTGACGTTCGAAACGTAGACCTTGCCCTTGTTGCCCATGGCCTTGGCCAATGCCCGCGCGGCGATCTCGCCGCCCAGAATGTTGTCGGAGGCAATATAGGACAGTGGGAAATCCGCCTCGCCGGCGCCGGTCTGGTAGACGCCGCTGCCGATGAAGGTGTCGACGGTGATCACCGGAATGCCGGCGTCATGGGCCTTGCGCAGGGGTTCGACCAATTGAACCTTGTCGGTCGGCGCGATCAGGATGGCATCCGGCTTCTTGGCGATGACCGCGTCAAGCACGGGGACTTGCGTTACCGGATTGAAATCAGGGGCGCCCTGGAAAACCAGGGTCACACCAAGGGCATCGGCTGCCGCCTGGGCTCCCTTGCGCATGGTGATGTAAAAGCCGTCGGTGGTAAGACCCGGAACGAGCGCAATGGTGTATTTTTTGTCCTGCGCCAATGCGGGCGTGACCAGCGCCGCTGCGCAGATGGCGAGAGCCGCCAGAGCGGCAACAATCTTCTTCATAACATCCTCCTCCTAATGTTGGCAGATTTTGCCGTTGCGAGTCGTCCCGGCTCTGTGAAGTGCTGGCGGCGAGAAGCGGGTTTCGCCTGCTTGCTGTTATGGGGCAGCCTCCTCCCAAGCGCCCCAGTCAATAAATCGACCGTCGAAAACCGACCAGCCTGATGCGCAGTCCCGTTACGAGCCTCCGCAAGGTGCAGGAAACTGCGCCGCTCGGCGCGCATGCTTGCCTAGCCGCAATGTTGTAACACTTTGCTGAAAGAAATTGCAACCGCACATTTCCGGGATCGAACGCTTTCAAACCGGACACCATCTGTCTGCTCCGCAGAGCCCCTCCCGCAGACTATTGCCCCAACGCCTTGACGACACAACTGATGATTTCGCGGCGATGATTTCGCGGCTGCGGGTTTGGTGTCGATCGGTCTGGCATCGATCAGCTGTGCCGATGTCACGTATCGGCGTGCTCAGCATTATCGGGGCAAGAGAGCCTCGAGAATGGCCTGGACCGTCTTCGTGTCCGTCACCAGAGCATTGATAAGCCTGGCGCGGGCGGCACCTATGATCGCCTTCGCCTTCTCCGGCGAGGCGGCAACGCCGATCACCAGCGGCACGGCTCGAAGCTGGGCCGGCGACATTGCGATCATCCGGCCCTCCCCCTCCCACGGGATGAGCTTGCCTTCGGCGTCGAAGTAGTGGCGGATGACGTCTCCCGCCGCATGAAACAGGGCCTGTTCGCTCAGCGTGGCCGCGCTCGCTTCGGGCGGATTGATGGCATGGGGCAGGCCGATGCCGACGATCGCAACGTCGGTCCGGTCCCAAAGCGCGACGCTGTCGCGGATGGCCGCATCGCCGAGGAAGACCTCACGCAATTCGGACGACGGCAGATAGGGCGCATGGATGAAATGCGGCGTCCCGCCCAGCTCTTCTGCGGCCAGCCTTACAAACTCGTTGATCTGAAAATGCGCCGCCTGCTGCTGCATGCCGCCGGTGGCAGCGACGGTAAGAACGCCGGGAATGCGCGGCAGGCCTGCCTGGATCACCTCGCGAATGGCTCGCCCCCAGCCGATGGCGACGACCGAGCCGGCCGTCAGTCCCGCTTGCTTGAGCAAGGCGCCGAGCGGCGCAGCGAGCGCCGCCAGCGCACCGGCTGACGGCGTTTCGATGACTGCCGCGTCACGCAGCCCGAGTGCCTCGACCAGTTGCGTGGTGATGCCTTCGGGGGTTGCAAGATCGAGAACCTCGATCCGCACGATGCCCTCCGCTCTCGCCCGCTGCAGGAGGCGCGATATGGTCGCGGTGGAGACGCCAAGCCGCCGCGCGATATCGACCTGCGACATGTCCGCCTCATAGTGCAGTTTGGCGACCGTATGCAGCATCGTCCGCGATGCGGCTGCATCTTGTGCGGGAGGTGCAGACAGCTTGCAATTCCTTTCAGCAATGTGTTACAGACCCATCGACCGATGGGAGTTATCGCGCAAATCCGGCTGACTCGCAACGTGCCTGGTTTCCACGGCAGATTGCGGGCCAAGGCCGAATTTCTCGGTCCGATAGCGCAGCAAAGCGGCAAAACCTCCTGTCGGTAGGCAGGTAAAACTGAACCTTTCTTGTTTCCACTGATCTGCGCCCGGTGAATGGGCGCCAACATCGGACAGAAGACCCATGACAAAGATGACGACCGCAGAGTTGCGCGGCTACCAGCAGATATGCGGCAAGGACGGGGCGATGATGGCCATCGCCTGTGACCAGCGCGGCGGCATGCGAAGCTTGCTTGCGTCGGACCCTGAAGAACAGGCCAAGATCACCAACGACATGCTGGGCGACACCAAGGCGGACATCACGCGATACCTCGCCAGCCAGGCATCCTGCGTGCTGCTCGACCCGCTCTGCGCGGTGCCGCGGGTTGTCGATGACGGGGTGCTGAGCCGCGATACGGCTCTGCTCATCGGCCTCGACGCTTCGGGCTTCGACGTCTCGCCTGCCGGCTACCGCCTGTCGCGTCTCGTTCCCGGCATCGGCGCGCGCCGCGTGCGCGAGCTCGGCGGCACCGGCGGCAAGATCATGGTCTATCTCAGGCCCGACAGGCCTGAGGCGAACGAGCATAATGTCGCCATTCTGCGCCAATGCATCGCCGATTTCGCGCAAGAGGACCTCCTGCTCGTCGTCGAGTTCCTGACCTATCAGCTCGAAGCGGAAAGCCTTGAAGAGTATACGGCCAAGATCCCCTGGCTCGTCGAAGAGGGCACCCGTATTTCGCTGGAATGCGGGGCAAAGGTGCTCAAGCTTCCTTATCCCGGAACGCCGGAAGCCTGCGCCAGGATCAGCAGGATGGCTGGCGAGGTGCCTTGGGCGGTCCTCTCCGCCGGCGTCAACCACGCAACCTTCCTGGGCCAGGTCGAGATCGCGATGAGGAACGGCGCGTCAGGCGTCATCGCCGGCCGGTCGCTGTGGAAGGACTGCATCTCGCTCGACCGTGACATTCAGCGTGAAAGGCTCAGGACTATCGCGGTGTCGAGATTGCGCGAGCTTCAGGCGGTGATCGGAAACTACCGGCAGAAAGCCGCTTAGCACGATGACCCCGAACCGAAGGTCCGCGATGCAAAATCGTAGTCGATCTTCGAAAAGGATCATGCGCAAATCAAAGTACTATAGCGTCCTGCGCGCACCAGGATGCGCGGCGCTGTAGTTATCCGACGTTCACACCAGGCACGCACGGGACGTCATGCCTCTGACCATGATCCCGAAAAGTGGGGACTGGTTTTCGGAGAAGATCATGGTCAAACAAAGAGATAGGGGCCCATTTCGATTTAGTCGAAATGGAACAGGCTCTGGTTCGATGGCCATAGGAATCGATATCGGCGGCACCAATCTGCGCGCCGCCCGTGTTTCCGACACGGGCGAAATCCTCGAGCGCATTTCCGAGAAAAGCGCGCCGGACCCCGAGCTCGTGCTCTCCCGGATCGCCGAAATGGTACGCCGGCTCGATTGTCCCGAAGTTGCGGCCATCGGCATCGGCGTCCCCGGCCGCGTCGATGCGCGGCTTGGCGCGGTCTTGTCAGGGGGCTATGTCAACCTCGCCTCGGTCTCCCCTGCGCAACGACTGGAAAGCCTGGCGGGCAAGCCCGTGGTGATCGACAATGACTGCAACATGGCACTGGTCGCGGAAATGGCCCTCGGCGGCGCCAGAGGCCATGAAAGCATCGTCATGTTCACGATCGGGACCGGCATTGGCGGTGCCGTGGTCCAGGATCGGCGGATCGTCCGCGGCAAGGGGACGGCGGGGCAGCTCGGCCATATCACCGTCGACCTATCAGGCGAAGCGTGCGTCTGCGGCCGGCGCGGCTGCGTTGAAACCACAAGCTCAGGTACCGCACTTGGCCGGCACATCGCGCGGGCAGGCCTCGGTCCGGACATTTCGGTCGATCAGCTTTTTGCCCGGGATGCGAGCGGCGATCCCTTGGCGCGCGGTATATTGGAAGCCTGGGCCGGGCCGCTGCGTGCGGCAATCGATACGACCGTGGCCATGTTCGACCCGGACCTGGTGCTGCTCGGCGGCGGACTTGGCCTGGCGGCCCATCGGGCGCTTGCCAGGGCTCCTGCCCTGGCGCCCTGGTACCAATGCCCGGTGGAAGCGGCGCAACTGGGCGACGACGCCGGGGTCATCGGCGCCGGTCTGCAAGCGCTCGCCGCGCAAGCGGCAGTTGCACAATCAGCAGTTGCACAAGCCTCGCCAGTACCCTTGCCGACCGCCCGGCTTGATCGCACCAGGCGCGCCGTGCCCGGCCGGCGCGCCGTGCTCGTCAACGGCATCCCCGCCAGCGGCAAAAGCACGGTCTCGCGCGGCATCGCCGCGCACATGGGTTGGCCATTGCTGGCGCTCGATACGATCAAGAACCCGTTCCTGGAAGTGCTCGGCGGCGGCGATCGCGAATTCAACCGCATACTCGGCCGCGCCAGTTACCAGGCCATCTGGTCGGTCGTCGGCGAGGCCCCGGCGGGCGCCATATTTGTCATCGACGCCTGGTTCGGCTTCCAGCCGCGCCAGGTGCTCGAGGATCACCTGCGCAGCGCCGGCGTCGACCAGACCGCCGAGATCTGGTGCCATGCGCCCGGCGAAGTTCTGGCCGAGCGCTATCGCGCAAGGCTCGACCAGCGTCCCGCCGGCCATCCCGGCGCGGCCTACATCCCCGAACTGATCGAACTGGCCAAGCGCGCCGAGCCGCTGCGGCGCGGACCGCTGCTTGACGTCGACACGACCAGACCGATCGCTTTCGACGCCATCACGCAATGGCTGCAGGCGACGATTGCGGCTGACAGGTAGGCAGCGCAGCCGCTAAGCACGTCGCGTTTGAACGGATGCATGCGACGCGCCTTAAGTTATTCCCGAGCGTCAGGATGCTGCCGATCCATGTTCTCTATCACCGCACAAATGAGGAGGATTCATACAAAGGCCTCGCAGAAGGCTGATACAACGAGTAGTTAACCCGTCCTTCAGTGGGCTTGCATAAGCTTGCGTTGCGAATCGGCATGGGAAGCGAACCGACTGGTCTATGGCCTTAAAGAAAGAAAACGCGCTGGAGGCCAGAATCCTTGGAGATCAGCTTGCTGATCTGAAGGCCGGTCTCTTCGTATCGATGCCGATAAGCACTATGCTATCAGGCCTGATTTTGACGGTGCAGGCCTTTTCTGGCGAGGGCTTTGCCGCCGCAATCTGGTTCCTGGTTATCAATGCCATAAATGCCGCCCGCCTCGGACTCGCCCGTTATCAGCTAAACGAGACGGGGGATCAGGACGATTTAACAGGGATTTCGCAGCGGCTTCGCTGGTTTGGCATCCTTGCTCTTCTGTCAGGATTTGCCTGGTCCTTTCTTGCCGTCCTTACCGTTGGCTACACAACGCCGCAAGCGCCGCTGCATCTGATTATTCTGGCGGGCATCTCAGCTGGTGCGGTTACATACGGCAGTTCATATGGTGCGGCCGCGATCAACTTCATCACGCCGCCGCTTGTGATCGCGATGGGTTGCCTGTTGGCGAAAGGCAACTTTGAAGATTACATTCTGGCCTTTGCCGTTCTGCTCTTCGTGGGCGGCTTGGTTCGAGGCTCG
>NZ_JBVVQB010000036.1:0-67099 GCF_055811775.1 Mesorhizobium sp. WSM4844 | reverse complement strand
CATCCAAATCATCTCCCTCTCTTCCTTGCCCACGGAATCACCAATCCGATTCTGTGCAAAGCCCTCACAAGGGGAGAGAAGGAAGAGGCGCCGCGCCTAGGTTCGCGCGGCCCGGTCCGGCGCCATGCCGTAGTCCTCGCTGCGTTCCACCGCACGGTAAAAATCGGCGAGCTGCTTGCCGCGCTCCGGCTTGAAGACGCGGCCGGCTATGACCACTGAAGCAATGCGGTCGATGCGGAAAGCGCGAAAATCGTCGCGCATCTCGCACCAGGCGACCAGCGTCCACACCTTGCCCCAGAACCACAGGCCCAATGGCCTGATGTCGCGCACGGTGCTGCGGCCTGCTTCGTCGGAGTAGTCGATGGTCAGCACCTGACGTTTTTCCACCGCGCGCTCGATCAGGTCGATTGCTTCGCGGGCGGCGTCGCTCACCACCCACATCGGCGTGTGGATCTCGGTGCGGGCGATGCGGTCCTTCTCGGCATCGGGCAGCACGGCGCCGATCTTGACCAGCGCCTCGTCGGCGGCCCGCGCCATGGCAGCGCCGCCAAATGCGCGCACCATGCGGGCGCCGGCGACCAGCGCGACGATCTCGTCACGCGTGAACATCAGCGGCGGAAGGTCGAAACCCTCCCTCATCATGTAGCCGACGCCGGCCTCGCCGTCGATCGGCACGCCCGTCGACTGCAGGTCGGCGATGTCGCGGTAGATGGTTCGCTCGGAAACCTCGAGCCACATGCCCAGCTTCTGGGCGGTGACCAGGCGGCCACCGCGCAGATGCTGCACGATCTGGAAGAGCCTGTCGGCGCGGCGCATCGTATGGTCCCTCGATGTTGTTTTAGCCCGTCATTGTCGCCAAACCGGTTCCAACTATTGGGCGACATGCATTATGGCTCAAGCCCTTCGCGCTTGCGCTGCGCGGCGACGAATGCCGTGCCGAAGGACAACTTCCCTGTTGTCGGCGTCCTTGCATCCAGCACCCGCCAGAACGGCGCGATGTCGCTCAGCGTCATGCCGCGCTCCAGATCCTCGTAGGCGGCCTCGGCGACAGTGCGCAGATGATAGCCGATGGTGACCGGACATGTCACTTCCGCGCCGTGCTCAATGGCGAGCGCGGTGCGCAACGCGCGGACATCCATGGCCACGCCCTCTGGAATCGAGCGGATGAAATCATCGACCTGCCGAGCCGTCGGCACCAGCATCGGCTGGCCCTCGACGACGTCGCCAACAGTGCGCGGCGTCGGCTTGATGCCGTTGATGCCCGGCGTGTTCAGCCGGTGGTTCCAGCTCTTTACCATGCGTCACCTAGACGAAGAGCCCGAAGCTTTTGCAGGGATGAAGGCCATGTCTGTCTCCTGATACTTTCGCACTATTGCACGCCGCTCCTGACACCATACTGTCAGGAGGCTTCAGCAAACTCCCCTTCGGCATACTCCTTGGCGAACAGCGTGCGCATCTCAGCGAGATCGCTGCTTCTCTGGGGATAGAGCGTCTTCAAAAAGGCAAGAGCGAAGGTGCCGGGAGCCGAACCCGGCGCGGACACGATGCGACCGTCGGCGACGGCATAGGGCACGTCCTGATAGTTCTGGGCGCCCGGATAGCCCGGCTCCTTTTCATTGATCCAGTCACGACCATTGCTGGTGTGTTTGGCCTTGTCGAACAGGCCGGCACGCGCCAGTGCCAGCGTGCCGGCGCAGATGCCGCCGACCACGCCGCCGCGCGCCGCTAACGCCGTCAGCAGTGCGGAGACATCAGGCGGGGCATCGACCCACTGGTCGGAGCCGATGACCGCGACGGCGTCGAGATCGGTGTTTTCATCAACCGCGGTAGAGCGGTCGGGCGTCAGCATAAATCCGCTGGCCGAAATCACCGGCTTGCCGTTCGGCGCCAGCGAAACCGCGCGTGCGCCGAACCATTCGACCGCCGAAGCCGCCAGCAGCCCGTATTCCCAGTCGGCGAAGCGATCGATGAAAAGAACGCCGATAGTTTTCTGTTCGGACATTTCCTGCTCCGTCTTTCAGTCAACCGGACCTGTTTATCTGGGCGCTGTGGCGTCCGCATCCAACTGTTGCTGCGAAAAAATCGCCTCAATGGCCGCGGCGGTGGCGGCAATCATAATTATCCGGCCAACCGATGTCCTTGCGGATGCTCTGCGGCAAGCCGTTCATGAAGCGCCGGGTGCGGATCTCGTTGCGCATCGTCCGGATCTTGCCGACATAGTGCTGCACGCTGCGGAGAATGGTAAAACCGTTCATGGCTGGTCTCCTCTTCTTTCGATGGAGACACTATCGCACACCCCTCCTGACAGCAGTCTGTCAGGAGGCTGAGCGGTCTTTGGTGAGAGTGCCAGGTTTTGCCGATTCCCGTCCGTCTGCCCGGGAAAAGCAGGCTTTCTCGTCGCCAGGATCAAGTCTTTCGTCTGCGAACGACGGACCGTCAGAATCCGCAGCAGCGATAGGGCCGGGGTTCTGATATCTATCTACGGAGAAGAATTTTCCAGAGATCAGGGAGATGACAATGAGCCTGCAACTGACAGGAATTCACCACCTGACTGCAATCACCGCCAATGCACCCGGAAACCTTCGTTTCTACACCAGGACCCTGGGCCTGCGACTGGTCAAGAAGACGGTCAATCAGGACGACACATCGGCTTATCACCTTTTCTATGCCGACGCCGAGGCGACGCCTGGCACCGATCTTACTTTCTTCGATTGGCCGGTCGGACGCGAACGGCGCGGCACCAACAGCATCGTGCGGACCAGCCTGAGGGTCGCCAGCCCTGAAAGCCTTTTCTGGTGGAAGCAGCACCTGGCCGGCGAGACCCTCGCGACGGAAGAGATCGGCGCGACGGGAGAGATCGGCGCGACGGGAGAGATCGGCGATATCGGCGGCTACCCGTCGTTGGACTTCGAAGACCCGGAAGGCCAGCGCCTGCGTCTCGTCAGCGATGGCGGCAAGGGCGACAGTCACCCCTGGGTGCAAAGCCCGATTCCCATCGAGCACCAGATACGCGGGCTCGGGCCTATCGTCGTCAGCGTTCCCGACATCACCAATACTGAAACAGTGCTGACCAGGGTGATGAACATGCGCAAGGCGAGAAACTATGCCTCGCCGGATGGTCAGGGCCAGGTTCACGTCTTCGAGATGGGAGAAGGCGGCCCGGCGGCGGAGATTCATGTCGCCGTGCAGCCGGGCCTTGCGCCGGCACGGCAGGGCGCCGGTGCGGTCCACCACGTCGCATTCAGGGCGCCGGACCAGGAGATTTTGCATCAATGGACGGCGCGGCTGGCCGAATTCCGCCTGCCGTCAAGCGGCGAGGTCGAACGATACTACTTCCGTTCGCTCTACTTCCGTGAGCCGAACGGCATATTGTTCGAGATTGCCACCGACGGCCCGGGATTTACGGCCGACGAGCCGCTGGAAACGCTGGGCGAAAGGCTAGCCTTGCCACCGTTCCTCGAACCGAAACGGGCTGCGATCGAGGCCGGCCTCAAGCCGCTGGCATAGTGCTCCCGTGAGCGAACGAAAGGAGCACTTTAAGAGCCGACCGTGGATGTTGGAGGCCGCCCGTCCTTTGGAGGCGCATAGGATGCTCCAGCAGCATGACTCTACGCATCGTGCTCTTCGAAAATCGATTTCGATTTGCCGGCCGATGCGCTAGTCAAAAGCGGCATGTCGAAACTCCTCGCGCTCGTTATCATTGCCATGATGGTCATCCAGCTGATCAAGCCGCTCGGCTGGCCGGGGCTGAAGCGGCGCAGCGATTTCTGGAAGCTGGCGGTGCTGGCGATGGCGGCGATTTCGATAACAGCGGCGCTGGGCCATTGGACGTAAAGCCGGGACGTAAGGCTGGCGGCCGCTATGCGAGGCGTGGTTCGTTGGGCAGCACCAAATCGACCAGATGTTCCGCCCAGGCCCGGTAGCCGGCTTCCGAGGCATGAAATCCGTCGGATGCAAAACCGGCTTCGGCATTGGTGATCGGCAGGCGCGGCGCCGGCACAGCCCCGCGTTCGAGGCAAAGGCGCTCGCCCATCCGGTTCATCTCGGCGGCGCGGATTTCCAGGATCTTTCCGAGCAGCGGCGGCATTGCCGGTGCGCGGGTGAATTCCAGCACCGGCGACCATACCACGCGCGCCTCCGGCCATTTGGCGCGCAGCGCGTAGAGCAGGCCGCCAAAATCGCGCTTGAAGCGTGGCACTGAGTGAAAGTTCTTGGTGTCGTTGGTGCCGATGGCGAGCACGATATGCGTCCAGGGATCGGCCGACAGATTGGGCAGCACATGGTCGCGGATCTGGCCTGAGGTCGCCGAGTTGAAGCCGGCTGCCCGCCAGCGCACCGCGCGGCCGGTGCGTTTTGAGATCAGCTCGGCCAGTTGCGCGGCGAGCCCGTATTCGGAATTGCCGATGCCGACCGATGCGGCGGAAGAATCGCCAAGCATCAGCAGCGAGATCGGCGGCGCCTGGCCCGAAATCTCGTGCATGACCGGACCTTGCGCCGGCAGCATGCGGCTGGTGCGGCGGCGCACGCCGAGCCCCTGCCAGACATAGACCGGAAAGGCGAGCCAGGTGAGGAGGGCAAGAAAGCGCTGCATCAAAAGCCAGTTAATGGGGGCAAGCGACGTTCGGGCTCAACGCAAGCCGACACCGGCGTCGTTTTTCTGGAGCATTGGAGCAGATGGAACCCGGGCGCATGGCCCGGGTTCGGACGAAGATAAAAAAACCGGTCAGGCGGCCTGTTCCAGTTCCGGCTGCCATTTGCCAAGCGCTGCCAGATGGTTCATGTGGGCGCGGTGGGCGAAGGCTGCCTGGGCAGCGGCGACGTTGGCCGCCTTGCCGCTCCATGCCTTCTGCGGCGCCGCCTGCAAGGCGCGGCCATAGGAGAAGGTCAGCTTCCATGGATGCGGGCCGATGGCGTTGATGGCGTTGAGGTTGGCGGTCGCCTCCTCATCCGATTGCCCACCGGAGAGAAAGGCGATGCCGCCAATCGCTGCCGGCACCGTCTCGCGGAACAGTTTTATGGTCTTTTCGGCGACTTCCTCGGGGCTGCTGGTGCTGCCGGACTTTTTGCCGGCGAGAACCATGTTCGGCTTCAGAATGGTGCCTTCAAGGACGACGCGGGCGGCGTAGAGCTCGGTGTAGAGTTTCGCCAGCGTTGCCTTGCTGATCTCGTAGCAGGTGCCGATGTCGTGGGCGCCGTCCATCAGCACCTCCGGCTCGACGATCGGCACGATGCCGGCCTCCTGACAGAGCGCCGCATAGCGGGCGAGCGCATGGGCGTTCGAGCCGATCGACGTGGCGGAGGGCACGCCCCTTGCGACGTCGATGTCGATCACCGCACGCCATTTGGCGAAACGGGCGCCGAGCTTGTAATAGTCGGCGAGCCGCTCGCGCAGGCCGTCGAGGCCTTCGGTGATGGTGTCGCCGGGGTACCCGGCCAGCGGCTTGGCGCCGGCATCGACCTTGATGCCTGGAATGGCGCCGGTCGCCTTGATGATGTCGACCAGCGGCGTGCCATCGGCGGCTTTCTGGCGAATGGTCTCGTCATAGAGGATGACGCCGGAGATGTATCTCGTCATCGCCTCCCTGGCGCGGAACATCATCTCGCGATAGTCGCGGCGGCTGTCGGCGGTCGATTCGACGCCGATCACGTCGAAGCGCTTCTTGATGGTGCCGGAACTCTCGTCGGCGGCCAAAAGACCCTTGCCGTCGGCCACCATCGCAGCGGCAATGTCCTCGAGACGTTCGCTCATTGTGCATCCTCCTGAACCGGTTGTCCCAACAGTGTGAAAATCCGGGCTAGCAGACCACTAGAGCAAAGCAGGTTCAAGTCGAACCATTCCAAGCGGAAAGCTCGAATCGATTGAATCGCGCAAACCCCGTCGTTCGCCTGTTGCCCAAGGCCTCAGGGCCTCAGCGCTTCAGCACGTCGACACCGGGCAGCGGCTTGCCCTCCATCCATTCCAGGAAGGCGCCGCCGGCGGTCGAGACATAGGTGAAGTCGTCGGCGACGCCGGCATGGTTGAGGGCGGCCACCGTGTCGCCGCCACCTGCCACCGAGATCAATTTGCCGGCCTTGGTGCGGGCCGCGGCGTGCCTGGCCGCCGCCACCGTCGCCCGGTCGAACGGCTCGATCTCGAAGGCGCCGAGCGGGCCGTTCCAGACCAGCGTCGCGGCGCGGTCGATCCAGTCGGCAACGGTCTTCACGGTCTTTTCGCCGACATCGAGGATCATGGCGTCGGCCGGCACCTCTGATATGGCGACGGTTTCGCTGGCGGCGCCCGCCTTGAATTCCCTGGCGACGACACCGTCGACCGGCAGGATGACGGCGCAGCCGGCTTCGGCCGCCTCGATCATGATCTGCTTGGCGGTGTTGGCGAGATCATGCTCGCACAGCGATTTTCCGACGGCGGTGCCGCGCGCGGCGAGGAAGGTGTTGGCCATGCCGCCGCCGATGACCAGCGCGTCGACCTTCTTCACCAGATTCATCAGGAGGTCGATCTTGCTCGAGACCTTGGCGCCGCCGACGATGGCGACGACAGGGCGGACGGGATTGCCGAGGCCCTTTTCCAGCGCGTCGAGCTCGGCTTGCATAGTACGGCCGGCGAAGGCCGGCAGCAGCTGCGCAAGCCCTTCCGTCGACGAATGGGCGCGGTGGGCGGCGGAAAAGGCGTCGTTGACGAAGATGTCGCCATTGGTGGCCAGCTTTTCGGTGAAGGCCGGGTCGTTCTTCTCCTCGGCCTTGTAGAAGCGGGTGTTTTCGAGCAGCAGCACGTCGCCGTTGTTCATGGCGGCGACGGCGCTCGCGGCCTTGTCGCCGATGCAATCGGCCGCGAAGCCGACAGGGCGGCCAAGCACCTCCGCGGCCGCCCTGGCGATCGGCTCAAGCGAGAATTCGGGCGAAGGCCCATCCTTGGGCCGGCCGAAATGGGCAAGCAGGATAACCTTGGCGCCCTTGCCGGAAAGCTCGGCGATGGTCGGCGCAATGCGCTCGATGCGGGTGGCGTCGGTGACCTTGCCGTCGGCGACGGGAACGTTGAGGTCGACGCGCACCAGCACGCGCTTGCCGTCGATATTGCCGATGTCGTCCAGTGTCTTAAAGCCGGCCATGCTGTTCCCTTTCGCGAAAAATCGCGGGGACCTTACCCCGCATCAACGACGATGCAAGACCTGCATCGGCGTTCACGGAAAATATGATCCGCGCCTCGCGTCGCAAGCAGTCAGCCCTCGCCGGTTGTTTTTTCCATCACTGGCTGTGGAGCCGGTTCCGCGTCGTCCGGCGCCTCGGCACCCGGCTTTTTGGTCCGCTTGCGCCAATTGCGCACAAAGGCAACGATGCGGTCGGCGATTTCGCCGGCACTCAGGAACACCGGCACCCGCGCCACCGGCGCGGTCGGCTCCAGGGAAAGACCGAGACCGGTGATCCTGCCCTTGTCGTCGACGTCGCGGACGATCAGCTCGATCGGACCAATCAGCACGCGGTCGGCATATTCGGCATGGCCGCCGAGCCGCGCCGTCACCAGGTCGCCGACGGTCAGCTTGCGTTCCTCCTCGGTCAGGCCCGGCGCGTAAGCGGCTTCCAGTTCCGCAGCGGAGCGCGCCGGATCGACGGCGAAGGCGCCGAAGAAGTCGGCATCCTCGGGATCGACCACGGCGCGGCTGGCGAACAGCTTGTCGAGCAGGGCCGGATAGCGATCCGGCACGAAGATGTAGACATGGTCGCCGGCGGCGAGCCTGCCCATGTCCTGGAAGCGCATCGAGCGCCCGTCGCGCAGCACCAGCGACGGCCGCGCCCAGCGCGGAATGCGCTCGCCGCGCGCCACCGGGCTGCCAGGTGCAACGCGGTAGGCGAGCAGTTCGTGATGGGCGGAGCCAGGCAATTCGAGTTCGACCTTGTCCAACGGACCCAGGCGGGCGGGCACGATCAGGCCGAGGCGGCGCGCCAGCGGTCCGACGGTCCATCCCTGGATGACCAGCGATACCAACACCACGATGAAGGCGGTGTTGAAGATGAGGCGGCCATTCTCAAGACCGCCAAGCAGCGGCGTAATGGCGAGCAGGATCGACACGGCGCCACGCAGACCCACCCATGAGACGAAGGCGACTTCCGGGCGCGGCAGACGAAACGGCATCAGGCAAAGCCAGACGGCGATCGGCCGCGCCACGAATATCAGGAACAGGCCCAGCAGCACCGCCGGCAGCAGGATCGCCGGAAATTGCGAGGGCGTCGCGAACAGGCCGAGGATCAGGAACATGATGATCTGCGCCAGCCACGACATGCCGTCCTGGAAGCGCTTGAGGATGGTGACGGCGCGGATGTCGGAATTGCCGGCAATGAGGCCGGCGAGATAGACCGCCAGAAAGCCGGAGCCGCCAATGGCGCCGGCTGCGGCGAACACCATCAGCGACAGCGTCAGCACGAAGATCGGCAGCAGCCCGTGGTCGAGATTGAGCCGGTCGACAAGCCGCACGATCGCGAGGCCGCCGAAAATGCCGACGACGGCGCCAAGCCCCATGTTGAAAAGGAAGCCGAGGACGAGGTCGGTAACCAGCAGCCTGGCCTCGGGGCTGGCGTTGGCGGCGATGATCTCGACCAGGCTGATGGTCAGGAAGATGGCGATCGGGTCATTGGTGCCGGATTCCACCTCGAGCGTGGAACGCACGCGTTCGCGCAAATTGATCTCGCCGGCGCGCAACAGGAAGAACACCGCTGCGGCGTCGGTCGAGGCGACAGCGGCCCCGAGCAGGAAGGATTCCAGCCAGCTGAGACCGAGCAGATAATGCGCGACGGCGCCGAACAGGCCAGTGGTCAAAAGGACGCCGATGGTCGCCAGCGACAGCGCCGGTCCGGCCGCCTGGCGCAAGGCGTTGAGCGGCGTGCCGAAACCGGAATCGAACAGGATCACCGCCAGCGCCAGTGAGCCGGCAAAATAAGCCAGCCGCGCATTGTCGAACTGGATGCCGAGGCCGTCGGTTCCCGTGGCCAGGCCAATGCAGAGAAACAGCAGCAAGAGGGGCGCGCCGAAGCGGAAGGCGATCAGGCTCGAAAACGCGGCGGCAACGACGAGAGCGGCGCCGACCAGCGTCACGAGATAGATCGCATGCTCCATCCGCCAATTGCCCCTCGAATTCGTGTCCCTCTCGCTTTACGGGAGAGTGAGGCGAAGACATGACCGGTGCAAGGCGTGAGGGTGGTTTTTTGCCCTATGCCGCTGATTTTCGAGTGTTTTGGCGCTCAAGGCGCGGGTCTTGCCAAACAAACCCTTAGAGCGTCGTTGCGCATTCAAAAGGGCGCTGCGCGCTGTCATGAAAACGCCCGGACAGGCCGGGCGTTTCAAGTCGCAAGAAGATGGTTCTGCGGTCAGGCGATGGTCTTGCCGAAGGCGACTGATGTGTCGGCCATGCGGTTGGAAAAACCCCATTCATTGTCGTACCAGGACAGCACCGAAACGAAGTTGCCGTCCATTACCTTGGTCTGGTCGAGCGCCATGATCGAGGAATGCGGGTCGTGGTTGAAGTCGATCGACACGTTCGGATGACGGGTGACGGCGAGAACGCCCTTCAGCTTGCCGTTGGAGGCGGCGATCACCGCCTCGTTGATTTCCTGCACCGTGGTCGAACGCTTGGCGATGAACTTGAAATCGACGACCGAGACGTTCGGGGTCGGCACGCGGATGGAGATGCCGTCGAGCTTGCCCTTGAGGTCGGGCAGCACCAGGCCGATCGCCTTGGCCGCGCCGGTCGAGGTCGGGATCTGCGACAGCGCTGCGGCGCGGGCGCGGTAGAGATCCTTGTGCATGGTGTCCAATGTCGGCTGGTCGCCGGTGTAGGAGTGGATCGTCGTCATCATGCCCTTCTCGATGCCGACGGCCTCATGCAGCACGGCTGCCAGCGGCGCCAGGCAGTTGGTGGTGCAGGAGGCGTTCGAGATGACGATGTGGTCCTTGGTCAGCTTGTCGTGGTTGATGCCATAGACGACGGTTAGGTCGGCGCCCTCGGCAGGCGCCGAGACGAGGACGCGCTTGGCGCCAGCGGTCAGATGCGCAGCGGCCTTGTCGCGTGCGGTGAAGATGCCGGTGCATTCGAGCGCGATGTCGATGCCGAGATCCTTCCACGGCAGCTGCGTCGGGTCCTTGATGGCGGTGACCTTGAATTTTTCGCTGCCGACGGTGATCTGGTCACCGTCGACCGTCACTTCATGCGGGAAGCGGCCATGCACGCTGTCGTAGCGCAGCAGATGTGCATTGGTCTCGACGGGGCCGAGGTCGTTGACGGCGACGACATCGATGTCCTTGCGGCCGGATTCGTGGATGGCGCGCAGGATGTTGCGGCCGATGCGGCCGAATCCGTTGATGGCAACTCTGACGGTCATTTTTCTCTCCCTGGGAGTTGGAGGCCGAAGATCAAGTCCGCAGCTTCATAACGGCGGGCTGGCAAAGAATCCAGCCGTCGATGGGTTGGATTTAAGTCCATTAGGTCGCGGCTGCCGGCGAAACCGCCATGTGCGGCTTCGCCGGGTACCAGTACATTTACTCGCCGTGCAGGCGGGCTTCCGCCGCCTTCACCGTCGCTTCGGCGGTGATGCCGAAATGCGGATAGAGCTGTTCAATCGTGCCCGAGGCGCCGAAGCCGGTCATGCCGATGAAGATGCCGTCGGTGCCGATGAAATGATCCCAGCCCTGGCGGATGCCGGCTTCGATGGCGATCTTGATCGGCGCGTTGCCGATCGTCTTGTTGCGGTAATCAGCATTTTGCTTGTCGAACAATTCGAAGCAGGGCACAGAGACGACGCGGGTCGGATGGCCGTGCTTCTCCAGCGCCTCGCGCGCCGCCAGCGCAATCTCGACCTCGGAGCCCGAAGCGAAGATCGTCACCGCCGCATCGCCACTGGCAGCGGCCAGTTCATAGGCGCCCTGGCGACAAAGGTTTTCCGCAACGAAGTCGTTGCGCACCGCCGCCAGGTTCTGCCGGGTCAGCGCCAGCGTCGAAGGCGTCTTTTCCTGCTCGAGGGCCAACTGCCAGCATTCGGCGGTCTCGACCGCGTCGGCCGGGCGGAAGACATTGTGGTTCGGAATGGCGCGCAATGCGGCCAGATGCTCGACCGGTTGATGGGTCGGGCCGTCTTCGCCGAGACCGATGGAATCGTGGGTCATGACGAAGATCGAGCGGATGCCCATCAGCGAGGCGAGCCGCATCGACGGACGGGCATAGTCGGAAAAGCACATGAACGTGCCGCCATAGGCGATGAGGCCGCCGTGCAGCGTCAGTCCGTTGAGCGCGGCGGCCATGCCGTGCTCGCGGATGCCGTAGTGAACGTAGCGCTGGCCGTAGTCGTCCGAGGTGATGTTCTTGGTCTGGCTGGTCTTGGTGTTGTTGGAGCCGGTCAGGTCGGCCGAGCCGCCGATGGTTTCCGGCACGGCGCCGTTGATGATCTCGAGCGCCATTTCCGACGATTTGCGGGTAGCGACCTTCGGTTTGTCCGCGGCGAGCTTCTTCTTGTAGTCGGTGATGACGGCGTCGAAATTAGCCGGCAGCGTGCCACTGATGCGGCGCTCGAATTCGCTGCGCAATTGCGTGTCGGCGCTGGCAAGGCGGCCTTCCCAGTCGGCGCGTGCCTTGACGCCGGTCTTGCCGGCGTCGCGCCAGGCATCGAGGATATCGGCAGGAAGCTCGAAAGGCGGATAATCCCAACCGAAGAATTTTCTCGCACCGGCGATTTCCTCGGCGCCGAGCGGCGAACCGTGTGCCTTGTTGGTACCAGCCTTGGTCGGCGCGCCGAAGCCGATCGTCGTCTTGCAGGCGATCATCGTCGGTTTGTCGGAATGGCGCGCCGCCTCGATGGCATAGGCGATCGCTTCCGGATCCTGGCCGTCGATGTGGCTGGCGTTCCAGCCGGACGCCTGGAAGCGGGCGACCTGATCGGTGTTGTCGGCCAGCGACACCGGGCCGTCGATCGAGATGTTGTTGTTGTCCCAAAAGACGATCAGCTTGTTCAGCTTGAGATGTCCGGCAAGCGCGATGGCTTCCTGGGAAACGCCCTCCATCAGACAGCCGTCACCAGCCAGCACATAGGTGTAGTGGTCGACGAGGTCGTTGCCGAAGGCGGCATTCATGATGCGCTCGCCGAGCGCGAAGCCGACCGAATTGGCAAGGCCCTGGCCGAGCGGGCCGGTCGTCGTCTCGATGCCGGCGGCATGGCCATATTCGGGATGGCCTGCCGTCCTCGACCCCACCTGGCGGAAATGCTTGATCTGGTCGAGGGTGATGTCCTCGTAGCCGGTCAGATAAAGCAGCGAATAAAGTAGCATCGAACCGTGGCCGGCCGACAGGATGAAGCGGTCGCGATCGGGCCAATGCGGGTTCTTCGCATCGTATTTCAGGAAACGCGTGAACAGCACCGTGGCGATGTCGGCGCAGCCCATGGGCAGGCCGGGGTGGCCGGACTGGGCCTTCTCGACGGCGTCCATGGAAAGGAAACGGATCGCATTGGCCATCCGGTCATGTTGTTCACGCGAGGTCATGCTTCCTCCAGTGTCGGGGTTCGGGCCTTGGGAGAGCCCTGGAAAGGGGTGCGCGACACATAGCAGGCGCGGCTTTTTAGTCAACAAACCGGCGCGTTTTTGCCGATCTTGTTGGTCAGTAAACCGGCGCTTTTGCCGGACTTGCGATGGCGCCAGAAGGGCTTTGGTGGCCTAAATTAGCGTTAGCAGGGGACAGTCGCGAGAGCTTTATTGACGTTGGCTTCACACGGCGCGTAATGTTTCAGACATAACGCGTTCTGAACGTGGATGATTCGGTGATGGGCAGGGCGCAGGACGAAAGCCATGACCGGGGAAACGACACTCAAGGAAGTCATCGCCAGGCTGGGTAAGGCCATCGAGGGGCTGGAAAACGCCGTCGCGGCCAAGCTCGAGCACGAGCGCGACTATACGGAAGCCGAGGCGGAGGTGCAGCGCATGAACGCCGACCGCTCGCGGCTGGCGCAGGAACTCGACAATTCCGAAGCGCGCGCCGAACGGCTGGAAGACGCCAACAAGGAAGTGTCGCGTCGGCTGGTGACCGCCATGGAAACCATCCGCGCCGTGTTGGATAGATAGGGGCTGGCCCAATGGCACAAGTCACGGTTTCCATCGATGGCAAGCAGTATCGCATGGCTTGCGACGAAGGCCAGGAAGAGCATCTGATTGACCTTGCCGAGCGCTTCGACCGCTATGTCTCGCATCTGAAAGACTCATTCGGCGAAATCGGCGACCAACGGCTGACCGTGATGGCCGGCATCATGGTCATGGACGAGCTTTCGGAACTGCAAAAACGCGTCAAGGGCATGGAAAGCGAAGTGCTGACGCTGCGCAAGACGCGTGACGATGCGCTGACCAAGGCCGACAAGAACGATTCCGTACTGACCCAAGCGCTTGGCGCGCTCGCCCAGCGCATGGAAGATCTGGCCACGACGCTGGCGGTGAACAAGGCCTAGATTTCCACTACTGTCGCGCCCAACGCCCTATTGCGCCGGCATCAATGGGCGCGAAATGCTG
The DNA here is from genome assembly GCF_055811775.1 of Mesorhizobium sp. WSM4844. Classification (NCBI taxonomy): domain Bacteria; kingdom Pseudomonadati; phylum Pseudomonadota; class Alphaproteobacteria; order Hyphomicrobiales; family Phyllobacteriaceae; genus Mesorhizobium; species Mesorhizobium sp. WSM4844. The sequence goes on along the minus strand of NZ_JBVVQB010000036.1, from coordinate 53,568 downwards.
CTGTTTACGACAAAAGGCGAAAAAGTTGTCGTCGCCGGCCCCGGTACCGGTGCAACAGGCGTATGAAGGATGACGCCGCAGTGGTAAAAAGGCGGAAGCAGGGCCGGTGGATGGTCCATGCCGGCTGCAATCACAGGGTAGGGACGCATCATGAGCCTTCGTATCAACGACACCGCGCCGGATTTCACGGCCGAAACCACGCAAGGGACGATCAACTTCCACGAATGGATCGGTGACGGCTGGGCGGTGCTTTTCAGCCATCCGAAGAATTTCACGCCGGTCTGCACGACCGAGCTCGGCACGATGGCCGGGCTGGAAGGCGAGTTCAAGAAGCGCAACGTCAAGATCATCGGGATTTCCGTCGATCCGGTCGAAAGCCATGGCAAATGGCAGGATGATATCAAAAAGGCGACCGGCCAATCGGTGAACTACCCGCTGATCGGCGACAAGGACCTCAAGGTCGCCAAGCTTTACGAGATGCTGCCGGCGGGCGCCGGCGAAACCTCGGAAGGCCGCACGCCCGCCGACAACGCTACGGTGCGTTCAGTTTATGTCATCGGCCCCGACAAGAAGATCAAGCTGGTTCTCACCTATCCGATGACGACCGGCCGTAACTTCGATGAGATCCTGCGTGCGATCGATTCCATACAGTTGACCGCCAAGCACCAGGTGGCGACGCCGGCGAACTGGAAGCAGGGCGAGGACGTCATCATCACCGCCGCTGTTTCCAACGAGGATGCGGTCAAGCGTTTCGGCGCCTTCGAGACGATCCTGCCGTATCTCCGGAAGACCAAGCAGCCCTCTGCCTGAGAAGGCGGCACGGAAGGATTTTCGGCTTTTTTGCCTCGGCGAAGCATGCGGTGCTTGACGGCGTGGCGCTGGCGAATGACCATGCTCTTCTTTTACCCCGGCAGGGAAAACCATTCCTGCCGGGTGGGTATTGAGGGAGCCGGGATTGGACGCGACATCGGCCAGGCTGCAGGTGGCAGGCTTTTACGACAAGCCGAGCGGGTCCATCCAGTATGTCGTTGCCGACCCGCAGACGCGACGATGCGCAATCATCGATCCGGTCCTGGATTTCGACGAGAAGTCCGGCGCCACTGCCACGAAAAATGCCGACGCCCTGCTCGACTTCATTAGAGATCAACGGCTGGTTGTCGAATGGATCCTCGACACCCACCCGCATGCCGACCATTTCTCGGCGGCACACTATCTCAGCACGAAGACAGGAGCGCCGACCGCGATCGGCGAGAAGGTCGTCGACGTCCAGAAACTGTGGAAGGCAATCTACAACTGGCCGGGGTTTCCTGCCGACGGATCCCAGTGGAACAGGCTGTTTGCCGACGGCGAGACCTTTTCGGTCGGCGGCGTTCCGGCTAAGGTGCTTTTTTCGCCGGGCCACACGCTGGCCTCGATCACCTATGTGATCGGCGACGCCGCTTTCATCCATGATACGCTGTTCATGCCGGACAGCGGCACGGCGAGAGCGGACTTTCCCGGCGGCAGTGCCGCGCAACTCTGGCGCTCGATCCAAAATATCCTCGCGCTGCCGGACGAGACACGTCTGTTCGTCGGTCATGACTACCAGGCGGAGGGGCGCGAGCCCTTGTGGGAGAGTACGGTCGCGGAACAAAAATCCGGGAATACCCATGTTGCCGCTTGCAGGACGGAGGCCGATTTCGTTGCGTTGCGCGAGGCGCGCGACAGGACGCTGCCGATGCCGAGGCTGATCCTGCACGCGCTGCAGGTCAACATGAATGGCGGGCGCCTGCCGGAACCGGAATCCAACGGCCGCCGCTATTTGAAATTTCCGCTCGATTGCCTTTGAGGGGCGGCGCAGAGGCCAGCCAGTCTAGCTTCAGGGTTTTGTTCGGCGGACTAAATGTTCATATGTGATTTGCCAAGGGTCGCTCTCGGAAGACCTTTCTTCGCCGATCCAATGGAAGCTGTTGGCAGTGATCTCGGTGAAACGCCATCGAGTTTTCAGACCGCGCGAATCAGTGCCGAGTTGGACAATGTCCTTACCCTCGGCCCGCCCGATCTGGCGCGAGTGATCTCGGTTGAGCGGGTCATTCCATATGATGTGCCAGCCATCGATCCCAGGATCGAAGATGCGCAAAGTCGTGCCATACATCGTGGATGGCGCAGGGCGCTTGGGCCTGATCCAGACGTCCTGAATCGCGCGGCCTTCGAGCACCCAGCCAAAATGGCATTCTCCATCCCATTTCTGGATTGTGCCGTCATCGCGGTAGTGGACCGTGTCCATTTCCCAGCTTCCAATTAGCCATCCATACAGGTTCATGTCTTTCGCTCGGTCGGCTGGAGGACCTTCGGATTCGAGAGCGGTGAGAAACGGAGAAATCGTCATCGTCATACTGCCTTTGGTTTCCAAACAGGCGAGCTCAACTGCCCAGCGCAGCCCCGGCGGCCCGTTGTCGCGCCCGCTTGCCACAAGTGCCGCCTCGTGAAATTTCGCGACGGAAGCCCGTGTCGGCGCCGGAACATTGCCGCCACAATTTGCAGCGTTGCGGTTTCCAGGGCTTGGGGAAAATTGCTATAATGCCGCTATGAGCCGGCCAGGCTGATCACACTGATGATTGAGCGGTTTATGGCGACGGATCGGGCGTTCGCGCTGGCGCGGCGGAACCGGCAACCCTAGCTGGAATATGACACCAAGGGACAGTTCCCCGCAGTCGGAGGACCCACAAAAAAGGCGGCGCCAGGTTACCTGACGCCGCCGCTATCTGTTTCCGCCGGAGGTTTTACGCCGCCGGCTGCGCCTCGATGGTGCGCAGCGCCTGCATCTGGCGCTTGGCTGCGGCCTTGACCGCGTCCTGCACCTTCTCGAAGGCGCGCACCTCGATCTGGCGCACGCGCTCGCGGCTGATGTCGAACTCGGCCGACAGCTCTTCCAGCGTCAGCGGCTCCTCGGCCAGGCGGCGCGCCTCGAAGATGCGCCGCTCGCGCTCGTTGAGCACGGCAAGAGCGCCGGACAGCATGCCGCGCCGGTTTTCCAGCTCGTCCTGCTCGATCAGCGCCTCTTCCTGGCTTTCGTGGTCGTCGACCAGCCAGTCCTGCCACTCACCGGACTCGCCCTCGCTCGCCCGGATCGGCGCGTTGAGCGAGGCGTCGCCCGACAGGCGGCGGTTCATCGACACCACTTCCGCTTCCGACACGTTGAGGCGGGTGGCGATCTCGGCGATCTGCTCGGGCTTCAAGTCGCCGTCGTCGAGCGCCTGGATCTTGCCCTTCACCTTGCGCAGGTTGAAGAACAGGCGCTTCTGGTTGGCGGTGGTGCCCATCTTGACCAGGCTCCACGAGCGCAGGATGTATTCCTGGATCGAGGCCTTGATCCACCACATGGCGTAGGTGGCGAGCCGGAAGCCGCGCTCCGGTTCGAATTTCTTGACGGCCTGCATCAGGCCGACATTGCCTTCCGAGATCACTTCGCCGATCGGCAGGCCGTAGCCGCGATAGCCCATGGCGATCTTGGCGACGAGCCGAAGGTGGCTGGTGACGAGCTTGTGCGCAGCCGTGGTGTCCTCGTGCTCAGCGTAACGCTTGGCGAGCATGTACTCTTCCTGCGGCTGAAGCATCGGAAAGCGACGGATTTCTTCCAGGTAGCGGCTGAGGCCGCCTTCGCCGGAAACGATACTGGGTAGTGACTGGGCCATGATAGCGCCCCTCTCTCTTGGAGTGGTGCCCCCTAACGCGGCGGGCATATGTCACGAACGCCAAAAGGCTCGTTCGCGACAGCGGATGTATACAGGAACAAAACCAGAAAGGACAGCATTTGGTTCAACACGAAACAGTGTGTCACGCCAAAGTGAACAACGCGGGTCAGGTTTTTGCCGATCTGGTTTTGAATGGATGAAGCTGGTTCAGAGTCTGCGGAAGCCGTCCACGAGTTCCTCCATGTCGCTCGGTAGCGGCGCCTCGAACCTCATCGGTAAATGGGTAGTCGGATGCCGAAATTCAAGCAGGCGGGCATGCAATGCCTGTCGCGGAAAGGCCTTCACCTGGCCTTTCAGCGGCTCGGGCAGCCGGTTCGCCTTGGTGCGAAAGGCCTGGCCGTAATCGGGATCGCCGACGACCGGATGGCCGATATGAGCCATGTGGACGCGGATCTGATGGGTGCGGCCGGTCTCGAGCCGGCATTCGACCAGGCTTGCCGTGGCAAACTCCTTTTGCTGCTCGCCAAAGCGCTCGACCACCGTGAAATGGGTGACGGCGTGGCGGGCATCGTCGCGGCCCTGTGGCACCACGGCACGGCGCACGCGGTCGGCGGCGCGACCGAGCGGCTCGTCGACCGTGCCTGTCGGTCTCATCGGAATGCCCCAGACCAGCGCCAGATAGGCGCGTTTGAGATCGCCGGTCAGGCCATGGTCGGCAAAGGCCTCCGACAATGATTTGTGGGCGCGGTCGGTCTTGGCCACGACCATGACGCCGCTGGTCTCCTTGTCCAGGCGGTGGACGATGCCCGGCCGCCGCACACCGCCGATGCCGGAAAGACTGTCGCCGCAATGGTGGATCAGCGCGTTGACCAGCGTGCCGGTCCAGTTGCCGGCGCCGGGATGGACGACCAGCCCTGGCGGCTTGTCGATAACGATCAATTCATTGTCTTCATAGAGGACGTCGAGCGGGATGTTCTCGCCTTGCGGCTCCGCCGGCTCCGGCTCCGGCATGTCGATCGATACGCGGTCACCGGCCGCCATCTTGCGTTTGGTCTCGTTGACCGGCTGGCCGCCGACCTTGACGGCGCCCTGCCGGATCAGCATCTGCACCCGGCTGCGCGACATGTCCGGACCGAGCTCGCCCGCCAGCCATTGGTCGAGCCGCTGGCCGGCCGCATCGGGACCTGCTTCCAGCACTATTGTTCCCCCGTCTGGCGATCCGCCCGTCAATCCATCCTCTATCAATATCGGGGTCTCTTCGTTATGAGCGCTCATCGAAAATCGTTCCGGAATGGTTTGCCATGGCTGCTGCCGATGAAGACGAGGAAAAGCCGCTCGACCCCGAAGTCGAAAAGGTGCGCAAGAAGCTCGTCCGCTTCGTCGCCATCAATCTCGGCCTGCTGTTCCTCGCCCTTATGGTGGTGATTGCAGCCCTTGTCTACAAAACGCGCACCGCGCCACCGGCAGCCCCATCCCTTGCCGGCGACATCCAGGTGCCATCAGGCGAGCCGCTGACCGGCGACATCGTGATGCCGGTCGGCGCCAGGGTCATCAGCCAGTCGCTTTCCGGCAACCGCGTCTCCATCGATGCGGAGCTTGCCGACGGCAGCCGCGCCATTTTTGTCTACGACATCACTGAGCGCCGCATCATCGGCCGCTTTTCGATCCGCAATAAATGACTGGTTTCGCCGAAAATCGCCGCGTCGCCACCGTCGCGCTTGTCGTCGCCAATTACGACGAGGCGATCGCCTGGTATGTCGACAGGCTGGGCTTTTTGCTGACCGAGGACGTCGATCTCGGCGACGGCAAGCGCTGGGTCACGGTGGCGCCGGCGAACGGACAAGGCGCGCAGCTGCTGCTGGCCGAAGCGTCGGATGATGCGCAAAGGGATAGCATCGGCAACCAGACCGGCGGACGCGTCTTTTTGTTTCTCGAAACCGACGATTTTGTCCGCGACCATGCGGCAATGCTCAAAAAGGGCGTTGAATTCCGCGAGGCGCCCCGCCGCGAGGCCTATGGCACTGTGGCGGTTTTCGCCGATCTCCATGGAAATCTCTGGGACTTGATTGAGCCAAAACGATAGGCCTGCAACGGATATTTTCCTGGGATCATTGACTGCCAGAAGCCCAGTTGCTTTTTCCCAGCCGTCAGCCTATATCGCCGGTTCTTGAACGCGCCCATCGTCTAGCGGTCAGGACACCGCCCTCTCACGGCGGGAACAGGGGTTCGATTCCCCTTGGGCGTACCAAGGATTTCAAAACTTTTCCGTATGCTGGCCCCGCCGTCTGTCACGGCCAGATTCGCCGCTTCTGGCGCGGCCCCTTCAATTGAATTAGCATCGCGTCATGTAGCCAGGGGCCAAGGGCCCAGGACGGTGCGCAGAACGCCGCCGGGGACGAATCTGTCGCGCAGCGAATAGATCGACGCTCTTCCTGGGACGCGGAGATCATGGGAGGAAGGCCAATGCAGAAACTGCAATCTCAGGGCGTCCATCACATCACGCTGGTCGGCGCCGGGCGCCAGACTTCGATCGATTTCTGGGAGGGCGTGCTTGGCATGCCTTTCATCTTCGAGCAGCCCAATCTCGACAAGGCCAGCGAAAGCCACCTCTATTTCGATCCGGGCGACGGCCGGCTGATCACCATCTTCACCGACGAGAGCCGCACGCCGGTCAAACGGCGCACGCCGACCGATCCGGGCTGCGTCCATCACATTGCGTTTGCGGTGTCGCGGGTCACCTTCCTGCAGGCGGTCGCCCGGCTCGACGAGCGCGCCATCAAGCACAGCGGCGTCAAGGATCGCGGTTTTATGGATTCGATCTACTTCGAGGATCCGCTCGGCCTGCTGATCGAGCTCGCTTCCTACCGTTTCGAGCCGCCGGCGGGATTTACCCATGCCGACGTGCTGATGCAGGCGCACAAGCTTCGCGTCGCTCGCGGCGACTACGCAATCGCCGAAGTGCATCTCGCCGACGCGATCCAGGCGCTGGTCGAGCGCTCCCGTGCGACCTTGTCGGAGGACCGCGCGCCGAAAAATCCATTCTGACGACAGGCCAAAAAAGGGAGGAACACAATGGCAAAGACGACCACGAAAAGTGCGAAGAAGCCGGCTGCCAAGGCCGCCACGAAACCAGCTGCCAAGGCGACAAAGCCTGCGGCCAAGGCGACAACGCCTGCGGCCAAGGCGTCAGGCGCTTCCGCCAAGTCGGCAACGAAAGCCGCCGCAAAAGCTGCAGACAAGGCGTCCGCGAAATCGGCGCGGAAGACCAAGGCGAAATCAGCACTGATGCTCAGCATGCTGAAGCCGAGCGTCAACAATATGAGCGTACGGGTGTTTGCGCGCGCGGCCGGGCTCGACCATTCCGAGACCGACGTATGGGGCCACACGCGCTCGCCCGAGTATATGGCGCGAAACCCGGCCCATCTGACGCCGATGATCGAGGACAAGGGCCTGCCCAGGGGCGTGTTGTGGGAAAGCTGCGCCATCATGCAGTATCTCGCCAACAAGCACGGGCTGGAGAAATTATATCCCAAGGCGCCGGCCAAGCGGGCGATGATCGACAGCGCCATGTTCTATCTGATCGGCACGCTCTACCCCTATGTCGCGCGCGCCACCTATCCTGCGCTGAATTTCCCGCAATATGCCGGCGAGGTCGGCCACAGCGACGCTCATCCCGACAAGAAGGCGGAAGCCCAGAAGGCCGCTATAGCAGCGATAGCCGAGCCGCTGGAGGTCTTTCACAGCTTCTTCAGGAACGGCAAGCCGTTCATCGGCGGCAAGAACCCGTCGATCGCCGACATCCGCCTGGCGGCGACGCTCGAATTCCTGGCCGCCATCGACTACGCGCTGCCCCAATGGGCGAAGGAGTACATGACGGCGATCGAAAAGAAGCTCGGCAAGGCCTATGCCGAGCCGGCGGCCGACGTGCGCGGCTATATCGCCCATGTGAAGTCGCAGGCCGGGGCGTGAGGCTTTCACTCTCACGGTTTTGCTTGCCCAGGCCGATCTAAACCGAGCCCGAAGGCCCGCCGCCTTTTACGGGACGTAAGAATGTTTGAAGCGTCGACGACGAAGCGACGGTTGACCTGGAGGCAGCGGTCCTGATGATCAGGCCTGCGGGTGGCGTCCATGGAAGGGACTGTATATGACCCGCAAACTACCCTTATTCGCCGCGTTCGGCCTGGCGCTTGCTGCCCTGGCGGCGTGTGACCAAACTCAATCGGGAGGAACGCAGGCGACGACCGCTGGCCAATTGCCGCCGCCTCCAGCCGACACGATGACGCCGGCACCCGCAACCCCGCCAGCTCAGACAGCCCCTGTTCAGTAACAGATCGTCGTTTTCAAAAATGGAACCCTCGCCCCGGGAGGCGGGGGTTCGCTTTTGGCATTTCAGCTGCGAAGCGGTGCGGCATGACTGATGCTGCGCTTGTCGTTCAGGGACCGAACATCACAAGCTCGGTGAACGACAGATCTCCAAGCGAGGGTGGTCTGGGACCCCTAAAATATTTCAGCCCGCTATTGGCGCGGTACCACCCGAACAGACCTCCAATCGGCTCCCTGGCGTCGACGACGCAAAGCAGGATGCCGCTTCGCAAGAGAAAGCGCCCGATGGCACCGGCGCACCGGCTCAAATCCGCGAGAGAGCGGCAATAGACGATCTGATAGGATGGGATAAGACCGCGCAATATCCGGCGCGGCATCAATACGAAAGGAAACGCTGCTCCGTCGCAAATGCAAATCAATGACCGGCAGCCAAGTGCTGAGTGCTCCGAGAGTATGTATCTCTCGCTGTCGGACATCATCGCCATTTCCGCAAGATCGGGACGAGCTTCAAGCACGCGACATGACCGCTGCGCCGAACTAAAAGCCGGCAAGAAGGCAAATTGTCCGGTGGTGAAGGGGCGAAAGCCGAGTGCCCAGTTGGCTTTCAACGTTGCGGGCGCCGGCGAAATATTGGTGTAGGTCACGTCCCTTCGCTTGAGAATCGTCGTGACCAATTTGGCGCCATAGGGACGGAATTCTGCGTCGACGGACCAGCTTGAAAGGTTGCAGCGGACTTCGTCGCCTTCCTGCCCGGGATAACGGGTATACAGGGTCAGCACAACGCCGACGATCCGATCGGCCTTCTCCAAGGCCAAGCCGTATTGTGGGAACTCGGCGACGGGAGGCCGCTGCGCCAAACGGGTCAGCGCCTGTATCCAGTAACTCCGGTCACGCTTCGGAAACCCCCGGCACAGGCAGTCGACCACTCCTTGCCAATCAGCTTCGCGAATTGGTCGACAGCGAACGCCAGGAGGGAGAGCGCCAAGCACGGCCATAAGTCGACTTCCAGAATAGGCTAAAGCGCGTTTCGGCTGAACGGATCCAATGCGACGCGCTTTAAGTTCTTGTTTTTATGCATGTCGTTATCGCAAAAACGCTGCGCACCTTCGGGTCAGGCACGAGGGCACGCTTTTGCGCGACATGCATTGGTTACTTCGATATGCCTCATACGCTAACACGTTGGTGTACAACGATTAATAATATGTGCCGCATTTAAAGACGACTTTCCGCACTGATCACGAAGACGCAAATCAGATTGGCCACGACACGTCGACGAGCAGTTCCCGTCGGTTAAGGATTCGTTAACCAAATCCCTATCTACTGGTCGGCAATTCACCTCCAACCCGTGACCACGGATGTACTGGCGCGGTCGAGGTGGAAGGAAAGGTCGGCCATGTGCCGGCCTTTTTGTCTCGAGGGCTATTGTCGTCGGGCACCCTCAGCTTCAAGCGCAACGGCACGCTGATCGGGCCGCCGATTCAGCCAAGCGTTGTTCGGTGGCGTCACCTCGAGCGAGCGGACCGGTTCACCAGATATCAGTGTTGCCCGCGTCTCGCATCGACATGGCGTGCCAATTCCGGCGTCTCGAAGACGTAGTCGCTCCAGGCCGATTCCGGAATCTGACCGGCCAGATAGCATTCCAGCAAAAGACTTTGCTCAGGGCTGAGGGGTCTCGGCGCGCGCTCATGGTCCAGTCTCAGCGAGTGAAGCAGATTTCTGGTCACGTCCGAGACAGTGAAGTGGATCGACATGTGTTCGGTCTCCTTTGACCATTCAGCGCCCAGGGATCGGGATCGATCTCCGCTCCGCTGCCTTCGGTTCGGAAAGGACCATGCGCCAAATCAAAACGCTACAGCGTGTGTTGTGCGTCCAAAGCGACGCGCGGCGTTGCAATGGCTGTTTAACGTCGAAGGCCGGATAAGGTTCAACGCGGCTGCCGGCAGCGCCGATCAGGCAGCCCGAAACCCACCAGTCAGCTGTCGGCCTGCGCGGACCGAACCGGCAGCTGCGCAGCAACGTTTTTCGGGGCGCGCATCTTTTAGCTGCCAGCGCTTGAATGCCGGCTGGCTATTCGCAGACCATGCGGACCCGTTTTCCGGGTTGGCTGACGTTCCTGCAGGTGAGCGGTTTCGCCGGCTCGGATGACGGCATCGGCGGCTGTTTGGCAATCCTGGCGATTTTCCTCCTCGGCGCCACGGAGGTGCCGATTTTGCGGGCCGCGGCTGTTTCCGGCGTTTCGGGCGCCGCAGGAAAGACATCGGTCTGCAGCAACTGCGGCTGTTCGGCTTGCGCCTGCTGCTGCGGCCGGTCCCAGAACCGCCGGACATCGAGCGGCCTTGGAATGACGACGGTGCCGTCGTAGCTGCGCGAGCAGCCGCCCCCTAGCAGCAGCATCGGGCACACGAAAAAAGGCAGGATCCGTCGCAACATCGGCAACACCCTTGCGGGATCTATAACGCGGCTTCGGTTCTACCGACAACCGTCGGAATACACTGCGGGCAAGGCTAGCGCATGACCCGGAGAATCGGAATCGATTTCGCTGGGGATCATGCGCAAAAATCAAAGTGCCGCAGCGTCCCTGGCGCGACTTTGGCGCGATTGGGGGTCGGGCATGGACGATTGCCTGCCCAAGCCCATCAGCCCTAAGCCCATTAGCCCCAGGCGGCGCCTTGCTCGAAAAGGTCCGCGGACGGGGAAATCCACGCGCGGGATAGCCACGTCAGCCTGTCGGGTCCAGCCGATTCGGCGACGCGTTGCGACAAGACTATGGTGCGATCGCACCATACCAAAGCATGCGTCCGGTTGGAACAATAAGCGCATTCGAGTTCCGCTCCTCCAGTTACGGGCGGGAGCAGCGACCGCCGGCAAGAAGCAGGGTCAGATTTACCCCAACGGACCTGCTTCGGCGATGGCACGGCCATGACCTCCTTGGCCGCATGCAACGCGCTCCCGCCCGGATTTTCTTTTTCGGCGCCAATTGTTCGCCCGTCCAGGCAAATGCCGGCCGCAATTCGCGCAAGCTGCTGATTCCAGCGGCAAACCACGGCTGTACCGGCGAGACCCGCGGCCCTTCCTTTTGACAGGGCTGTGCGGCGGTTACCGGGCTGACATCAAACTGTCATGTGACTGTAATAATCGGGGGCTATGGCCTCAGCGGGCGCCGAAGGAATGGCGCCGAGAGACCATTTTTCCGAACAGGAGCAGGCCACATGAAGAAATTCCTCCTTACGGCGTCGGCCGCGGCGCTTGCGCTCGCCGCGTCGGCTGGTTATGCCGCCGCGCGCGACCAGATTCAAATCGTTGGTTCGTCCACAGTGTTCCCCTTCACGACGGCTGTCGCTGAAAAGCTCGGCCAGAGCGGAAAGATCAAGACCCCGGTCGTCGAGTCGACTGGCACCGGCGGCGGCATGAAGCTGTTTTGCCAGGGCGTCGGCGAAAATACCGCCGACTTCACCAATGCCTCGCGCGCCATCAAGGATAGCGAGCTTAAGACCTGCAAAGCAAACGGCGTGACGCCGGTCGAAATCAAGGTCGGCTTCGACGGCATCGTACTGGCCAACTCGAAGGCAGGGACTGTCGTCGATCTGACCAAGGAACAGGTTTTCAAGGCGCTCGCCAAGAACGTCGCTGTTGACGGCAAGGTCGTCCCCAACCCCTACAAGAACTGGTCGGACGTCGATGCATCGCTTCCCGCGACAAAGATCGAGGTGCTTGGCCCGCCACCGACATCCGGCACGCGCGATGCGTTCGTCGAGCTCGTCATGGATGCGGCATGCCAGGAAGAAGTGAAGGCGGCTAACGAAAAGGGCTGCGGCGAGATCCGCGAAGACGGCGCTTTTGTCGAGGCCGGCGAAAACGACAATCTGATCGTCCAGAAGCTGGAAGCCAACCCCAACGCCTTCGGCGTCTTTGGCTTCTCGTTCCTTGACCAGAACGCCGACAAGCTGCAGGGCCACAAGGTCGACGGCGTCGAGCCGACTTTCGAGAACATCGCATCCGGCGATTACGGCGTTTCCCGCTCGCTCTTTGTCTATGCCAAAAAAGAGCATGTCGGTGTCATCCCCGGCATGCAGGAGTTCATCGCCGAGTACACCTCGGATGCTGCATGGGGTCCTGATGGTTATCTGGCCGACAAGGGCCTGATCCCGCTGCCGGACGCCGAGCGCGCCAAGTCGGCCGAAAACGCCAAGGCCCTGAAGGGCATGGGCTCCTGATGTTTCGGGGTCCGAGCCTACCGCTCTGACCCCTCATATCCTAAAGCACAAAGCGCGGGATCTTAGGTCCCGTGCTTTGAGCCGGTGAATGACCGGCGGTCGAGGGGACGTCCCGAATCATGGTCGGTTATCTCGTTGTTCTTCTGGTGGTTCTGGCCGCTGCTGCCTATTGGCTCGGCCGGACCCGCGCTATTGCCAGCGTCAATGGCGACGTCGCGCGACTGCATTCGCTGCCTGGCCAGCATGGCATGTTTCTGGCGCTTTTTGCTGCCGGTCCCGCGCTGCTTGCGATCGTGTTGTGGTCGCTGGTGACGCCGGGAATTGAATCGTCGATCATTGCCGACCGCTTCGCCTCTGAGTTGTCGGGAATGGGCGTCCCGCAGGTCGAAGCTTTCATCCGCGACGCTCGCGCGATGGCCTTTGGCGGGCTTGTCGGCTTCGCCGACCCCACGAAAGAGGCGGCCGCCGCCCTCTACAAATCGGTCCATGCGACCAGCACCTGGATCATCTGGACCGTCGCACTCGTGCTTTCCGCGTCCGGATTTTACTGGGCCTATTCACGCATCGCACAGGCCTACCGGGCGCGCCACGTGGTCGAGCGCGTTCTTCGCGCATTCTTGATCGCCTGTTCGGTGGTCGCGATCCTGACGACGATCGGCATCGTCCTGTCGCTTATCTTCGAGTCGCTGCGGTTCTTCCAACAGGTGCCGTTCTACAAGTTCCTGTTCGGCACGCATTGGTCGCCGCAGAGCGCCTTCACCGGCGCGGGAGCGGAGGCCGGGGCGGTCAACGAGGACATTTTTGGCATGGTGCCGCTCTTTGCCGGCACGTTGCTCATCACCTTCATCGCCATGCTGGTGGCTGCGCCTATCGGGCTGATGGCGGCGATCTACCTTTCGGATTACGCCTCCAAAAGCGTCCGCGCGGTCGCAAAGCCGGTTCTGGAAATCCTCGCCGGCATTCCGACCGTCGTCTACGGCTTCTTCGCCGCGCTGACGGTTGCGCCCTACTTCCGCGGTATCGGCGAAAGCCTGGGCCTCAACGTCGCATCTGAATCCGCGCTCGCCGCCGGCGTGGTCATGGGTATCATGATCATTCCCTTCGTTTCCTCGCTTTCCGACGATGTGATCAACGCCGTTCCGCAATCCCTGAGAGACGGTTCTGCCGGCCTCGGCGCGACCAAGTCGGAAACCATCCGCAAGGTGGTCCTTCCCGCTGCCCTTCCGGGCATCGTTTCGGCGATGCTGCTTGCCGTCAGCCGCGCAATCGGCGAAACGATGATCGTGGTCATGGCGGCGGGGCTGGCGGCAAACCTCACAGCAAATCCGCTCGAAGCGGTCACCACCGTGACCGTGCAGATCGTGACGCTGCTTGTGGGCGACCAGGAGTTCGACAGCGCCAAGACGCTTGCAGCCTTCGCACTCGGCCTGGTGCTGTTCTGCATCACGCTTACCCTCAACATCGTCGCTTTGCGCGTCGTCCAGAAATACCGAGAGCAATATGACTGATGCGATCTCGTCATTCGGCGCCGTCGGACGGCCGGTCAGCATTCATACCGACGACGCCGCGAAGGCGCGGCTGAAGGGCCGCTACCGCACCGAAACGTGGTTCAAATGGCTCGGCGCTGCAGCTGTCGCGTTGGCCGGCTTGTTCCTTGTGCTGCTCCTGTCGACGATCGTCACGCAGGCGATTCCGGCGCTGCGGCAGAACTATGTGACGCTGCCGATCGATCTTTCAGCGGCCAAGGTCGACCCGGCGAAACTCGATGAAGTGAACTACGACGCCATCGCTCAGGAAGCGCTTACGGCAAAATTTCCGGATGTGACGAGCCGCCAGGACAAGCGCCTGCTGCGCGGGCTGATTTCCACCGGCACAGGCGTGTTCCTGCGCAAGGATATTGCGGCTGATCCGGGGATGCTCGGAGGAACGGTGGACTATGCGGTTCCACTCGACGATTTTGCCGACCTCTATCTCAAGGGTTTGCTTGCCGACGTCGGTTCGGACGAAGCGATTTCGACAAGCGTCACGCCTTCGGGAACCAGCGGCGACATCGATCTGACCTTCGGCGACGATGCCATGCTGGCGCTGGCGCGCGGCCATGGTGCGACCGAGGGCGAAAACGGCATGTTTACGCTGACGAGCGGCGCGTCGTCGCTGCTGGTCGCGTTCAATGGCGGCACGGTCAAGCTGACCGCGCTGTCGCCTGCGGCCAACGGCACGGTGATCGCAAAAGGCACGGTGATCGAGGCGCTGGACAGCACGGCGCCCGCCGCGAGCGGCCAGGCATTCCTGCGCGTCATCGAGACGCCGGAAGCATCGCGAAAGATTTCGGACAAGGTGATCGTCTGGCTCGACACGCTGAAGAGCGCCGGCCTGATCGAAAGCCGGTTCAACTCGATCTTCTTCTTCACCGGCGCAAGCCGCGAGCCGGAATTGGCCGGTGTCTGGGGCGCGGTCGTCGGATCGTTCCTGACCATGATCGTAACCCTCGCCATCGCCTTCCCGATCGGCGTTTCAGCGGCGATCTATCTTGAGGAATTTGCGCCCAAGAACCGGCTGACGACGATGATCGAAGTGAATATCAACAATCTGGCGGCGGTGCCTTCGATCGTCTTCGGCCTGCTTGGACTTGCCGTATTCCTGAATTTCTTCGGCATGCCGCGCTCAGCCCCGGTGGTCGGCGGCATGGTGCTGGCGCTGATGACCCTGCCGATCATCATTATCGCCTCGCGCGCTTCGCTGCGTGCCGTGCCGCCGTCGATCCGCGAGGCGGCGCTTGGCATCGGAGCGTCCAAGGTCCAGACCGTGTTCCATCACGTCCTGCCGCTGGCGATGCCGGGCATCATGACCGGCACCATCCTCGGAATGGCGCATGCGCTCGGCGAAACCGCGCCGTTGCTGATGATCGGCATGGTCGCCTTCATCGTCGACATTCCCGGCGGCTTCACCGATCCCGCAACGATCCTGCCGGTGCAGATATTCATGTGGGCGGATTTCCCGGAAGCGGGGTTCCAGCAGAAGACTTCGGCGGCGATTTTGATTTTGCTGGTGTTTTTGGTCATCATGAATGCCATCGCGGTGATACTGCGCAGGCGCTTCGAGCGGCGCTGGTAAGGAGTAGAGGATATGAACATCATGACGGAAGCCGGCGTCGAGCAGAAACTGAGCAGCGCAACCAACGCCCCTTCGATCAAGATGAAGGGCGAAAAGGTCTCCGTTCACTACGGCGAGAAGCGAGCACTGTTCGACGTCGATCTCGATGTCCGCGAGCATCAGGTGACGGCGTTGATCGGCCCATCGGGCTGCGGCAAGTCGACGTTCCTGCGTTGCCTGAACCGAATGAACGACACCATCGATATCGCGCGGGTGAGCGGCAAGATCACGCTCGACGGCGAGGATGTCTACGACCCGAAAATCGATGTCGTCGAGCTGCGAGCTCGCGTCGGCATGGTGTTCCAGAAGCCGAACCCGTTTCCGAAGTCGATCTACGAAAACGTCGCCTACGGTCCGCGCATTCACGGCCTGGCCAGGACCAAGGCCGAGTTGGACGGCATCGTCGAATCGAGCCTGAAGAAGGCCGGCCTGTTCAACGAGGTCAAGGATCGCCTACTCGAGTCGGGAACCGGTCTGTCCGGCGGACAGCAGCAGCGTCTGTGCATTGCGCGCGCCATCGCCGTGTCGCCGGAAGTGATCCTGATGGACGAGCCCTGTTCGGCGCTCGATCCAATCGCCACCGCCCGCGTCGAGGAACTGATCGACGAACTGCGCCAGAACTATACGATCGTCATCGTTACCCATTCGATGCAGCAGGCGGCGCGCGTGTCGCAACGCACGGCGATGTTCCATCTCGGCTACCTAGTCGAGGAGGGCGCGACCGACAAGATGTTCACCAACCCCGACGACAAGCGCACCCAGGACTACATCACCGGCCGGTTCGGCTGAGCGGTCCGGCGAATTTCGAACACGAGGACAGCACCATGGGTGAACACACCGTCGCATCTTTCGACGAGGAACTGGAGCACATCGACCGGCTGATCCGCGACATGGACGAGCTCGCCGCCGCAATGGTCGCAGCCTCGATCCGCGCGTTGCTTGCGTCGGACAATGCGATGGCGCAGCGCGTCGTCTCGGACGACGCCATCATGGATGCGCGGCAGCGCGAACTCGACGACAGCGCCATCACGCTGATCGCCAAGCGGCAGCCGATGGCGCAGGATCTGCGCGCCGTGGTTGGCGCAATCCGCATGGCGGGCGATCTCGAGCGCATCGGCGACCTGGCCAAGAACATAGCCAAGCGGGTCAGCGCAGTCGGGCAGAGCGCGACGCCGCGGAATCTGTCGCACGGTATCGATGCGATGGCGGATCTCGTTCTTGTGCAGCTCCGCGGCGTGGTCGAGCACTATGTGTCGCGCGATGCCGGCGCGTTGAAGGAACTGCGCGCCGACGACCAGAAGATCGACGTGAAATACACGGCGGTTTTTCGCGAGCTCCTGACCTACATGATGGAGGATCCGCGCAACATCACCGCCTGCACGCACCTTCTGTTCTGCGCCAAGAATCTCGAGCGTATCGGCGATCACGTCACCAACATCGCCGAAAACGCCTACTTTGTCGTGACCGGGCAGCAATTGCCGGCGGATCGCCCGAAGCTCGACGAAACGACGATGTCGGCGCCGGCGACATGACAGGAGTGACCGGCCGATGATCGCGCCGCGCATCATGGTGGTGGAGGATGAAGAGCCGCTGGGCGTCCTCCTCCGTTACAATCTTGAATCCGAAGGCTATCAGGTCGAGGTGGTGACGCGCGGCGACGAGGCCGAAATCCGGCTGCAGGAAAACGTGCCCGATCTTTTGGTGCTCGACTGGATGGTGCCGGCGGTTTCCGGCATCGAGCTTTGCCGGCGGCTTCGGGTGCGCCCCGAAACCGAGCGGCTGCCGATCATCATGCTGACCGCGCGCGGCGAGGAGAGCGACCGGGTGCGCGGCCTTTCGACCGGAGCCGACGACTATCTGGTCAAGCCGTTCTCGACACCGGAATTCATGGCCAGGGTCAAGGCGCTGCTGCGCCGCGCCAAGCCGGAAGTGCTGTCCAGCGTGCTCAAGGTCGGCGACATCATGCTCGATCGTGAATCGCACCGGGTCTATCGCAAGAAGAGCGAGATCCGGCTCGGGCCGACCGAATTCCGGCTGCTCGAATTCATGATGCGGCACCCGGGTCGGGTCTTCTCGCGCAGCCAGTTGCTCGACAATGTCTGGGGCGAGACGATCTACATCGACGAACGCACTGTGGACGTCCATGTCGGCCGGTTGCGCAAGGCGGTCAACAATGGTCGCATGCCCGATGTCATCCGCACCATCCGCGGCGCCGGCTATGCGATCAGGGAAGACTAGCTGATACCTGCGCTTCCGGCGTACCCAAAAGTACGCTCCGCTCCGGTTCTCGGAACCCACCATTCTCGACTCGGCCTGACCTGTATCTCAACACACCCCAAGTCGCGACCCGGGAGTCCCTGCCTTCGGATTCAAGCCACGTTCTTTCCGACCGAGCCGGCTCGTGCCTGGATGCTCGGCGCGAAAATCTCCTGATCGACGAAGCTCAGCGCCCGCATGGCGCAGCCTTCGCGGATCAGCGGCAACTCGTTCGGCTCGGTGTCGAAGGAAATCGAACCCGAATGCTGGCCGCCGGCGGTCTGGGCGATAGCCTCGCGCAGCGCCGGCTCGATCAGGTCGAAGGCGGCAGCGCTGGCGCCGACCATGGCCACCGGCGCCGGATCGATCAGCGCAAACAGGCTGCCGAGCCCGAAGCCGAGCGCCTCGCCGGCCTTGCGGTAGGCTTCGCGCTCCGGTCCGTCCGTCTCGCGCGCCCGGGCCGCCAGTGCCCGCATCTCGGCGTCGCTGACATCGGCGACTGGCTCGGCGTTCTCGCTCAACAGCCTTGCGTTGCGCCAGATGGCGTAGTTGCCGGCATAAGCCTCGACGCAGCCGCGCCGCCCGCAGCGGCAAAGCGCGCCGCCCGGCCGATGGATCATGTGGCCGAATTCGCCGCCCGAGGAGTGGGTGCCGGTGAACAACTCGCCCTTCAGCACCAGCCCCATACCGATGCCGTGCGAGAGCAGGATGGCGATGAAATCGTCGCGGTAGCGATCCGGGTGGCGCCAGCGTAGCGCCACGGCCATCATGTTGCAGTCGTTCTCCATGATCGCCGGGATGCCGAACTCCCGTTCCAGAATGTCGGCGAAGGCGATGTTCGTCTGCGGCGTGATCGGCGACCACAACATGGCGCGCGCGTGGGAATCGGTGATGCCCTGGATCGCCAGCGCGATGCGGGCGACGCTTTGGACATCGAGGTCGGGATCTTCGAGCCGGCGCCGGACGATGGCGACACATTCGCCGATCAGCGCGTCGCGCGACATGGTCAGCGTGTCCAGCCGGCGCTGTTCCTCGGCGACCACTTGTCCGGCATAATCGATGACGGCGACCGACAGGAAATTCAGCGACAACACGACGGCCAACACCGCAGCGGCTTGCGGATTGAGGCTGAGGCCGACCTGCGGCCGGCCGCGTTTCAGCGAAACCGTCTCGCTCGCCTTGCTCTCGGCCAGGATGCCTTCCTGGATCAGGTCGGCAGAGATCGCCGATATGGTCGAATGGCTGAGGCCGGTGGTCGCGGCGATCTCGGTCCGCGACGGCTGGCCTGCCCGGCGCACGGCCGAAATCACCATCGCCCGGTTGCGCCGGCGCAGATCGTCATGACGGATTCCCACCGACATTTTTTACGTCCTCCCTAATGCCGCGGCCGCTCATGAATCGGAAGCCGTCGGTAATGTCCGACAAATACTGGCAGAAGCGGAGGGGGCTGTCATTATTTATTCCGAGCCTCGAAAAAAAGCCCGACAGGACGTCAAAATCCATCAGAATTGGTGTTGACAGTGCTTCGGCGTTGGACCAGTATTTTTTCGAGGCTCGAAAAAATAGAGCCTTTGTGCCGGCCTTCGGGCCAGTTGGTCGCGCCCTACGCGGCGCAGGGAGGAATATCATGAAGAGATTCGCAGCCGCCATTCTGGCGGGGGTCGCCATGTCGCTGACGCTCGCGTCGGCCGCGCAGGCCAAGGACAAGGTCATTGGCGTTTCGTGGTCGAACTTCCAGGAAGAGCGTTGGAAGACCGACGAAGCGGCCATGAAGGCGGCGATCGAGGCCGCCGGCGACAAATATATCTCCGCTGACGCACAGTCCAATCCCGGCAAGCAGCTGACCGACGTCGAAAGCCTGATCTCGCAGGGCGCCAACGCGCTGATCATCCTTGCGCAGGATGCCTCGGCCATCGGTCCGGCGGTGCAGAAGGCGCTGGACGAAGGCATTCCGGTCGTCGGCTATGACCGGCTGATCGAGAACAAGGACGTGTTCTATCTGACCTTCGACAACCAGGAAGTCGGCCGCATGCAGGCCCGCGAAGTGTTCAAGGTGGCGCCGGAAGGCAATTACGTCTTCATCAAGGGCTCCGGCGCCGACCCGAATGCCGATTTTCTGTTCGCCGGCTCCATGGAAGTGCTCAAGGATGCCATCGACAGCGGCAAGATCAAGAATGTCGGCGAGGCTTATACGGACGGCTGGCTTCCCGCCAACGCCCAGAAGAACATGGAACAGTTCCTGACCGCCAACGACAACAAGGTCGATGCGGTGGTTGCCGCCAATGACGGCACCGCCGGTGGCGTCGTCGCGGCGCTGACGGCGCAAGGCCTGGCCGGATCCGTCCCGGTTTCGGGCCAGGACGGCGACCATGCCGCGCTGAACCGCATCGCGCTCGGCACACAGACCGTATCGGTGTGGAAAGACGCGCGCGAGCTCGGCAAGAACGCCGCCGAGATCGCCTCGCAGCTGGCCGACGGCAAGCCGATGACAGACATTGCCGGCGTCAAGGATTTCACCACGCCGGGCGGCAATGTCGTCAAGTCGCTGTTCCTGACGCCGATTGCCATCACCAGGGACAATCTCAACGTCGTCATCGACGCCGGCTGGATCAAGCAGGAAGAGGTCTGCGCCGGCGTAGCGGCGGGCACCGTCCCGGTCTGCAACTGATCCGCCTTCGCCAAAAAACCTGAAACGCCGCGGCTTCACGCCGCGGCGTTTTTTTCAAAAGAGTTGTTTTTCCGCGTCTCGCGGGTAATTTCTAGGCTGCTTCCGGCATCCGCGGCAGACGGCAACGGTGGGAGGACATCATGACCGACACGACTTCCAACACGCCGGTTGCCGATCGGGCGCGTGAATCCGAGCTCAGCCCCTTCGGCCGCTTCCTCAAGGCAACCGAGCTCGACATACGCATGCTCGGCATGGTCGGCGCGCTGCTGATCATCTGGGTTGGAATCCACATCCTGTCGGGTGGGCTTTTCCTCACGCCGCGCAATCTCTGGAACCTGTCGGTGCAAACTTCCTCGGTCGCGATCATGGCGACCGGCATGGTGCTGGTCATCGTGATGCGCAACATCGATCTTTCGGTCGGCTCCGTCGAAGGCGTGATCGGCATGGTGATGGGCGTTGCGCAGGCAGAATTCCTCATCCGCGTCATGGGATTCCAGCTTGGAAATCCCTGGATATGGGTCATCGCATTGGCCGCCGGCGTGGCGCTCGGCCTCATGATCGGCGCGCTTCAGGGCTTCATCATCGCCTATCTCGAGGTTCCGGCCTTCATCGTGACGCTGGGCGGCCTGCTGATCTGGCGCGGCATGGCGTGGCTGATGACGAGCGGGCGCACCGTCGCGCCGCTCGATGCCACGTTCCAGCTGATGGGTGGCGGGCCGCGTGGCTCGATCGGGGCGACCGCGAGCTGGATCGTCGGCATTCTCGCCTGTGTGGCCGTCGCCTTGATGCTGCTCAACGGCCGGTCGCAGCGCAAGCGCTTCAAGTTTCCGTTGCGCCCGGTCTGGGCGGAGAGCCTGCTTGGTGTTGTCGCCTGCGCCGCCATCCTCGGCGCCGCCTGGATCGCCAATTCCTATCCCTGGCCGATCGGCATCGTGCGCCAATACGCCCAGCGGAACGGCATCACCATCCCCGAAGGCGGGCTGTTCATCGCCCATGGCATCGCCATACCGGTGCTGATCGCGGTCGCAGTCGGCATCGTCATGACCTTCATCACCCGGCGCACCCGTTTCGGCCGCTACGTCTTTGCCATCGGCGGCAACCCGGAAGCGGCGGAACTCGCCGGCATCAACACGCGCTGGGTGACCATGAAAGTGTTCATGATCATGGGCGTTCTGGCCGCGATCAGCGCGGCAATTGCTTCGGCCCGCCTCAATGCGGCGACCAATGCGCTGGGCACGCTGGACGAACTCTTGGTCATCGCAGCAGCCGTCATCGACGGCACGTCGCTGGCCGGCGGCTCCGGCACGGTGCTCGGCGCCATGCTGGGCGCGCTTCTGATGCAGTCGCTGCAGTCCGGCATGGTGTTGCTCGGCATCGTTCGCCGCTTCAGAGCGTCGTCGTCGGCGCCGTGCTGGTCGTCGCCGTCTGGCTCGACACAGTCTACCGCAAGCGGGTCTGAGCATGATCCCGAGCCGAAGGTCCGCGTCAGCGAAAAGTGGACATCCGTTTCGGTCCAGCATCATGCTCGGCAAAACCATGGAAAGGAACGATCATGGCTGACACGACTGCTCCCACGCCACTGATCGATATGCGCAACATCTCGATTGCCTTCGGCGGCATTCGCGCCGTCGACGTCGATCGACCTTTTCCCGGGCGAGGTCGTGGCGCTGCTCGGCCACAACGGTGCGGGAAAGTCGACGCTGATCAAGATCCTGTCCGGTGCCTACAAGCGCGATTCGGGCCAGATCTTCGTCAATGGCGAGGAGGCTTCGATCGCCAATCCGCGCGACGCCAAGAAATACGGCATCGAGACGATCTACCAGACGCTGGCGCTCGCCGACAATGTCGACGCCGCCGCCAACCTGTTCCTCGGCCGCGAGCTGATGACCGGCTGGGGCACGCTCGACGACGGCGCCATGGAGGCCGAGGCGCGCAAGGTGATGGGCAGGCTCAATCCCCGCTTCCAGCGCTTCAAGGACCCGGTGGTCAAGCTTTCTGGCGGCCAGCGGCAGTCGGTGGCGATCGCGCGCGCCATCCTGTTCAACGCCCGCATCCTGATCATGGATGAGCCGACGGCGGCACTGGGGCCGCAGGAAACGGCGCAGGTCGGCGAACTGGTCATGCAGCTCAAGGCCGACGGCATCGGCATCTTCCTGATCAGCCATGACATCCACGATGTGTTCGAGCTTGCCGACCGCGTCTGCGTCATGAAGAATGGCCGGGTCGTTGGAACGGCGCGCACCGGCGACGTGACCCAGGACGAGGTGCTCGGCATGATCATTCTGGGCAAGTGCCCGCCCGGCGCCATTCCGGGACCAGGCGCGCTGAAGATCGCCGCCTGAAGCGCCAACTACCTGTCATGTGATATGCCAGCCGCCATGATGGTTTGGCCGCGCCATTGTGTTGCCACGGGGACTTGCCCATAAGATGGGGAACCATGGGTCGCAGCCGCAGCTTGAAGAAGTTCTTCCCGATCGTCGCTTTCATCGCCGTCGCGCTGATCAGCCTGACAATGGCGGGATTCGCCTATTTCGCCACGCAGGAAGCGGCGCGCATCAAATTCGAGGCGACGGCGGACGACGCCCTCAACCGGATCGATAGCCGCATCGACCTGCATCTGTCGATGCTGCGATCGACACATGCACTGTTCGAGGCTCGCAATGGTGACATTTCGCGGAGCGAGTTCAAGGCGTTCTTCGATGCGCTGGGTATCAACGACAATTTCGCCGGCCTGCGCGGCATCGGCTTTCTCCGGCTGGTGAGAGCCGGCGACGAGGCAGCGGTCGAGCGTGCCATCCAGCACGACTATGGCGTCAGCGATGCGATCTATCCGGCCACGACAACGCTGCCATGGCGTGCGCCCATCACGCTGTTCGAGCCACTGGATCCTTCCAATCAATCCGGCATCGGCTACGACATGTTCACCGAACCGGTGCGGCGCGAGGCGATCGAAAGGGCGATGGCCGACAATCAGCAGCACGCAAGCGGGCGCGTGCAGCTAGGCCAGGAAACAGGTGCTGCGCAGACCTTCACCGGCTTCCTGGTTTTCGTGCGGCTCAACATCGAAACCGCGGCGGACGGCATCGATGCGTCGAGATCGTCGACAACAGGCTTTCTCTATGCGGCGTTCCGCGCCCGCGACCTGTTCCAGACCGCGCTCAGCCGGACGCCGCTGCTGCCGGTCAACATCGAAATCTATGACGGCAAGGTGGATGCCGACCATCTTTTGTTCCAGTCGGAAACGCCGCCGGCGTCGAGCTTCGGCGACAGGTTGCTGGTTACTCGCGAACTCACCATCGCCGGACGTCCATGGACGGTCCTGTTCAGGCCGACAAGCGCCTTCTCGCAACCTTCCTCGCGCGCCATTCCGGTGATGCTCGGCCTGTTCGGACTGCTGCTCGCCGGAACGATCGCGCTGGTGGCCCGATATCAGGAGCGGGCCTATGACGCGGTCTCGCTGCTTCATGAGACGACGGAAAAAAGCCTGCTCGAAAAAGACCTGATGCTGCAGGAGATGAAGCACCGCATCAAGAACTCAATCACGCGGGTGCTGGCGATCGCGCGCCAGACGGCGTCGCACGCCACCGACGTCAACGAGTTCTCGTCCTCCTTTTCGGCCCGGCTGCAAGCGATGGCGGCATCCCAGGACATGCTGACGCGCTCGCGCTGGCAGAAGGCCGATCTTGGCGATCTCTTGCGCATCGAGCTTGGCCAGGTGTTCGGCAAGGAGCTTCCCGACGGGATATTGTCGGGGCCAGAGGTGTTGCTCGACGAGACGACGACGCAAGCGCTCGGCCTGACCTTTCACGAATTGGCGACGAACGCGCTGAAATATGGCGAAACCGGCAATTCGGCCAATACCAGGAATGGCGACTGGTCGCTCAAGGTAGACTGGGCGGTCGAAGGCCACAGGAGCGGCCGGACGCTGGTTCTCAACTGGCGCGAAGCCGGCCAGAAGAAACTCGAAGCACCTGTCAAAACCGGTTTTGGCACCAAGCTGATCGATTTGAACGTGACGCGCGAATTGCGCGGTACGATCAATCGCGATTTTCACGACAGCGGGTTGAGCGTGGAAATCCGGATCCCGCTGTCGGACTGAAACGCTGCCGCAAACCGGCCGTTTTCGAAAGCGCCCAAATAAAGCGCCCCAAATGAAGCACATGTAAACAGAGACAGGCTCATCCGTTCTCCGCTTCCAATGCCTCTTGCGTTTGAAACGGATCAGCAGCGAGCCGTAAACAGACGGCCACGGTTGTCGCGGTACTGGCAATAGCCATTGCGCAGGTTGCGCACCAGCAGGCCGGTACCGGCACCGATGGCTGCGCCCACCAGCGCACCCTTGCCGCCGTCAATCAGGCCGCCGGCCAGAGCGCCGACACCGGCGCCGACGCCGACGTCCTGCTCGGTGGTGCTGCAACCGCTGACCGCGATCGCGGCAACCATGGCAATAATCATCTTCCGCATAGGGTCACTCCTCGCCTTTGTCCTCACTTGTGGCTCCGCCCGTCATTTATCACGCGAAAAAGCGTTTTGCCCTGCTCGATTTCATTGTTGGCTAAGAGAATCTTTTTCGGGGCGCGCGCCGCTCGAGGCAAGCTCGAGGTCGGAAATTTCCACGGAAGCGTCGAGCGTGCCGTCTGCGCGCACGTTCCAGACGATCTGGTCGTAATCATCCTCAAGTGCCGGATCGACGGAAAGGCATTTGGCAATGATGCGCGGAGCCTGACCCTGCACATCGCCCATGGCAAACGGACGCGCGGCTGTACACTCCTGAGCGGTTTCGAAAACGCTCACCGATACGGGCAATTCGCGGCACTCGGTCATCGTGTTCGAACAGCCGATGACCAGCAGCACGGCAGCGATATGTTCCATGGCGACGGTCCTCCCGCCATAGAACGGGCCACATCCGCCAAAGTTCCGGTGATGCGGGCTGGCGCGACCTTGGAGGACAGGCCGACGACAGGCAAGAGGGCTATCGCAGGTGGAAAGCCAAGGCTTTCGCTCTACGATGGACCCCCACCCCTAACCCCTCCCCACAAGGGGGAGGGAGACTTCCGTTGGCGCTGACCTCGGCAAAATTGGCTGCCTCTCAGTGCCAAGGGGAAGGCGCGGCGGCGTTCCCTCCCCCTTGTGGGGAGGGTTAGGGTGGGGGTCCTCTTCGCAAGAATCCGGTGGGTCCATCTTCGCAAGAATCCAAATGCGATTGCCCTGGTTCAAGCCCGCGGGCATGCGGCATGCATCAGACCAACTGGAACGCGGCGGCCAGGACGGCCACTGCAGCCAGCCCGATTGCGGCGAGGCCGGGGATCGGCAGGGAAGCACGGGGCGACCGCATTGCAGATGCTTCGGGATCCTGAAACCCGCTCATCGAAACGCGTGCGGCCTGTTCCAGCCTGTTGATGTCGGCAACCGTCAAAGCCATTTCTCCCGTACTGCGCAGCAAACTGCGATCGAAAACGTCATGCGGAGTGGTGCCTGAGAAAAACAGCATCGAACCTTATGGTGAACAGATGGTTAAAGCCGGCGCGGCCGGTATCAATCCCACCCCTGTTGACCCCAACCCCTCGGCCAGTTCTCTTGGGCTCGGCTGTTGCCCGTTCAATCCGTCTCGAAATTGCTGCGAGGAACGACGAGATGGTATTCGAGACGATCCCCGCTGATTTCAAGTTTCGCCGTGCCGTTCAACGACGCAGGCACGACGCGCTCGAGCGCGACGCTGCCAAATCGCTTCTCGCTGGGCTGATTGTCATTGGCTCCGATGGCCTCGGCCCATGTCAGCGACAGCGCGGTCTCGCCAGCGGAAGCGGCCGTCAGATCGGCCGTCACCTCGACGAAGCCGTCGGCTCGCGACAGAGCGCCGTAGCTGACAGAATTGACGGCAAGCTCGTGCATGGCCAAGCCGATATGCAGGGCGGCATTGGGATTGAGGTATGGGTTTGCACCGCGAAAACGCAGGCTGCGCACAGGGTCGGCGCCATAGCGACCGACCTGGCCGGACACCAGTTCGCGCAGTGCCGCTCCCCGCCAGTTGGACGAGGTCACCAGGTCCTGGGATGAGGCAAGCGACTGCAGCCGGCCGCGAAAGCGCGTCAGGAAATCACTGAGCGTGTCCGAATAACGGCTGGTCTGGGTCGCGATGCTCTGGATGATGGCCAAAAGGTTCTTCGACCGGTGGCTGACCTCGCGCAGCAGCGTCTTCAGGGTTTGCTCGCGACGTTTCTGCTCGGTCGTTTCGACCATTGTGGTGACGACGCCCTGCACGGCGCCGCCGTCGTCATGATCCGCGTCTATCCATATTTGGAACCAGCGGACGCCATCGTCGGCGGGAATGCTGAGCTCAAGATGTTCCGGATTGCCGGATGCGACGACCTTGCGTTTGGCTGCGCCGATGCGCTCCGCCTGCGCAAGCGGCAGGATGCCGTTGCCGTCGCCAGTGTCGGAAACCTCCGTGTCGGAAATCCAGGGCGGGCGCATGTTGCGGGCCCAGACGGTTTTCATCTCGCGATCCTGATAGAGGACCGAAATGCCGGCATTGTGCAGCGCATGGAGAAGGGCCCGGCCAAGCTGCATTCCACTCTCAGCGGACTGCAGAGCGATGATCTCATCGCTCCGTCCGCTGTCTCTCATGTCTCCGGCTCTGGATTGCATCGTTCACTTCACCCGCCCAATGCAGGCTGAACGGCTGACGGAAAATTGGGTTCCAAAAAGAAGTCCGCCGAGCGACGTCCGGCTAAGGACACCGCCCGGCGGTAGCTGGAAACCGCTTGAGGGGTGCGGCTCCCAGTGTTCGATCGCAGTTCACGACGCGCGTTTGAACAAGCCCGCAATAAGCGAAATGATGAGGAAAGCGAGAAAGATGAAAAACAATATCTGCGCTATACCAGCCGAGGTGCCGGCGATTCCGCCGAAGCCAAGAGCGCCTGCAATGATCGCAACGACGAGAAATACGAGGGCCCAGTAAAGCATGGTCCATCTCCTTCAAATAGTATGCCAAAAACGTCTTTCGCTGCCGTTTGTTCCAGCATTTCCCGAAAAAGACGAGCCCCGGAAAGCTTTCCCGCTCGAATTGGATCGTCATGCGCAGGTGAGTTGCAAGTGGCGTGTGCCGGCCGCAAGCGGCCAGCGTCACTCATCTGTGGAAAACGGGCGATCAGTGAAACTGTGGAAAGGGCCGCTCAGGGCCGGGCTGCCCGGCCCTATGCAGCGGCTTTCGCCTGCCGGTCGAAGAAGAGCGCCTGACTGATCAGGGCCTTGACCATCTCCGGATTGAACGGCTTGGTGACGAGGAAGGCCGGCTCCGGCCGCTCGCCGGTCAGGAGGCGTTCGGGAAAAGCGGTGATGAAGATCACCGGCACCGGGGTGGTCGACAGGATCTCGTTGACCGCTTCGATGCCCGAGCTGCCGTCGGCAAGCTGGATGTCGGCCAGCACCATCTTCGGCCGCGTCTTGGCGAACATCGCCACCGCCTCGGCATGGGTACGCGCCGTTCCGACAACGCGATGGCCCAGGCTCTCGACCATTTGCTCGATGTCCATGGCGATCAGCGGCTCGTCCTCGATGATCAGGACATCGGTTGCCACCTGGCGGGAAATCTCGTTGCTGGCCTCGGCAAGAAGCTCGGAGAACTCCTGATCGTCGACGTCGAGGATCTCCGCCGCCTCGTCTTCGCTGAAACCTTCGACGGCAACCAGCAGGAAGGCCTGGCGGGGGCGGGGTGAGATCGCGTTCAGATTGGCGGCGGCGCGCTGTTCCCACGCCGACTGCGGGTGTTCCTGCGGAACGCGGATGGCGACCGAGGTGAACAGCCTGGCGAAGACCTTGTAGAGCGCGATGCGGTCATTCGACGCGTTCGGAAAGATGTCGACGTCGGCGATGATGGCTTCGAGCATCGCGGCGACCAGCGCGTCGCCACTCTCCTGCGATCCGGAGACGGCCCGCGAAAAGCGGCGCAGGAACGGCAGGTGTGGAGCGATGGTTGCGGACAGGCTCATGATGGACGTCTCCCTCTGACGTAATTGCATAGATTGCAGGCCAAGCTGATGACAAGCCCCGAGAATAAACCCTGAAAACATAAACGCCGGCTTTCCCAAAAAGTTCCGAGGGCTTGGAACTAATGTACGCCGAAGGCGTTTGAGATCGGGACGGGCAACCAGACGAGGGGGCCGCCTGCTTTGCGTCGCGTATTGAAGGGCGGCAGGGTACTGGGAACAAAGGGCGAAATGACGACATGAGGAAAGACAACACGGCTGGCGCTGCAACGAACCGGCGCCGGGCTGCTTCCGGCGACCCGCTCGGGCCAAACTCGGAAATCGGCCGCAAACTCAAACAATATTACGACGAGCTGGTCTCCGATAGCGTGCCGGATCGTTTCGCACAATTGCTCAGACAGTTGGAACAGGCCCAACCTGCACCTGCACGGAAAAAGGATTGAGGCATGGCGGCCGTGTCCCAGAGCTTCAAGACGGATTTGCTCGCCTCGATTCCGAGCCTGCGGGCCTTTGCCGTGTCGTTGACGCAAAACGCCGACAAGGCCGACGATCTGGTGCAGGAGACGCTGGTGAAGGCGTGGGACAAGCATGAGAGCTTCGAGCCGGGCACCAATCTCAAGGCATGGCTGTTCACCATCCTGCGCAACGAATTCTATTCGCAGATGCGCAAGCGCGGCCGCGAGGTGCAGGATAGCGACGGCATCATGACCGCCAGACTAGCCGTCCATCCGGCCCAGCACGGCCAGCTCGACCTCAAGGACTTTCGGAGCGCGCTCGAGCAATTGCCAGAGGACCAGCGCGAAGCCATCATTCTCATCGGCGCGTCGGGCTTTTCCTACGAGGAAGCCGCCGAAATTTGCGGCTGTGCGGTCGGAACGATCAAGAGCCGCGTCAGCCGCGCCCGCACGCGGCTGCAGGAAATCCTGAAGATTTCCGGCGACGACGAGTTTGGCCCGGATGCGATCTCGGCTCAGGTGACGGGGTCGAACGCCGCCTGAATACGCACCACCGGTAATGTGGGACCCTGTAATTAATGTCGGGCCCGGTAATCGGGCTCCGGTTTGCGGACATCAAACAACAGGGCCGCGCCCACACGCCGCCGCCACTGCCTGCACGAGATCGTCTCCCGAATAAGGCTTGGTGACCAATCTGACATCCGGAAAGGACACCCTGATTTCGTCCATGTCGGAATAGCCCGAGGCGAAGACGAAAGGCACACCCGATTCGCGCAGCCGCGAAGCGAAATCGAGTGTCGAAGCGCCGCCCAGCATGAGATCGACGATGGCAGCGTCGAATTGCGAGGCAACGCTCTTCCGATCGATCTCAGCCAGATCGCGGGCGACGATCACATCGCCGGCGCCATAGTCGCGGCAAAGCTGCTCGACATCCATGGCGATCAGGAATTCATCCTCCAGAACAAGAATCCGCAATCCGTCAAGCAAGGGTGGCACGTGGCAATGTCTCCGTGGAGCGCAGGGAACAGGGAGCGCAAGGGATAGAGGAGTCATGATCTCTATTTGGCTTCCTGTCATTTAAAGTTATTTCGCATCCTGTCATTTAAAAAAGGCATGCCGCCGCAGATGTCGGAACCTCGTCGCCTGCAGGGCGTTCGCTACCGCCTTCCGCAAGCGGGCCCGCTTCGAAGAGGGAATGAAATGTCTGGCCAGAACGGCCGTTCCTTGTTCGCCCGCCGGTATTCGGGTGAGAACTGCCCAGAACTCGCCCGCTGGGAAGGGTTGAGCGAAGGTCGCCGACCGCTGATCTGAGCGGCTGCCGGAGACGTGCCGGGCTGGACTCGGCTGCGCAAAAACCCTTTCATGGCAGTTGTTCCGATTTCGGAACCTTGGGGTGGGTCGAACGTTTCGACCCGAGCAAACGCAAGGAGTCAAGCAATGGCGACTGCCGCAGGAAAGTCCCCGAACGAAAGCCGGCCGAATTCGGACCTTGAAGAAGACATCAGGCAGCTGAAAGTCGACATTCAGAAACTCACCGAACAGCTGGCCGAGACCGGCCAACACGGTTACGGGGCTGCTCGTCGGGTTGCTGCGGAAGGGGTCGAGCAATTGCGCGCCCAAGGCGAAGCAGCCTTTGAAAATATGCGCAGCAACGCCAAGGATATCGAAGCTCAAGTGGTGGCGAGCGTGCGCGAAAAGCCGGTGACGTCGCTGGCAATTGCGGCAGGCGTCGGCTTTCTGTTTGCGCTTCTCGCACGCCGCTAGTCTCAGCCCAGATGGGAATGCTGGCATCGTTGATCTCGGCTCTTGCCTCGGGTGAAGTCGTTGCAGCCGTGCGCCGCGCGCGCACGGCTGCGATCGTCTATGCGCTCGCAGCACTTGCCGCACTGTGCGGCCTCGGTTTCCTCGTCGGAGCGGCCTATGTCTGGGTGGCGGGTCGCTATGGGCCGATGGCAGCCTGCCTTGGTTTCGGGGTCGGCTTCCTGCTGATCGCAGGGCTCCTCCTGCTCATCCATCAGCTGTCGGCTGGCGCGCGCGCCCGACGCCGGGCGCGGAGGCGCAATGCCGATATGAAGGCGGTCGGCATCACGGCAGCGCTCGCCGTGCTGCCGGCGCTACTCAAGGGGAAAGGCGGCTTGGGCACGATACTCGCCCCGGCGATTGCACTCGCCGCCTACGCAATCTACCGCGAGAACACAAAGCCCGATGCCGACGATCCGGATGCCGGCGAAGCGAAATAGCTCGAAGTGGTTCTTCTTCGGGTTGGCATCGTGTTGGCAATGATCCGAAAAACCGGGTTCCACTTTTCGCTGACATGGACCTTTGGTTCGAGATCCATGGTCGAGCCGTCACTTCGGCAGATCCTCCAGCGGCATCGATATTTCGGCGAATACGCCTTCCGGCCGGAATTCGTGGGTCACTTCACTGGAGATGACCTTGGCCAGGCTGCGGCGGATCAGGATCGAGCCGAAGCCGTGGCGTTCGGGCGAGGCAACTTCAGGCCCGCCGCTTTCGCGCCAGGTCAGGACCAGGCGCCGAGCGCCTTTCCTAACCTGTGCCTTCCAGTCGAGATCGACCTTGCCCGAGGCCGCCGACAGCGCTCCGTGTTGCAGCGCGTTGCTGGCCAGTTCATGCAGGATCAGGCCAAGCCCGACTGCCTGGTCAGGCGAAAGCAGCAGATCGGCGCCTGAGATCGTCATGCGCGGCTGATCGGCGGTGTCGAACGGCTTGACCTCGATCTGCACGAGTTCGCGGATGCCAATGCCGCGCCACTCGCGGTCGGACAGCAGGCTGTGGGCGGCGCCCAGCGCCTGAAGCCTGGCGCTGAAGGCGTCGAGGAAATCCCTCGGCTGGCGGGCATGGCGAACTGTCTGCGTCGCCAGCGCCTGGACGGTGGCCAGCGTGTTCTTGACGCGATGGTTCAGCTCGCGCAGCAACAGCCGCTGCCGCTCATCGCCGAGCTTGCGTTCGGTGATGTCGTAGTTGACGCCGAAGATCAGCGTCGGCTTGCCGTCGCCGTCACGCTCGATGACCCGGCCGCGCGTAGCGAGCCAGCGCGGGGGGCTGAGGCCCTTCACGCGGTATTCGCCAAAATAATCGTCGCCGCCGCTCAGCACGTCGCGAAAGCGCGTCTCGGTCTGGTAGGCGTCACGCGGGTCGATGGCGGCGAGGATATCGCGTGCTCTCAGCCGGGTCGAGCGCGGCAGGTCGAACAGCTCGGACAATCGGGCATCGCATTCGATCATATCGCTATGGATATCCCATGCCCAGCTCGCGAGCGATGCGGCATCGAGCGCAATGCCGCGCCGCTTTTCCTCGCGCGCCAGTGCCGCAGCGGCGCTGGCGGCGTTGCGGGTGGCGTCCTTCAATGCGAACAGGCTGGCAGCGAGGCTGGCGAGCGCCGTCAATTGTTCGAGCTGCGCGGCAGACGGCGACCCGCGCGGCCTCCGGTCGAGCACGCAGAGCGTGCCGATCCGGGCGCCGGCCACCACAATCGCCGCACCCGCATAGAAACGGAAATGATGCTCGCCAGTGACCAGCGGGCTGGCGTTGAAGCGTGAATCCATGGTCGCATCCGTCACCACCATCGGCTGGTCGCCGGCAGCAATGGTGTGGGCGCAGAAGGATGTATCGGTCGCGGCCTCGGTCTCGTCCAGGCCGACACAGGACTTGAACCACTGCCGCTCGACATCGACGACCGTCACCAGCGCGACAGGTGTTTGCATCACCGCGGCGGCGAGCCCACTGATAGTGTCGAAGTCAGGATCGGCCGCCGTGTCGATTGCATCGAGATCATGGAGCACGGCAAGCCGATCCTGCGCCGTTACCACGCTAAGGACATCGACCGGCAGATTCGGCTTTGTCACTACCCTGCTATCCACAAGTCCCCCAGATGCATCGGCTTGCAGCCATCCGCGCTGGGCCCAGTTGCCGGGCCCTGAAACCGGAACCTTCGCCCTGAGGAACCGTTACCCAACCACATTTTGCCAGCCGCGCCGCCAGCCGCCAACCGACATGCCAGCGCCAAACGAAATGCCAGCGCCAACCGAAATGGAGGCCGATCATGCCCAAGATCGTTCCTGAAGACAAAGCCCGGCAGGGACGCTGGGGGTGGCACACTTTCCGTATCTTGATCGCTGCGCTGCTTTTGGCGTTTATCGCCTGGGGCATCGCCGAGATCTACGGCAACATGATAGACCGGACGCCGACAACCGAACAGGGCGAGCTTCCCAGGAACGAGCAGGGCGAGATTCCCAGAGGCTGAAGCCTTCCGATCGACTGTGCCGGGATGCATCACGCTGCCCTCGCTTGGACGGCGCGCGCCGGGACGAGAACGTTCAGCGCACCAGGATGAATTTCGATCGTCGTTTCGCGGTCAAGCCTGACCAGTTCGCCATCCATGACGGCGCGAAATTTCTTCGCAGCCGAGTGGAGTTTCAAAACGGCCCGGTCAGCCTGGTGGATCTCCACATGCTCGCTGTCGCGCCATTTGCCGCGCGCCATGTCGAAGACGACCCTGACCAGTTCGCCACGCCGCCGCGCCACCGTGACATAGATGCCGAGCACGCCGCCGGCGGGATTGTCGGCATAGGGCAGATGACCCTCACCGAACAGATTGTTGGTGATGCCGATGCCAGTGGTGCGCGTCACGATCTCGGCCTCGCCGATGGTCAGCGTCACCTTCATCGCCGAAGGGTTGTTGATCGCCGCCCAGGCAGCCTTTGCCGAGGCCCGCATCTTTCCCAACCGCGAGCCATACTCCATGGCTTGGCGAAGCTGGACCATCCTGGCATGCATGCCGATCGAGAATTGATGCACGAATGGCTTGCCGTTGGCGGTTGCCATATCGACTGCAATAACCTCACCGTCGGCAAAGGATTTCACGGCCGCGTCAAGGGTTTGTGGAATGCCGAGCCCGCGCGCGAACAGGTTCATCGTGCCAGCCGGTAAAATGGCAAGCGCTTTCTTGCTGCCCATCACCCGAGCCGCCGCGGCCGAAATGGTGCCGTCGCCGCCACCGGCCAGCACAATGTCGACACTATGCCTGGAAGCGATGCGGTCCAGCGTTGCGACAATGTCCCTGCCGGCAACGATTTCGATATCGATGCGGTGGCCTGCGGCCTCCAATGTCTGGCGCATTCGGTCGGTGAAGGCGGAGAGATCAACCGTTCGCAGGGTGCCGCCCTCCTGGTTCAGCACCGCCGCAAATCGCATTCCCCCGCTCCGATTTTTCTTGGCTACCATTGGATAATCATCGGCCGTAACAGACCGAGCCATGGGCCGAAACGGGGCGGTTGAAAAAAAGTTCCGCAGCTCTAACGAAAATACAGGAGCCAATCTCACCCGGCCAAACGCATAATTGAGCGCGATTCGGGTGGTTTTTGCAGAACGCTCGCCATGGTGTCGGAACAACCGCGCGGTCACGACGTTGTGAATGTGTAACGCCGCGACCAATCTCCACCGGCGGCTTGTGGCGTGAAGAAATAACGCACGAGGAGAGATTACGATGATCCGCACCCTTTTATCCACCACCGCACTGGCAGCGTTGATTGCGACTGGTGCGTATGCGCAGGAAGCCACAACACCGGCGCCTACCCAGGACCCGGCGGTCCAGGAGACCGCTCCGGCGGCTCCCGTTGCGCGGGCCGAGGGCAGCCTGATGACCAATATCATTGGTGAATCCGTCTATAACGGCACCGGCGACGATGCCGAGAACATCGGTGAGGTCAGTGATGTCGTCTTCGATGAAAACGGTCAGGCGAAATCCGTCGTCATCGGCGTCGGCGGCTTTCTTGGCGTTGGCGCCAAGAATGTCGCTTTCGACTACAACAAGCTGCAATGGGCCGAACGGGGTGGCGACCGCTGGCTGATTGCCGAAACCACAAAGGATGAGCTGACGGCTCAGCCGGACTTCGACCGCACGCCATACGATCCGGCTCCTGCGGCCACCGACACCACGGCTACGGCTCCTCCAGCCCCTTCTGGCTCGACCGACACCACCGCACAGAACGCTCCGGCGGCTCCGGCCGAACCGGCTCCGGCCGAACCCATGAAGCACGCTGACGGGAACCTTGCCACCAACATCATCGGTGAAACCGTTTACAACGGCACCGGCGACGATGCACAAAACATCGGCGACGTGAACGACATCGTCCTGGCCAAGGATGGCAAGGCCGAGTCGCTGATCATTGGCGTCGGCGGCTTCCTTGAGGTTGGCGAAAAGAATGTCGCCTATCAGTTCGACAAGGCCAAGTGGGCGGAGAGGGATGGCGATCGCTGGCTGGTGGCCGAGACCACGAAGGAAGACCTGGAGGCGTTGCCGGAGTTCGACCGCAGGCCTTATGATCCCGCCCCGGCGACAACCGCATCGACTGACGCGGCGACGCCGGCGCCAGTGACCACCACCCCTGCTGTCACTCCAGCCCCGGCGGAGAAGACCGCGGAAGCTCCGGCGGCAACGCCTGAACCCGCTGCTCCGGCACCGGCAGACAAGACGGCCGAGGCCCCGGCGGCAATGCCTGACACCACTGCTCCGGCACCGGCGGACAAGACGGCCGAGGCTCCGGCTGCAGCAACGCCTGACGCAACCCCCGACCAGACGCAGACCGCGGCGATCGACAAGTCGGCGCTGACCGAAATGCCGGTCGACAAAATCCGCTCCGAGGACCTGGTTGGAACCACCGTCTATGGCGCCAACGATGTCAACCTCGGTGAGATTGGTGACGTCGTGCTGACGGGCGACAAGAAGGTCGACGCCGTCATCATCGACGTCGGCGGTTTCCTCGGGGTTGGCGAGAAGGAAGTGGCAATCGGCATGGAAAACCTGAAATTCATGACCGACAAGGATGGCAAACGCTATCTTTACACGAACTTCACCAAGGAGCAGCTCGAGGCGCAGGCCCCCTATGACAAGGCCACATATACGCAAAACCGCGACACCCAGCGCATGATCATGCGCTAGCTTGCGCCAACGACGAAAAAGACCCGCGCCGGCAACGGCGCGGGTCTTTTCATGACTGGAAAGGTGGCAGGCCTGCGACGTGGCCGGCAACCCCATCCTCGGTCAGTTCGGCAAGCGCCAGCGATTGATCGAGATGTTCGGCCCGCCAGGCAAGCAGCCTTTCGGCAAGCTCCAGCCGGACCGGCAGATAGGCCGGATCGGCAGCGACATTGGTCAGTTCGTCCCGATCCTTCTCCAGGTCGAACAGCAGCGGCGGCAGGCCGCCGCCGAAATGTACATATTTGAATTGTTTCGTGCGGATGACGGCCAGATTGCACTGGCGCGGACCGATGCCGAAATGGCGCTCGGCATCACTGTCGGCAACCGAGCGGAAATCGAACTCCCAATGCGCGGCCTCGCGCCAGTTGCCCGGCTCCCCGGCATCCAGGAACGGCTTCAGCGATTGTCCGTCGAGATGCGGCGGGAATACCTCGCCAAGCAGATCGAGCAATGTCGGCGCTATGTCGACCGCTTCGGTGAAGCGGTCGACGCTGGCGCCGGCCGCCTTGCGGCGACGCGGGTCGCGGATGATCAGCGGAATATGAAAACTGCCGTCGAAGAAGCCGCCCTTGCCCAGCATGAAATGGTCGCCCATCATCTCGGCATGGTCAGAGGTCAGCACGATGATGGTGTCGTCCCAGGCATCCGCCGCCTTGACCGCCTGCCAGATGCGGCCAAGCTGCGCGTCGACTTCCGAGATCATGCCGTAATAAAGCGCGCGGATGCGGCCAAAATTGCCGTCGCCCCAATCGCGCACCTTGCCCTCGGCGCCGGGGCGGAAATTTGCCCGCTGCTGCTGGTCAAGTTCATAGGCGAGGTAGGGGTGGCTCTGCGCCTCGGCCTGCCAGTTCGCGGCGCGGCGGAAGGCTGTTCCGTCGGCAGGGCCATACATGCTGTTGTAAGGCTCCGGCACGATGAAGGGCGGATGCGGGCTGAGGAAGGAAAGATGCGCGAACCACGGTGTACCGCGCTCCTGTTCGCCAAGCCAGCGGACGAATTCGCCGGTCAGGAAGGCGGCTGGGGTCTCGTCCTTCGAGTAGACGGGCGGTGAGGTGGTCACTGCGCCGTCCGTCGTGGCACCAACGATTTCGTCCGCTGGGCGATGGATATCGGGAAAACCGGCGCTGCTATCGATACCGCGCGTCTTGAGCCATGACAGCCACGGTTTCTGGTGCTCCGGCAGGAGTTGGCGCACGGTGAAGCCGGGCAGCACGCCTTCATAGCTTTTCAGCCGCGGGTCGCCTGGCGTCAGCGTGCGCGGATCGGGCGACACGTCGGTATAGCCGAACAGCGTCGGATCATAGCCGAGACTGCGTGCCGAGAGCGCGATGTTGCCATGGCGGGCGTCGAGCGGCGTGCCGTTGCGGCAGACGCGGTTGTTCATCTGGTAAAGGCCGGTGTAGAGGCAGGCGCGTGCCGGCGAGCAGGGCGCCGCCCCGCCAAAGTGCTGTCGAAACAGCACACCCTCGGCGGCGAGCGCGTCGGCATTCGGCGTTCGCACCACCTTGTGGCCTGCCGCCGACAGGCAGTCGCCGCGCCACTGGTCGCAGGTGATCAGGAGAACATTCGGGCGTCTGTCTTTTCTGACCAATGCGGGTGTCCTTCATTGAAAACCTGTCGCGAATACCTGCCGATCACGGGAGCCGAATTTTTGTTGCGACACAAGCCTCAGGTGTTCGCAAAATGGTGAACAAAAGTCGCTTTATTGTTCACTTATAGAGCACAGTCTATTCTGTGTTTGCGGCCTTTGCCGCCGGCTGGCGGCTCCTCATATTGGCGTGGACCGCGGCATGGGCCGCACAGGACAAGGAAGGAGCAGGAAAATGCTCAACCAGATCAGGGGTCTGCATCACGTCACCTCGATGGCCAGGGATGCGCGCCAGAACAACGAGTTCTTCACAAAAAAGCTCGGCCTGCGCCGGGTCAAGAAAACCGTCAATTTCGACGCGCCGGATGTCTACCATCTCTACTATGCCGACGAGCTCGGCACGCCCGGTTCGGTGATGACCTACTTTCCGTTCCCCAACATCGGCAAGGGCCGCCACGGCGTTGGCGAGGTCGGCACCACGGTCTATTCGGTGCCCGAAGGCACGCTTGCCTATTGGGAAAAGCGTTTTGCCGATGAGGGCGTCGCCGGGCTGTCGCGCGAAGAGAGCTTCGGCGACAAGCGCCTTGGCTTCGCCGGTCCCGATGGCGACGGGTTTGCGCTGGTCGAGGACAAGGCCGACACCCGTGCGCCATGGGCGAAGGGCGATGTTCCGTCCGACGAGGCGATCCGCGGCTTTCACTCGGTGTCGCTCAGGCTCAGGGATGGCGGCGCCACGGAAGAGCTGCTGAAATTCATGGGCTATGAGGAAGTCGACACGTCCGGAACTGTAAAAAGGCTGGCGCTGAAGGACGGCAACGGCGCCGACATCGTCGATATCGAATCGCTGCCGGGCGCCGCTTTTGCCGATCTCGGCGCCGGCTCGGTCCACCACGTCGCCTTCGCTGTCGAAAACCGCGCCAAGCAGCTCGAAGTGCGCAAGGCGCTGATCGACACCGGTTACCAGGTGACGCCGGTGATCGACCGCGATTATTTCTGGGCGATCTATTTCCGCACGCCGGGCGGCGTGCTGTTCGAAGTCGCCACCAACGAGCCGGGCTTCGACCGCGACGAGGACGCAGCCCATCTCGGCGAGGCGCTGAAGCTGCCGTCGCAGCACCAGCATCTGAGGCCATATCTCGAGCAACATCTGCAAAAGCTGGAAGACTGAGGATAAGTCATGAGCAAGGACGCTTACACCTACAAGACACTGC
Source organism: Mesorhizobium sp. WSM4844 (assembly GCF_055811775.1). NCBI lineage: Bacteria > Pseudomonadati > Pseudomonadota > Alphaproteobacteria > Hyphomicrobiales > Phyllobacteriaceae > Mesorhizobium > Mesorhizobium sp. WSM4844. The sequence goes on along the minus strand of NZ_JBVVQB010000036.1, from coordinate 15,038 downwards.
CGGGTTCGCCTGATGGATCGCTGCTCTTCGTCTTCCACGGCACCGGGGCCGACGAGAACCAGCTTCTGTCGCTCGGGCGTGATCTCGCGCCGCAGGCGACCATCGTTTCGCCGCGCGGCGATGTCTCGGAAGACGGTGCTGCGCGCTTCTTTCGCCGCACCGGCGAGGGCGTCTACGACATGGACGACCTGGCGCGGGCGACGGACAAGATGATTGGCTTCGTCAAGGCGCATATCGAGGCGGCAAAGCCCGCGTCGGTGCTTGGCCTCGGCTATTCCAACGGCGCCAACATCCTGGCCTCGGTGATGTTCGCGGCGCCCTCTCTGTTCGATGCGGCGGTGCTGATGCATCCGCTGATTCCATTCGAACCGGAGGTGAAGGGCAGCTTGGCCGGCCGCCGCATCCTGGTCACAGCAGGCAGGCGCGATCCGATCTGTCCGCCCAACCTGACGTCGCGGCTGGAAGCCCATTTGCGCGCCGATGGCGCCGATGTCACAGTGGAGTGGCACGACGGCGGCCATGAGGTGCAGTCGAACGAGATCGAGGCGGCGCGGCGGTTCCTGTCCGCTACGCCGGCAGAAGGAGCGTAAGCAATGCCTGACCAATTGCCGGAGGTCGAACTGGAGGATCGCGGTTCCAAGGGCCGTTATCTCCTGCGCGGGCCTGACGGCGCCGAGGCGGAGATGACTTTTACCAAGGTCGGCGAGCACCAGATCATCATCGACCACACCGAAGTGCCGGATGCGTTTCGCGGCCAGGGCGCAGGACTCAGGCTCGTAACCCGCGCCGTCGAGGACGCGCGCGCGGCGGGCAAGAAGATCATTCCGCTCTGCCCGTTCGCCAACGCCCAGTTCCGGCGTCACCAGGAATGGGCCGACGTGCTGAAGCAATAGTCGGTCGTGGCTCCCCCTTCTCCCCTTGTGGGAGAAGGTGGCCGCGAAGCGGCCGGATGAGGGGTGTTCCAGCTTGGCACCAACAGCACTCCGTGCAGCACCCCTCAACCGTCTTGGCGCTACGCGCCAATCCACCTTCTCCCACAAGGGGAGAAGGCAAGACCGCGCTCGACTTGCCTAGTGGGTATTGCCTTGCCTAAGTAGGATATTGCCCGCCCGACCAATCGAACCGAAATGATCCCTTGATGACCGAAACCGATCTTGTTCCCGTTTTCGACGGCCACAACGACACGCTGCTCAGGCTCTATCAGTCGAAAGACGCGGATGTCGAAAAGCTGTTCATCGAGGGAACATCGGGTGGCCACATCGACCTGCCGCGTGCGAAACAGGGCGGCTTTGCCGGCGGCATGTTCGCAATCTTTCCGCCGCCGGTCGAGAAATCCAAGCGCGGTGCGGTTCCTCCCGCGCCAAGCGATATCGAGCCCTTGCCGCCCGAAATTCCGCGCGCCGACGCGCTTGCTTCCACCATCGCCATGGCCTCGATCCTGTTCAGGCTGGAACGAGCGTCGGCGCTCACCGTCTGCCGCAGCGCCGGCGATGTGCGAAACGCGATGGCGCAAGGGTCGATCGCAGCGGTGTTCCATATCGAAGGCGTCGAGGCGATCGACCCCGAACTGACCATGCTCGACGTGCTGCATGCGGCCGGCTTGCGCTCGCTCGGCATCGTCTGGAGCCGCCCGAACGCTTTCGGCCATGGCGTGCCGTTCCGGTTCCCGTCGACGCCCGACACCGGACCTGGCCTGACCGATGCCGGCAAGGCGCTGGTCAAGGCCTGCAACCAGCTCGGCATCATGGTCGATCTTTCGCACCTCAACGAGAAGGGGTTTCGCGACGTCGCCGAGATCAGCGACGCACCACTGGTCGCGACCCATTCCAATGTCCATGCGATCTGCGGCCATTCGCGTAACCTCACCGAATGGCAGCTCGGCGCGATCCGCGACTCGGGCGGCATGGTCGGGCTGAATTTCGCGACCGGGTTTTTGCGCGAAGACGGCAGGATGAATGCCGATACCAGTCTCGACGTAATGGTGCGCCATGTCGATTCACTGCTGCAGGCTTTGGGCGAAGACGGCGTCGGGCTCGGGTCCGACTTCGACGGCGCCATGATCCCGGCTGTGGTCGGCGACGTCACCGGCCTGCCGAAGCTGCTCGACGCGTTCGCCGCGCGCGGCTTCGGTCGCGCGCTGATCGAGAAGATCGCCTACCGCAACTGGATAAGCATGCTGGAAAAGACCATTGGCTAAAGCGGGTCGCCCGGCGGAGCAGCCAGCAACCTGCAATTCGATCGAGCGGGGTTTGATGATCTCGACAGGACCGTTGTCTCCGAAGCACAAGCCGCGGATGATAGCGGACTTCGAGACCTTCAGGGCCGGCTCTTGAAGCGCCAGACCGTGCGAACCGATGTCGCCATCGTCGGCGCCGGCTTTACCGGCCTGTCAGCCGCGCATGAATTGAGCAAGGCCGGCATCGATCTTGCGCTGCTCGAGGCGCGCGGCCGCGTCGGCGGGCGGGTCGAGTCCCAGTGGAACGGGCTTGGCGAGCGGATCGACAGCGGCGGTCAGTTCCTGTGCGAGGACATGCCGGAACTGATGGCCCTGGTGCGAACGCGCGGCAAGACGTTGGTCGAGACCTATGCTAAGGGCGAGTTCGTTGCCCAGCCGCTGACCGGCGCAAAGCAAGTCGAGCGAATCTACCACGCCTCGATGTCGATCCGCGACCGCATGAACGCGATCGCACCGGGCGATCCGGCTATCGCCGGCTTGACCGTCGCCGCATGGCTCGATCGCCAGAACGATCCCGGCGAGGCCAAGGCGGCTTTCCGCTCGATGATCGAGGGCTTGTGGTGCCAAGCGCTCGAAAAACTGCCGCTTTGGCACCTCATCGACAATGACCGGCGTATCACCAACGAGGTGTCGGAACTGCAGTATTTCGTGCTCGAAACCATGCAGTCTCTGGCGGATGATCTGGCTGGCGATCTCGGCGACCGCCTGCGATTGAACACGCCGGTCAGAACGATCGACCGCAGACCGGGAGGCGTTCGTCTCGCGTCGAGGACGGGCTCGATCACGGCTCGAATAGCGCTGATCGCCATGCCGCCGATGATGGCTTCGAAGCTGGACTTCGCGCCGCCGCTGCCGACTGTCTTGCAAAAGGCTCTCGGCGTCTGGCAAAGCGGCGCGGTGATCAAAATACAGCTGCGCTATGCCACCGCCTTTTGGCGCGCCAAGGGCCTGAGCGGCATGGTGATGTGGCGCGATCCGCCGGCACTTTTTGCCTGTGACGTCAGCAAGGATTGTGGCCACCCTGCCTTGGTCGTCTTCGTCGGCGGGCCGCTTGCCCTCCGCTGGCGGGAACTGGGAGATGCCGCGTTGCGCACCGAGGTTATGGCGCGGCTGAGGCAGGCGCTCGGCACGGACGCGGACGACTTCATCGACTTCAGCTGTCGCGACTGGACCGACGATCGCTGGAGCGGTGGCGGCTACGCCGATCTCATCATCGATACGAGCGCCACCGAGGCCGAAAAAACCATCCTGGCCGGCGCGCCGCCGGTGTATTTCGCATCCTCGGAATTGTCGCCGTCGTTTCCGGGCTATGTCGAAGGCGCAATCGTGGCTGGGCGCATTGCGGCACAGAAAATCCTGAGGGAATTTAATCCGCAGTAATCACCAGCGCCTCATCGTCGCAGGCGGGGGCGTCTCAAGGTGACGACCGGACGTCGCCGGGCCAGAGCGGCGGCGCGATTTGATCCCGTGAACACGCATCTGGACGAAAACAGTTCGGCAACGAACGCCATCGCCCCTGCATGACCGCCCGCCGAATTCCCGTTTCAAAGCTGTTACACGGTCAGTTTGCGTGCGTCGTTCGTACGTTACAGGGTGCGGCTATGTTCGTTTCCACAGAAAAAGAAGATCGACGAAGGGAAGCACGATGTATACGAAAATCCGGACTGCCGGCAATGACCGCCGCCTGCAGGCGCCGGAGCGCAACGACCGGCGGCCGAAGCTGGCGCTGCGCCAGCGCGCCAACGACCATCCGATGGCGCTGTTCGTGGTGCTGGGCGCCGCCGCATTCGTCGGCATGGCGTTCGCGCCGACGGTTGGTCCCGCCTTTGCTTCGCTGAACCCGCCGGCAAACATCGTCAAGGGCGCGCCGACCACGACCAAGACCGCGCGGCTGCCGATGCCGGAGATCGATTTTGTCTGCAAGGGGCAGGCCTGGGGCGCCGAGAGTGCGGACTGCCTGCGCGTCATTGCCGAGCAATCCGGCATTCACAAGGCCCGCGCGGTTCGCGTGATCGCCAATGCCGCGCCGCTGACCGATATCCCGAACGTTTTTTGATGCCCGAGCGACCCCTCCAGCGCTCCAGGCAGGCTCCCGCCGCATCCTCGGCCGGGAGTCTTTTTTCTCTGGAAAGCCCTTTGTTGAGCATCGGATTTTTTCAAAAATCGATTTCCACCGGTCCGAAGTCCTAGCTGCCCAATGCGGCCTGCTCGGCGATGGCCGACAGCACCCCGCGCACGTCCAGCGTGCTGAACGGCTTTTCCAGGATCTGCGGCCGCTGCGGCGCCGGCAATGCCTCGATTTCGGCTTTCGCGCCGATCAGGTCGCCGGTGACCAGAACGAAGCGCCGCGCCAGATCAGGCTTTTCGGCGAGCAGTTCGCGATAGATCGATATGCCGCTGGTGCCGGGCATGCGCAGATCGGAAAAGACGATGTCCGGCGACATATGGCCCGACAAGGTCGCGGCGGCCGACGCCCAGGCCGGCACGATCCGCGACTTGATGCCCATCAACTCCAGAATGTCGGACAGCGAGGCGGCGACATCCGGCTCGTCGTCGATGATCAGGGCATGGCGCAATCCGCTCGAGCGCGACGGGCTTTCGCCGGCGGCGGCCGCGCCGCCGGCGATCGCCGGCAACTGAACGACGAAACGGGCGCCTCTCGGCAGAACTTCCTCGAACCAGACATTGCCATTGTGCCGTTCGATGATCGATTTCGAGATCGACAGGCCGATGCCGGTGCCGACGCCGACCGGCTTGGTGGTGAAATACGACTCGAAGATGCGAGAACGTATCGCTTCCGGCACGCCCGGCCCGTTGTCCTCGACCGAGAAACAGGGATTGCCGCGATCGCTGCGAAACGTGCGAACCTTGATCAGCCGGTCGCCGCCGATGCCGGCCAGAGCGTGCTGGCTGTTGATGAGGAAGTTGGCGGCCACTTGCGTCACATGGTCGGCGTCGGCCATGGCCAGCAGCGGGCCGCTGGCGAAATCGGTGTCGATAATGATGCCGGTCGACCTGGCGCCGTAGGCGGTCACTTCGAGCGCCGCGCGGACCACCTGGTTGAGGTCAGTCTCGGCCTGCGACGCCGGATGCAGGCGGACCATCGAGAGGAAGCTCTTGACGATGCGGCCGCAGCGCTCTGCGGCGGCGCGCACCTTTTCGGCGCGCACCTTGGTCTGCGGGTCTGAAGCGAACTCGTGCAACAAAGTCGATTGGGCGACGACCACGGCAAGCGGGTTGTTGAGCTCGTGTGACACGCCGGCAAGCAGCGAGCCCATCGCCGCCATCTTCTCGTTCTGGTGCAGCTTTTCGCGCTGGCGGCCGATCTCCTCCTCGGCACGCAATTTGTCGCGGAGGTCGCGGATCGAGCCGAAGATCAGGCGGCGGTCGGCGACCCGCATCTCGGTTGCCGTCAATTCGATCGGAAAGACCTCGCCGGCAGCGTTCTGGGTGACGGTCTCGATCCGCTGCCCGACCATCGGCGCGCCGCGGCCCGACATGTATTCGGCGCCCGACACATAGCCCTTGCGATAATAGTCCGGAACGACGGTGTCGAGCAGGTCCTTGCCGAGGATGGTGCTGCGCTGGTAGCCGAACATCTTTTCGGCGGCCGGATTGAATTCGATGATCGAGCCGGTCTCGTCGATGACGATGATGGCGTCGAGCGAGGCCTGCAGCATGGTGCGGCGGATGACTTCGCTGGCGTGGGCATCGGAAAGCGATCGTTCGATGGCGTCGCCGATGGCCAGCGCCACGATGTGCAGCGTTGCCTCTTCCTCGTTGGTCCATTCGCGCTCGTTCACGCAGTCGTTGACCGCCAGCGTGCCCCACAGATGGCCATGCGCAAAGACCGACACCGACAGGAACGACTTGATGTGCTGCTTTTCGAAGTCGGTTCTCAGAAAGCCTTCGAGGTTGCGCGTGTGTCCCGCGAAGATCTTGCCTTGCCGCTCGTCCTCCGCCAACCGTTCCAGCAGTGGGTCCGAATTGACAACCGACTGCATGATCACCGTCGGCGATGCCAACTCGCCACCATATCGGGGGTCGATCCAGTAGGCCGCCACCGATTGGGCAAAGCCTTGGCCGGGCAGCTCGCGCAGCCGAAACAGGATGCCGCGCTGGCAATCCATGGCCCCGCACAGCGTTTCAAGGATGCTGCCCATGTCGCGCTGCCAGTCGCCAGCTTCGTGAAGCCGGCGAACGATGTGAACAGCGGCCATCGCCGTGCCCTGCCTGACGCCGTGCCTATCGCTGCGTGCTTCAGCCGTCATGGTCAACCGTCATGGGGTCAGCCGTCATTTCACAGTCGTGCCACCGAGAGTGGTTGGTCGCGCCGCTCAGTTGCCTTCGCCGGTCGGCAGCGAGAAGATATAGCCTTCGCCGCGGACTGTGCGCAGGAATTTCGGATTGGCCGGGTCCGCCTCGATCTTCTTCCTCAGCCGCATGATGCGGATATCGACCGCGCGTGAGGAGTCAGGATCTTCCACGAAGCCGATCGCCTCGGAGATCGCCGCACGCGTCAGCAAGCGGTTGGCACGCGTCAGGAAGACCTCCAGCACGTCGAACTCGCTCTTGGCCAGGTCGATGACCGTCCCATTGGCGCCGGTGACGAACCGACCGTCGAGATCGGCATGGAAAGGGCCGAAGCTCATGGAACGGCGGTTGTTGGCAGTTGTTTCGGCCTTGGCGGCCTGCGGCTCGGCCGGCGGCGGCACGCGGCGCAGCACGCTGCGGACCCGAGCCAGCACCTCGCGCAATTCGTAAGGCTTGACAATGTAGTCGTCGGCGCCGAGTTCCAGCCCGACGATGCGGTCGAGCGCGGTGCCGGCGGCAGTGGCATAAATGATGCCGATCGGCGTTTTCGAGCGCATCCAGCGGCCAAGCGACAGGCCGTCCTCGCCCGGCATGGCGATGTCGAGGATGGCCAGTTGAAACGACTGCGTTTCCAGCAAGGTTCGAGCAGCGCTGGCGCTCTCGGCCGTAGCGACATCGTAGCCGCTGGCGCCGAGATACTCGGCGACCGCGTCCCTCAGATCCGGCTCGTCCTCGACGACGACAATTCGTGCCCGCACTATGTTTTCGCTCCCGCTTTCAGCGGAAAGTAGATTGGGTATAAACATCATGTCCAGCACTCATCTTGGGTTGCCGGTTGCAGGGTGGAAAAAAATGGCTGCACGATCCATCATCGCGCTTGTTTCCGTCGCCGAAGTGGTCGCGACCGATCTCGCCGACCATCTCGAACGGCGCGGTCATGACGTGCGCGCAGTGCGGCAGCCGTGGGAGGCCGAATCCTTGCTTTCCGGAAACGGCATCGATGTCGTCGTCGTCGGCGACAGCCTCAGCCAGGCGGAAGGGCGTGATATGCTCAAGCGCCATGGCGGCGAGGGCGGGCCGGATTTCATCTTGATCTGCCCGCCGGCCGATCTCGTCGACAAGGTGCTGGCGCTCGAGCTCGGCGCCGCCGACGTCGTCGAGAGCCCGCTCAACGTCAGGGAACTCGCCGCCCGTATCGGCGGCTTGCTGGCACGGCGCGGCCGGAACGCCGGGGAATTGGTCGTGCTGGAGAACGCGACGGTCGACCTCCGGTCGGCCATGGTCATGCATCGCTCCGGCACGGAAGAACAATTGTCGCCGGGCCAGGTGGCGCTGCTCAGATTGTTCCTGGCCAGTCCGCGCAAGGTCTTGACGCGCGACGACATCATTGCCGCCGCGCCAGCCGAAAATGCCGATGCCTTCGATCGCTCGATCGATTCGCGCATTGTGCGACTGCGCCGCAAGCTCGACACCGAAACCATCACCACCATAAGGGGTGCGGGCTACCGGTTCGACCCGCCGACGCAGTTCGCCGACTGAGGCTGGGGCTCTCACCGCAGGCCCAGGCGTTCAGCGCACCACGAGAAGAGATGGACCTGACGGCATTTCGCTGGCCGCGACGAATTCACTCGCATGGGCACGATCCCTGAGAAGCACGGTGGCGAGGCCGGCAAAGCCGAGCAGGCCCTGTGCGTAGAGCAGTGCGGAAAGCACCGAAGCTGCAAATTTCGCGTCCATCGTTTTCGTCCCCAAATTTGGTTTCAGGTTCGCTTCAGGGAAAACCCCGAAGTGCCCGCGCCGCCTGCGGAGCCCCCCGTCGCGGCGCGGGCCTTCGGTCCTCTCGGCTGCAAGTTGCCGGAGGTGCCGCGCATCTTCTTCAGCCCAAAACCGACCCGCCAGAGGGCCTTGAGCCGGTTATGCGCAGGCTGGACACGATCCAGACCGTGGCGAAAACAGTGCGGCATGCAAATCAACGCTGCTTCTATGCTTATCCTGAACCAGGAGATCACGTTCGATTGCATGTTCATCTTGGTTTGTGCCGGCTGTTTTCGTTGGGTCAACTTTGCCGGTGGCCTGTATCAACATCATGCCGCTCGAGTCCGCGCTTTGTTGCCGATTGGTTTCGAGCTTTCTTTCATGTGAGGGAAGACCGCGCTTCCGCCAGGAGATGGCAGTAGCTTTTCCGGTCTGGGCTCGACCGGGCAGACCGTCCTGTTCTTGCTTTCACCCTTGCAAACGCCTCGGAATGGGCCTGCGGCCGTTAACCAGAGGAAACAGATTCGAAACAGAAAAATCCGCCGTGCGAAATCAATTCGAAACGTGACCCGACGACAAGCCAGTCATCGAATTGGAGCCGGCCATGCCCGGCAGACAGGGGACAACATGCACACGGCCATTTCCGCCAAGCTCATCAACATCGCCGCCGCCGTCACCGCGGGCGCGGCTCTTTTGTTCGGCGCCGGCAACGGCGTCGCCGATGCCGCCAATGGGGCCGCCAATCGGGCCGCCAATCAGATCGTGGCGCGGATTTCGCTCTCGCAGCAGACGATGGAAGTCCTCGTCGACGGGCGGCCGACCTTCGCGTGGAAAGTCTCGACCGGCGGCAAGGGGCATGTCACCCCGATCGGCTCGTTCAAGCCGACCCGCATGCACCAGATGTGGTATTCGAGGAAGTATGACAACGCGCCGATGCCGCATTCGGTCTTCTTCAAGGGTGGCTACGCCGTGCATGCGACCAATTTCGTCAAGCGCTTGGGACAGCCGGCCTCGCATGGCTGCGTGCGGCTGCATCCGGACAATGCCGCCGACTTCTACCAGCTTGTCGATATTTTCGGCCCGGCCAACACCAGGATCCTCATCGTCAAATAGAAAGCTAGACGATCCGCTTCCAAATACGTTGCGGTAGGACATTTCTGCCCAAGAAAAAGGCCGGAAATTCCGGCCTTTTGTCAATCAATCAACCGGCGCCGGCATCAGCTTCGGGTCCGGCTTCTCGGCGTGATGCGGCAGGTCCTTGCTGGCGATGAAGGTGTAGAACATCGGCACCACGAACAGGGTGAACATGGTTCCCACCAGAATGCCGGTGAAGATCACCAGGCCCATCGAATAGCGCGCCGCCGCACCCGCGCCGCTGGAGATGATCAGCGGCACCACCCCGAGCGCCATCGCCGCGGTCGTCATCAGGATCGGCCTCAGCCGCACCCTGGCCGAGGCGACGATCGCATCGCGCCGCCGCATCCCGTGCAGCTCGCGCTGCTGGTTGGCGAATTCGACCAGAAGAATGCCGTGCTTGGTGATCAGGCCGATCAGCGTGATCAGCCCGACCTGCGTGTAGATGTTGAGCGTTCCCAGCCCCAGATTGAGCGGCACGATTGCGCCGAAGATCGACAGCGGCACCGACATCATGATGATCAACGGATCGCGGAAGCTTTCGAACTGCGCCGCCAGCACCAGATAGATGACGAGAACGGCTGCCGCGAAGGCGATGATGATCGTGTAGCCCTGTTCCTTCTCCTGTCGCGACTGCCCGGTATAGTCGATGAAGAACGTGTCGGGCAGGCTTTCCCGGGCGATGTCCTCGATGGTCCTCAGCCCGTCGCCGGTGGTCAGGGTGGGCAATGGCAGAGCGGAAATCGTGGCGGAGTTCAACTGGTTGAACTGCTCGATCACGGCCGGCGAGGCGTTCGTCGAGATCTTCACCACTGCCGAGAGCGGCACCATCTCGCCCGACGCGCTGCGGACGAAATACTCGGCCAGCTTTTCAGGGTTGTCGCGGAAGTTCTGCGGCACCTGAGGGATGATGTCGTAGCTGTTGGATTCGCGGTCGAACTGCGCCACTTCGGCACCGCCGACCAAAAGGGTCAGCGTCCGGCCGATGTCGGCGATCGGCAGGTTGAGCGCCGCGGCGCGGTCGCGGTCGATCGTCACCGTCACTTGCGGTGCGTCAAAGGACATCGAATTCTGCACTGCGAGGAATCGACCGGAGGCCTGCGCCTTGTTCTTGATGTCCTCGGCCGCCTCGAACACCTGCGAGGCATCGCCGGTCGAGCGCACCACCATCGTGACCGGCAGGCCGCCGCCGGAGCCGGGCAGCGTCGGTGGGGCGAAGACGAAAGCCTCGACGCCCGCCACCTTGGTAAGGCGACCCGTGATGTCTTCCTGAAGCTCCTTCGAGCTGCGCTCGCGCTCGGCCCAGTCCTTGAATGCGAAGCCGACGAAGGCGCTGTTCGTCGGGCCCCCGAAGGCGACGGCGGAGAACCGCGCCCTGGTTTCGGGGATATCGTTCATCAGCCCGAGAATCTGGTTCACATAGGTCTCGGTATAGTCCGACGTCGCGTAGCGCGGCGCGTTCACAAGAGACAGCAAGAAGCCCTGGTCTTCTTCCGGCGCCAGTTCGCTGGCGGTCTTGGTGAACATGAAGCCGGTCGTGGCGACCAGTGCGATGACGATCATCAGCGTCACCGGACGATATTTTAGCGAGCCGCTGACCAGCCGCTCATAGACGTTTTCGACGCGCCTGAACGTGTTGTCGACAATACGCTGGAAGCGGCTGTGCGAGCCGGCCCTCAGGATGCGTGCTGACATCATCGGCGTGACGGTGAGGGCAACGACACCCGAAAGCACCACCGAGCCGGCAAGCGTTACCGCGAATTCGCGAAACAGTGCGCCGGTCAGGCCGCCGGTGAAGGCCAGCGGCGCGAACACGGCGGCCAGCGTTATCGTCATGGCGATGACGGCGGACGAGATCTCCCGCATGCCGTTGAAGGCCGCCTGCATCGGCGACAAGCCGTCTTCCTCCATATGGCGGTGAATGTTTTCCACCACCACGATGGCATCGTCGACGACGAGGCCGATCGCCAGCACCATGGCCAGCAACGACAAGAGGTTGATCGAATAGCCTAGCGAAAACAGCAGGAAACAGACGCCGATCAGCGACAGCGGAATGGTCACGATCGGCATCAGCACCGAGCGGAACGAGCCGAGGAAGAGCAGGATGACGACGATGACGATAGCGACCGCTTCGCCGATGGTCTTGAACACTTCCTCGATCGAGGCGCTGATCTGCTCGGTCGAATCGTAGACGATCTCGATCGTCATGCCTTGCGGCAGCGTCTCCTGGATCGTCGGCACGATTTCGTGGATGGCCTCCGCTGTCGTCAGCGGATTGGCGGCCGGCGTCGGGAAGATGGCGAGAAAGATGCCGGGCTTGCCGTTGAAAGTAACCCTGGTGTCGGTGTTCGCCGCGGCGAGCTCGACGCGCGCCACGTCGCGCAGCCTCACCACATTGCCGTCTGTGGAACGAAGCGGAAGAGCGGCGAAAGCCTCCGGCGTCTGCAGCGTCGAGCGGACGGTGATCGAGGAGGCGACGTACTCGTTTTCGGTATTGCCGGGTGCCGACAGGAAATTCGATGCGTTGATGGCGGTCAGCACGTCCGACGCCGTCACGCCGCGCGCCGCCAGTTTGATCGGGTCGATCCAGACGCGCATCGAATATTCGGCGGCCCCGAAAATCTGCACGTCGGCGACACCCTCGACCGTCGACATGCGCGGCCGCACGACGCGCTCGATATATTCGGTGAGTTGTTCCGGCGTCATGTTCGGATTCTGCATCGAGATATACATCATCGCGAACTGCTCGCCGGTGCCTTTGACGATCACCGGGTCTTCGGACTCGTCCGGCAGGTCGCCGCGCACGCTTTGTACCTTCGACAGGACTTCGTTCAGCGCGACGTCGGGATTGGAGCCGAGTTTCATCTGCACCGTCACGGTGCTGGAGGACGGCCGGCTTGCCGACGTGACATAGTCGATGTTTTCGGTCGAAGCGACGGCACGGGCGATCGGCGCGGAAATGAACCCCTGGATCAGGTCGGCGCTGGCGCCGGGATAGGCTGTGGTGATCGTGATGGCCGTTTCTTCGACCTCCGGATACTGCCGGATCGAGAGGCTGAAGATGCCCTGGAAACCCAGAAGCAGGATCATCAAGGCGAGCACGGTCGAAAGGACCGGACGGCGAATGAAGATGTCGGAGAAGCTCATTTCTGGGCTGCCTGCTGGTTTGCCGGCTTGGTCGGATCGATGGTGTTGTCGACGGCAACGGACATGCCGTTGGAAAGGCGGTTCTGGCCGGCGGTAACGACTTCGTCGCCGGGGGCGATGCCTTCCAGGATCTCAACCAGGCCGGCGTTGCGGCGGCCTGGCTTGACGAACACCTGGGCGAGCACGAGCTGCGGCTTCTGTTCTCCCGCCGTCGGTTCGGCCGGCGCAGCAGCTGGTTTTTCCTCGGGTTTTGCCGCGGACGCTTCGGCCGCGGGGTCCGTGGCCGGCTTTTCTTCCGGCTCCGCAGCGGCAGGGGCGGCGCCGTTGGCCGCGGCTGGCTTTGCCGGACGCACCACGTAGACGAAATCACCGTAGAGGCTGGAGGTCAGCGCGGTCTGCGGCACCGTCAGCACGTTGTTTTCCTCGGGCAGTTCGACGCGCACCTGCACGAACTGGCCAGGCGTCAGCTTGCCTTCGGGGTTGGCGACCTCGGCCCTGACCGTCACCATCCGGCTGGTCGGATTGATCTTCGGGTCGATACCGCGGATGGTGCCGGCGAACGGAAGCTCGCCGTCGCCAATGCCCAGCCGCAGCGTCTGGCCGATCTTCAGCAGCGGAAGCTGCTGTTCGGGAACCGAGAAATCGGCTCGCATCGTCTCCAGATCCTGCAGGGTGGCTACGGAAGTGCCGGGTGAGAGATACTGGCCGAGATCGATCCTGGGGATACCAATGGTGCCGCTGAAGGGCGCTGTCAGCAGCTTCTGCTCGAGCACCGCCTGCAGCCTGTTGACCCGCGAAGCGGAAGCCAATGCGGCTGCCCGCGCTGAATCGAGCGTCGATTCCGAGCCGACATCGCGTTTCTGCAATTCAAGGGCGCGTGTCAACGCCGTCTGGTCGAGCGCTGCTTGCGCCTTCGTCGCATCGAGATCGGCGCGCTCTGCGGCATCGTCGAGCTGAAGCAGACCCGCGTTGGCTTCAACCTTCTGATTGGCCTGAAACAGGATGTCCTTGACGATGCCGGCGGTCTCGACGGTCAGGTCGACGCCGCGGACCGCACTGACAGTGCCGATCGCCTCGACGCCCGGCGTCCACCCCGTCGGCTTGACGGTCATCGTCGACACGGTCGCCGCCGGCGGCTTCATCGTGGCGAAGAATTCCTGCATTGCATTGTCGCGGAACAAGTTGAAGCCGACGATGCCGCCGCAGACCACCACGAGCAGAATGAAGGCGATGATGAAACGCTTGATCACGAACAGTCCCCTTGGCCATGGCCCGGCACAACAGTCGGATGACCCAAACACATAGCTGTGACTGGTCCCGATATCAAATGACGGCGACCTTACTGTACCGTCTGGACGGTCTTGTCAATTCCGCGTAGGCTAATGTATGGGGGAGCGATTGATGAAAGCCCGCAGAGCAAATTCGCGTGATAAAATTCTCGCCGCCGCCGCCGATGTGGCACGCGAGACAGGACCCGGCAGCCTGTCGCTGGACGCCGTCGCCAGCCGGGCCGGGGTGTCGAAAGGCGGCTTGCTGTACAATTTCCCGACCAAGGCGAAGCTGATGCAGGCGCTGGTTGAGGATTATCTGCGCGCCTTCGAGCAGGCGCTGGACGCCGCCCGCACTGCCGGCGTCGCGGGCGAGAGCCCGCTTGCAACCTACATCAAGCTTTCGGCCGAACATGCCGCGGAATCGAAACCGTCGGCTTCCTGGATATTTTCGGCGATCGCCGAGGATCCCGATTTCCTGACGCCGATAAAAGCGTTCAGGCGGCAGGTTTTCGAACGGCTCAAGGGAGAAACGCCGGACCTCAAGGCGCTGCTGGTCTGCTACCTCGCCATCGAAGGACTTCGCAGCATGAATCTCTTCGATTCGGATGTTCTTTCGGTCGACGAACGCCGGTTGCTGATATCGTCCTTGTTGGAGATTGCGGGATAGATTGCCGCGCAGGAGTGCCGTTCAGGGAACCTTTGTCCGCCTCGCGATTTTGGATGTATGGTGAGAAGCCGAACGGCCAGAAAGGCATTCCCCGATGACAACAAAACGTTTTGCGATCCGCGCTCTCGTTTTCGCAATGGGGTGCAGCATGTCTGCCGCGGCCTTGGCTGGAGATCGCGATGATCAGCCTGACCGTGATCGCTACGTCCCCGCCGAAGGCAACATCATCGACATTCTGTTCGGCGGCCCGCGCTACTATGATCGGCAGTTGTTCACGACAGCCGCAGGAGCCTGCTCCTACCACAGGGTCGGACCCGACGCGAATGCCTTGAACAAGATCAACGATCACCATTGCGGGAAGTAGGCGGCCGGCTGCGGCGCCCGCCAGCGCAGTCGGGCGATGCAGCGGCGCAGAATGAAGACTGTAGCGATCCTTGGCGCCCCCCTCTGTCCTGCCGGACATCTCCCCCACACGGGGGGAGATTGGCAGCTTCACCGACAACGCCCTTTCTTT
>NZ_JBVVQB010000035.1:48680-69843 GCF_055811775.1 Mesorhizobium sp. WSM4844 | reverse complement strand
TGAGGAAAGTCTTGGCTGACAGGCCAAGTGCGGCGCTTCACGGCGCCCCCCTCTGTCCTGCCGGACATCTCCCCCACTTGGGGGGAGATCGGCAGCTTCGCCAGTGGCGCCTCTTCTGCAACGTTGGTGATTGGCGAAAGCAGTCGCGACAGCCGATCTCCCCCCTCGTGGGGGAGATGTCCGGCAGGACAGAGGGGGGCGCGAAGGATCGCGGCCTCTCATATATCCTCCGTCAAGACAGGGCGGCGTCATGACAATCGCCGCGCTCAACTCCACTCCCGCTCCCGCCGTCCTCCCCCGCAGCGGCGGCGTGCGTGGCGTCCTGTCCGACCTGTTCTGGCGCAAGCCGAAGCTGCTGCTGCTGTTGATGCTGCTGCCGCCGGTGCTGTGGCTTGGCATCGTCTATATCGGCTCGCTGTTCGCGCTGCTCTTGCAGAGTTTTTTCTCGATCGACGAATTCTCCGGCCTCATCAACCGGCAGTTCACGCTGAAGACCTATGGCGACCTGCTGCAGGCCGCCAATCTCGACATCATCCTGCGCACGGTGACGATGGCGGCCCTGGTCACGCTCGCCTCGGCGACCATCGCCTTTCCCATCGCCTATTACGCGGCCCGCTATGCGCGCGGCCGCTGGAAGGCGCTGTTCTATCTCGGCGTGATGCTGCCGCTGTGGTCGAGCTATCTGGTCAAGATCTACGCCTGGAAGCTCATTCTCGCCAAGGAAGGCATTCTCACCTGGCTGCTCGCCAAGCTGCATCTGCTATGGCTGCTCGATGGCTGGCTGTCGCTGCCGGTCGTCGGCGGCAACTCGCTGTCGGTGTCGTCCACCGGCACCTTCATCGTCTTCGTCTATGTCTGGCTGCCGTTCATGATCCTGCCGGTGCAGGCGGCGCTCGAGCGCGTGCCGGGCAATCTGGTCGAAGCCTCGTCCGATCTCGGCGCCTCGCCCGGCCAGACCTTCCGCAACGTGCTGTTCCCGCTGGCGCTGCCGGGCATCGTCGCCGGCTCGATCTTCACCTTCTCGCTGACGCTCGGCGACTACATCATCCCGCAGATCATCGGCACCTCGCGGCTGTTCATCGGCCAGGCCGTCTATTCACAGCAGGGCACCGCCGGCAACATTCCGCTCGCAGCCGCCTTCACCGTGGTGCCGATCGTCATCATGGGCTTCTACCTCTGGGGCGCCAAGCGCATGGGGGCCTTCGATGCGCTCTGATGGCTCACCATCCGCTCCTCTCGGCCTGAAGGTCGCCGCCGCCTGCGGCCTGCTGTTCCTGCATCTGCCGATCTTCCTGATCTTCGTCTATGCCTTCACGACCGAGGAAAAGAGCTTCGCCTGGCCGCCGCCGGGGCTGACCATGCAATGGTTCGCCGTCACCTGGAACCGCCCGGACGTGTGGGAAGCGCTGTCGCTGTCGGTCCGTGTCGCCGCTATCTCGACACTCGTCGCCCTGGTGCTCGGCACGCTCTGCGCGGCCGCCGTTTCGCGAACACGGTTCTTTGGCCGCGAAACCATCTCGCTGCTGGTCATCCTGCCGATCGCGCTGCCCGGCATCATCACCGGCATCGCGCTGCGTTCGGCCTTTTCGCTGGCCGAGGTTCCGTTCTCGTTCTGGACGATCGTGCTCGGCCACGCCACCTTCTGTGTCGTCGTCGTCTACAACAACGCCGTCGCCCGCTTTCGCCGTACCTCCGGCTCGATGATCGAGGCGTCGATGGACCTCGGCGCCGACGGCTTCCAGACGTTTCGGCATGTCGTGCTGCCCAACATCGCCACCGCGCTGCTTGCCGGCGGCATGCTTGCCTTTGCGCTGTCGTTTGACGAGGTCATCGTCACCACCTTCACCGCCGGCCAGCAGCAGACGCTGCCGATCTGGATGCTGGAGGAATTGATCCGTCCGCGCCAGCGCCCGGTCACCAATGTCGTGGCCATGGTCGTCGTGCTGGTGACGCTGCTGCCCATCCTCGTCGCCTATTACCTGACCCGCGACGGCGACCAGATCGCCGGTTCGGGCAAATGACGTCAAGAATCCATAAGGGAGAGACTGCCATGGACACAAAGATGCTGATCGGCTCGAAATTCGAGAAGGGCACCGAGACCGAGGAGCCGATCCTCAATCCGAAGACCGGGGCGACTATCCTCAACCTGCCTGAAGCCAGCCAGGCGCAGATCGAGGCGGCGGTGCTGGCGGCCGAAAAAGCCTTCGTCACCTGGTCGCGCACCACGCCCGCGCAGCGCTCAGGTTATCTCCTGAAGATCGCCGATCGCATCGAGGCCGCGGCACAAGATTTCGCCGCCCTCGAGGCGCTCAATTGCGGCAAGCCGATCAATGCCGTGCTCAACGACGAAATCCCGGCGATCGTCGACTGCTACCGCTTCTTTGCCGGCGCTGTCCGCTCGATGCCCGGCCAGGTCGCCGGTGAATACATTCCCGGCCACACTTCGATGGTCCGCCGCGACGCCATCGGCGTCGTCGCCTCGATCGCGCCGTGGAACTACCCACTGATGATGATGGCCTGGAAGCTGGCGCCGGCGATTGCCGGCGGCAACACGGTCGTCTTCAAGCCGTCCGAGCAGACGCCGCTGACAGCGCTGAAGCTGGCAAAAATCCTTGCCGAGATACTGCCCGAGGGCGTCGTCAACGTCGTGCTCGGCAGAGGCGACAGCGTCGGCAACACGCTGATCAACCACCCGAAAATCAATATGATCTCGATCACCGGCGATGTCGCCACCGGCAAGAAGGTGCTGCAGGCCGCCGCCAAATCGGTCAAGCGCACGCATCTCGAACTAGGCGGCAAGGCTCCGGTCATCGTCTTCGATGACGCCGATCTCGGCGCGGTGGTCAACGGCCTGCGCGCCTTCGGCTATTACAATGCCGGCCAGGACTGCACCGCCGCCTGCCGCATCTATGCCGGCAAGAAGATCTACGACAAGCTCGTCGCCGACCTTTCCTCCGCCGTCTCGACCATCAAATACAACCGCCCCGACGACACCGAAAACGAGATCGGACCGTTGATCTCACGCCGCCAGCGCGACCGCGTCTCGAGCTTCGTCGAGCGCGCCTCGGAGCTCAAGCACATCGAGATCACCACCGGCGGCAAGCCGGGCGAGGGCACCGGCTTCTTCTATCAGCCGACCGTCGTCGCCGGCGCGCTGCAGGAGGACGAGATCGTGCGCCGCGAAGTGTTCGGGCCGGTTGTCTCCGTCACCCGCTTTGCCGAGGTCGACGAGGCGGTGAGCTGGGCCAATGACAGCGATTATGGCCTTGCGTCCTCGGTGTGGACCAAGGATGTCTCGCGCGCCATGGCGACGGCCGCCCGGCTGCAATATGGCTGCACCTGGATCAACACCCACTTCATGCTGACCAACGAGATGCCGCATGGCGGGCTGAAGCAGTCCGGATACGGCAAGGACATGTCGCTCTATGCCCTGGAGGATTATACCGCCGTGCGGCATGTGATGGTGGCACACGGGTAGCGCCTTTTTCTTCTCCCCGTTGACGGGGAGAAGGTGGCCCGAAGGGCCGGATGAGGGGCAGCACCGGGCCTACTTCTGCGAAGCGGCGATCCCGGTATTCGACTCACCGGCCCCAAGGCCCTTGCCGCTTGGAACGACGCCCCCGGCATTGGCGCCGAAGCCCGCTGCTTCCGATGCGGCCGGCCGCTTGATCCTTGCCGAGGCGGCCACGACGAGCTCGTTGAAGCCTTCGCCGCCGTTGTCCAGCATCTCGAACAATTGCCGCCGCATCCTCGGCTCCCAGAACTTGTTGATGTGCTCGGCGACGCCGGCAATGCCTTCCTCGCGCGGCTTGGAGTGAAAAAAGGCGGCAATCTGGTTGGCCATGCGGGCCAGCTTTTCGCTGGTGCTCATGATGTGGCCTTCGTCATGCGACATGCTTGGCAACTCCGGAAGCCACCCGCTGGGGGTGGGTGAAAATATCGAATTCATCGCCGCGCACCAAAGCCACCAGCGTCATGCCGGCGTCCCCGGCGGTGCGGATGGCAAGTGCCGTCGGCGCCGAAACGGCAATGATGAACGCAGCGCCGATCGCCGCCGTCTTCTGCACCATCTCGACCGAAACGCGCGATGTCACCACGACGGCACCCAAGGTGCCATCGATGCCGGCTTTGGCGAGCGCCCCGGCCAGCTTGTCGAGCGCATTGTGGCGGCCGACATCCTCGCGCGCCATGACGATGCCCTTGCCTGGGATATAAAAACCGGCGGCATGGACCGCACCGGTCTCGGCATGAAGCGGCTGCGCTTTCGACAAAAGCCTGACCGAACGGACGATGTCGTCGGTGTCAAGTGTAAGTCTTGACGAACCAACCGCCTCGACCGAGCGCATCGCCTCCTCGATCGACTCGATGCCGCACAGCCCGCAGCCGACCGGGCCGGCCAGCCGTCGGCGCCGCGCCTCGAAGCGCGTATTGGCCTGGTCCTTCAGCCTGATCTGGATGTCGATGCCGGCGCCGTGATCCTCGACCTCGATCGCCTCGATTTCCCGGCCGTCGGCGATGATGCCTTCGGTCAGCGAGAAGCCGAGCGCGAAATCCTCGAAATCGGCCGGACTTGCCATCATCACCGCGTGAGTGGTGCCGGCAAAGGAGAACGCCACCGGCGTCTCTTCCGGCACCATCCGGTTGGCGGCCGCACTGCCGCCGGCGCGGTGGGCGAGGCGGGAGATTTGGCTGACAGCGAAACGTTTGGGCATCACGCGGCACCCCCCTCTGGCCTGCCGGCCATTTTACTCAGGAAGCGTCGAAGGTTTCTTGCTTCAATTGGCAGTTGCTCTCCTAGGCCATCCCCCACTCCGTCGCTGCTTCGCAGCGCCACCTCTCCCCGCTCCGGAGGGAGAGGAAGGGAGCCTGGAGTTCGCGCGCTTTCCTCTCGACCAACCGTCAAGATTGAAGCGCTTTCGGTCGAATGCCTCGGCACGATTACTCCGCTGCTTCCAAGGTCGCGATGCGACGGCTGTTGCGGGCCTGCTCGTCATAGTCGAGCTGCCATTCCGACGGCCCGTTGGACGCGCCGACCTGCACCGCCGTCACCTTGTATTCCGGGCAGTTGGTCGCCCAGTCGGAGAAGTCGGTGGTGATGACGTTGGCCTGCGTGTCGGGGTGGTGGAACGTCGTATAGACCACGCCAGGCGACACCTTGTCGGTGATCAGCGCGCGCAGCGTCGTCTCGCCGGAGCGGCTGGTCAGGCGGACCCAGTCGCCGTCGCGCAGACCGCGGTTTTCGGCGTCATGCGGGTGGATCTCGAGCCGGTCCTCGCTGTGCCACATGACATTGTCGGTACGCCTGGTCTGCGCGCCGACATTGTACTGCGACAGGATGCGGCCGGTGGTCAGCAGCAGCGGGAAGCGCGGTCCCGTCCTCTCGTCGGTCGCCACATATTCGGTGCGGATGAACTTGCCCTTGCCGCGCACGAAGCCGCTGATATGCATGATCGGCGTGCCTTCCGGCGCCTGTTCGTTGCACGGCCACTGCACCGAGCCCATCTTTTCCAGATAGTCGTAGGAAACCTTGGCGAAGCTCGGCGTCGTCTTCGCAATCTCATCCATGATTTCGGACGGATGCTGGTAATTCCAGGAAAGCCCCATCGCCTGCGCGAGCTTCTGCGTCACTTCCCAGTCGGCCAGCCCGTTCTTCGGCGCCATTACCTTGCGCACGCGGTTGATGCGGCGCTCGGCATTGGTGAAGGTGCCGTCCTTTTCGAGGAAGGTCGAGCCGGGCAGGAAGACATGCGCGTAGTTGGCGGTCTCGTTGAGGAAGAGATCGTGGACGACGACACATTCCATCGCCGCAAGGCCTGCGGCGACATGCTTGGTGTCGGGATCCGACTGCAGGATGTCCTCGCCCTGCACATAGAGGCCCTTGAACGAGCCGTCGACGGCGGCGTCCAGCATGTTGGGGATGCGCAGGCCGGGCTCGTCGTCGAGCTTGACCCCCCACAAGCTTTCATAGATATCGCGCACCGCGTCGCCGGAGACGTGGCGATAGCCGGGCAGTTCATGCGGGAACGAGCCCATGTCGCAGGAGCCCTGGACGTTGTTCTGGCCGCGCAGCGGGTTCACGCCGACGCCCGGCCGGCCGATATTGCCGGTCGCCATGGCGAGATTGGCGATGGCGATGACGGTGGTCGAGCCCTGGCTGTGCTCGGTCACGCCGAGGCCGTAGTAGATCGCGCCATTGCCGCCGGTGGCAAACAGCCGTGCGGCGCTGCGGATCTCTTCAGGATCGACATTGGCGAGCTGGCCGACCACCTCAGGGCTGTTTTCCGGCAGCGCCACGAACGACGCCCAATCCTGGAACTCGTCCCAGTCGCAGCGTTCGCGGATGAAGGCCTCGTCGAACAGGCCTTCGGTGACGATGACATGGGCAAGCGCGGTGACCACGGCGACATTGGTGCCCGGCTTCAGCGGCAGATGATGCTGCGCCTCGATATGAGCCGAGCGCACGATGTCGGTGCGGCGCGGGTCGAGCACGATCAGCTTGGCGCCCTTGCGCAACCGCTTCTTCATGCGCGAAGCAAACACCGGATGTGCGTCGGTCGGATTGGCGCCGATGATCATCACCACATCGGTCTGCTCGATCGAGTCGAAATCCTGGGTGCCGGCCGAAGTGCCGAAAGTCTGGCCAAGGCCATAGCCGGTCGGCGAATGGCAGACGCGGGCGCAGGTATCGACATTGTTGTTGCGGAAACCCTGGCGGATCAGCTTCTGCACCAGATAGGTTTCCTCATTCGTGCAGCGCGACGAGGTGATGCCGCCGATCGAGGTGCGGCCATACTGGTACTGGATGCGGCGGAACTCGTTGGCGGTGTGGGTCAGCGCTTCCTCCCACGACACCTCGCGCCATGGATCGGTGACCTTTTCGCGGATCATCGGATTGAGGATGCGCTCCTTGTGGGTCGAGTAGCCGTAGGCAAATCGGCCCTTGACGCAGCTATGGCCACGGTTCGCCTTGCCGTCCTTGTAGGGCACCATGCGCACCAGCTCGTCGCCGCGCATTTCGGCCTTGAACGAGCAGCCGACGCCGCAATAGGCGCAGGTGGTGACGACCGAATGCTCGGGTTGGCCGATCTTGATCACCGATTTCTCGGAAAGCGTCGCCGTCGGGCAGGCCTGCACACAGGCGCCGCAGGACACGCACTCGCTGTCGATGAAAAGCTGGTGCATGCCGGGCGACACACGGCTATCGAAGCCGCGGCCCTCGATGGTCAGCGCGAATGTGCCTTGCACCTCCTCGCAGGCGCGCACGCAGCGCGAGCAGACGATGCATTTCGATGGATCATAGGTGAAGTACGGGTTGGACTCATCCTTCGCCATCCATTTGAAGTTTTCTGCGCCATCGTTCTTCTTGAAGACGTGGTTGTCGCCCTCATAGCCGTAGCGCACGTCGCGCAGGCCGACGACGCCGGCCTGCGTCTGCAATTCGCAGTCGCCATTGGCCGCACAGGTCAGGCAGTCGAGCGGATGGTCGGAGATGTAGAGCTCCATCACGCCGCGGCGGATGTCCTTCAGCCGACCGGTCTGGGTGTGCACGACCATGCCCGGCGCCACCGGCGTCGTGCAGGAGGAGGGCGTGCCGTTGCGGCCGTCGATCTCGACCAGGCAGAGCCGGCAGGAGCCGAAGGCGTCGACCATGTCGGTGGCGCAGAGTTTTGGGATGGCAATGCCGGCCTCCATCGAGGCGCGCATGATCGAGGTGCCTTCCGGCACGGTGACGGTGAAGCCGTCCACCGTCAGCGTCACTTGCTTCTCGGATGTCGAGGCCGGCGTGCCGTAGTCGATTTCCTGAACGAGACCCATCGCGAGGTTCCTATTCTGCTGCTTCGGCGACCGGCGCCGGCTTGAAATCATCGCGGAAGTGGTTGATTGCGCTCATCACCGGATAAGGCGTGAAGCCACCCAGCGCACAGAGCGAACCGAACTTCATCGTGTTGCAGAGGTCTGTCACCAGCTCGATCTGTTTTTCAGGTTCGATACCTCTGGCGATCTTGTCGATCGTCTCGACGCCGCGCGTCGAGCCGATGCGGCACGGCGTGCACTTGCCGCAGCTTTCGATGGCGCAGAACTCCATGGCGAAGCGCGCCTGCTTCAGCATGTCGGCGGTGTCATCGAAGACGGTGATGCCGGCATGGCCGATCAGCCCGTCCTTGGCGGCGAAGGCTTCGTAGTCGAACGGCGTGTCGAACAGGCTGCGCGGAAAATAAGCGCCGAGCGGCCCGCCGACCTGCACCGCCTTGACCGGCCGCCCGGTCGCGGTGCCGCCGCCGATGTCGTCGACGATCTCGCCAAGCGTCATGCCGAACGCCGCCTCGAACAGGCCGCCATATCTGACATTGCCGGCGATCTGGATCGGAATGGTGCCGCGCGAGCGGCCCATGCCGAAATCCTTGTAGAAGGCAGCACCCTTGTCCATGATCACGGGCACCGAGGCCAGCGAAATGACGTTGTTGATCACCGTCGGCTTGCCGAACAGCCCTTGGATGGCCGGCAGTGGCGGCTTGGCGCGAACGACGCCGCGCTTGCCTTCGAGGCTGTTGAGCAGCGAGGTTTCCTCGCCGCAGACATAGGCGCCGGCGCCGACGCGGATTTCCATGTCGAAGGCGTTGGGCGAGCCCAGCACGTTGACGCCGAGCAGGCCCGCCTTGCGGGCGATCTCGACCGCCTTCTGCATCATCGCCACCGCATGCGGATATTCCGAGCGGATATAGACAAAGCCCTTGGTCGCGCCGGTGGCGACACCGGCGATTGCCATTCCCTCGATCAGCACGAAGGGATCGCCCTCCATGATCATGCGGTCGGCGAAGGTGGCGCTGTCGCCCTCGTCGGCATTGCAGACGATGTACTTTTTGTCGGCCGTCGTATCGAGCACCGTCTTCCATTTGATTCCGGTCGGGAAGCCGGCGCCGCCGCGACCCCGCAGTCCCGACTCGGTGACCTGCTTGACGATGTCGGCCGGAGCCATCGCCACGGCGATCTGCAGGCCCTTCAGTCCGCCATGCGCCTTGTAGTGATCAAGCGACAGCGGATTGATGACGCCGCAGCGCGCGAAGGTCAGGCGCGTCTGCCTGGCCAGGAACGGGATCTTGTCGGGCGCGCCCAGCCAGCGCTTGTGATGACCGCCGGTGAGGAAGCCGCTGTCGAACAGGCTTTTGACATCGGACGGTTTTATCGGCCCATAGGCGACGCGGCCCTTGTCTGTCGCCACCTCGACCATCGGCTCGAGGAAATAGGCGCCGCGCGAGCCATTGCGCACGATCTTGGCCTCGATGCCGCGATCGGCCAATTCCTTCTCAATCGCCTTGGCGACCTTTTCCGCACCGAGCGCCAGCGCGCCGGAATCGCCGGGAATGTAAATGCGTGGGGTCATGACCGCACCTCGGCAACGATCTCGTCGAGTTTTTCGTCATCGAGCCGGCCGATCACCTCGCCGTCCAGCATCGCCGATGGCGCGCAGGCGCAAAGGCCGAGGCAATAGACCGGCTCTAGCGTCACCGAACCGTCGCGGGCCGTCTCGTGGAAGCCGATGCCCAGCAATTGCTTGAGCTTGGCGGCAATCGCGTCCGAGCCCATCGACTGGCAGGCTTCGGCCTGGCAGAGTTTTAGCACATGCCGGCCGGCCGGGCGGCTGCGGTAGTCGTGATAGAAGGTGACGACGCCGTGCACCTCCGCCTTGGAGATGTTCAGCGCCTCGGCGATGACCGGCAGTGCGTCCTGCGGCACATGGCCGAACTCTTCCTGGATGCCGTGGAGGATCGGCAACAGCGGGCCTTCGAGGCCCTTCAGCTCCTGGACGATCGCCGCCGTGCGCGACGCGATCTCGGTACTTGCAGGCTGCATGATCATGCAGCGCCCTCCCTGGTCGTAGTAATCCGCTAAGTGCCTAGGAAATCGGAGGAAACCCGCCAAATCAATAAAGCTGATCCGTTGCTCGATAGAAATCTTCTATCGATGCCGTCCAGCCTGCAATCTCTAGCTCAGTGACGGGCGCGGAAATCGTCTGCCAGCGCCATTGCCTCGTCCAGCAGCGCCGAGACCAGCGGGGTGTGCGGCTCGCGCAGCGTCGCCACCAGCCCGACGGTGTGGCTGGCGTCCGGCTCGACGATCGGAATGGCCCGGATCGGCTCGGAAAAGCCGAATGTTTCCGAGAGGTTGAGCGGCATGATCGACGACCATTTTCCGGTACGGATATGCGAGAACAGCACGATCATCGAATTGGATTCGAGTGTCGGCCGCACCTGCGTGCCGGCTTCGGCCAAATGCTGGTCGATGATGCGGCGGTTCTGCATGTCCGGCGTCAACAGGCAGAGCGGCAGCTGGCTGAGCTCCGCCCATGTCACTTTGTCGCGGTCGGAATAGGGGTTTCCGATCGCGGTGATCAGCTGATAGCGCTCGTCATAGAGCGGCACGCTGGTCACCCGCCCCAGCGGCTCGTTGTCGAGATAGGTGATGCCGGCGTCGATGTCGAAATTGCCGAGCAGCGACAGCACCTCGATCGAGGTGCGCGACAGCACCGAGAAGGTGACGCCGGGATGTTTTGTCCGAAAAGGTGTCGTCAGCCGCGCCACCATGGCCAGCGCCGTCGGGATGGCGGCGATGCGGATGCGCCCCGAAAGGCCGTGACGCGCCGCCCGCATCTCCTCGCGCATGGTGCGGGTATCGCCGACGATGCGGCGCGCCCACACCAGCACCTGTTCTCCCTCCGGCGTCAGCCCCTGGAAGCGCGAACCACGCAGAACCAGCATCACGCCGAGCTGGCCTTCCAGCTGCTTGATACCGGCCGAAAGCGTCGGCTGGGTGACGCCGCACACCTCCGCCGCCCGGCCGAAATGCTCCTCCCTGGCCAGCGCGATGAAGAATTCCAGCTTGTCGATCATGAGCGGACGCTACCCGGCCGAGTGAGGCTGCGCCAGATGCATGCTGTTTTTGCCTGGCGGATCCTCCTTGCGGCCGAAGCTTCGCCGCCGTCCAGTCTAACGGTCCAAAAGGTTCTACCTGTCCACAAGGTTCAGAATGTTACCGTCTGGATCCTTGAACCAGGCGACCTTCATGCCGTGACCGACATGGATGTCGCCCTCGATCGTCGTGTGAGGCATGTCGTAATGTTCGAAAACAACACCTTTCGACCTTAGCGCGCCGACAATCTTTTCGATCTCGTCGCCGACCATCCAGGTCACCGCCGTCGCCTTGTTGGTTCCGGCGAACTGCGAGCGATAGACATTGATGCTGGTGTCGCCGCATTTGTAGACGATCAGTTCGTCCCCCTCGTTGTGAACCTCCGTCAGCCCCAGAACGTCTTCATAAAAGGCCTTGGCCTTGGCCAGGTCCTTCACCGCGAGATTGGCCGTTGCGTTGCTGTTTGCGAGCATGATTGGTCTCCTTTGCTTGCGGGCGAGCACGTCCGAAGCCTGCAAAGATAGGGCTGCTTCGTTTTCCGGCGACCGCAGCCTGTGCGATCGGCGTGCCTCCTCCCTAAAGACGTTTCGTCCTCTGCAAGACCGACAAACGGACGCAAGTCTTTGCAGCCGCGCCCGTGCGTGTCGTTCCGCCGCTTGGTTCTGTTCGGGAACTGCACTATCTCAGGCGTAAAAGCAGAGGAAAAGCTGATGCCCGCCGTCCAGGAAAACGTCACCAAGGAAATCGTCATCGAGCGCCTGAAGACGGTCAACGGACCGGACTTCACCGGCAACATCGTCGACCTCGGCATGGTCTCCGAGATTTTCATTGCCGATGCCAAGGTGTTCTTTTCGATCACCGTGCCGGCTGCCCGGGCCAAGGAGATGGAGCCGCTGCGTGCCGCCGCCGAGCGTGTCGTCAAGGCGATCCCGGGTGTCGCCGGAGCCGTGGTCGCGCTGACGGCGGAAAAGAAGGGTGGCGGCATGGAGGCTCCGGTTCCGCAAAGGCCTGCCACCAGGCCCGTACCGCCGGCCGCACCCGCTGCCGCGCCGCGTCCGGCTCCGCACGCTCCGGCCTCGCACAGTCAGGGCAAGCGCGGCGTGCCCGGCATCGAGGCGATCATCGCTGTCGCTTCCGGCAAGGGCGGCGTCGGCAAGTCGACCACTGCCGTCAACATCGCGCTTGGCCTCGCCGCCAACGGCCTGAGGGTCGGCGTGCTCGACGCCGACATCTACGGCCCGTCGATGCCGCGGCTGCTCAACATCCATGGCCGGCCGCAGACCGTCGACGGCAAGGTCCTGAGGCCGATGGAAAACTACGGCCTGAAGGTGATGTCGATGGGCTTCCTCGTCGATGAGGAGACGCCAATGATCTGGCGCGGGCCGATGGTGATGTCGGCATTGACGCAAATGTTGCGCGAGGTCGAATGGGGTCCGCTCGACGTGCTCGTCGTCGACATGCCGCCCGGCACCGGCGACGCGCAGCTGACCATGGCCCAGCAGGTGCCGCTGGCCGGCGCCGTCATCGTCTCGACGCCGCAGGATCTGGCCCTGATCGATGCGCGAAAAGGCCTCAACATGTTCAGGAAGGTCGACGTGCCGGTGTTGGGCATCGTCGAGAATATGAGCTATTTCCTCGCCCCCGACACCGGCAAGCGCTACGACATCTTCGGCCATGGCGGCGCGCGCCGCGAGGCCGAGCGTCTCGGCGTCTCCTTCCTCGGCGAAGTGCCGCTCGAAATGGGCATTCGCGAAAGCTCGGACGCCGGCACGCCGGTGGTGGTCTCCAAGCCCGACAGCGCCGAGGCCAAGATCTACCGCGACATCGCCGCGAACGTCTGGGGCCGGGTCAAAGAAGAACGCGGCGCGGCCGAAGCCGCCGTGCCGAACATCGTATTTGAGTGATCCTCCCCCTTGAGGGGAGGGTGGCCCGCAGGGTCGGGTGGGGTCGGTGGCGACGCACTCCACCTTTCTTGGTCAACGCCAGTTGTAGGTCGAGGTGGTTGAGGCGACCCCTCTCGCCGCGCTTCGCGCGGCACCCTTCCCTCAAGGGGGAGGGGAGCCGCCAACTTTCTCGCCAAAACTCGAAAAAAACTGTCCGGCCAGTTTCTTCGATGTCGATTCGATCAGCCGGCTGCCGAGTTGGGCGATCTTGCCGCCGACATCGGCCTTGGCCGCATATCTGAGGATCGTCGCCTCCGGGCCATCGGCGGTCAGCGTCACATCGGCACCGCCCTTGGCGAAGCCGGCGATGCCGCCCTTGCCCTCGCCCTGGATGGTGTAGGAATGCGGCGGGTTGAGATTCCTGAGCGTCACCTCGCCGTTGAATGTCGCCTTGATCGGGCCGATCTTGACCACCACGGTCGCCGCCATCTCAGTGTCCGACTTCTTTTCAAGGCTCTGGCAGCCCGGAATGGTCTGCCTCAGAACGTCCGGGTCGTTCAGCGCCTCCCACACCTTTTGCAGGGGTGCGGCGATGCGTTCCTCGCCTTCGATAACCAAAGCCATCAAAATCTCCCGGATACGAATTGACAAGCCCCGATGCGGTCTAGCGTGGGGGTAAACGCATGTCTATCGCACCAAAGTCCGGAATCGGATGGCGCGTGCCTCTTGCCTGCTCTCGCGCGTTGTCATATCGATTTGTCATACAAATACGGAGACCATGATGGCCGGCGCCCCCACGCAGAAAAAGAAATTTCGCTCGCAGGAGTGGTTCGACAATCCCGACAATCCGGGGATGACGGCGCTTTACCTCGAGCGCTACCTGAATTACGGGCTGACGCGTGCCGAACTGATGTCGGGCAAGCCGCTGATCGGCATCGCCCAGACCGGCTCGGATCTTTCGCCCTGCAACCGCCATCATCTCGAACTGGCCAAGCGCGTGCGCGAGGGCATAGTCTCGATGGGCGGCATCCCTTTCGAGTTCCCGTGCCACCCGATCCAGGAGACGGGCAAACGCCCGACCGCCGCGCTCGACCGCAACCTCGCCTATCTCGGCCTGGTCGAGGTGCTCTACGGCTATCCGCTCGACGGCGTCGTGCTCACCATCGGCTGCGACAAGACGACGCCGGCCCTGCTGATGGCCGCCGCCACCGTCAACATTCCGGCTATCGCGCTGTCGGTCGGCCCGATGCTCAATGGCTGGCACAAGGGCAAGCGCACCGGCTCCGGCACCATCGTCTGGGAATCGCGCCAGCGTCTGTCAGCCGGCGAGATCGGCTATGACGAGTTCATGGACATCGTCGCCTCCTCGGCGCCGTCAACCGGCTATTGCAACACCATGGGCACCGCAACCACCATGAATTCGTTGGCCGAGGCGCTTGGCATGCAGCTGCCGGGCTCGGCCGCCATTCCGGCGCCCTACCGCGAGCGCGGCCAGATCGCCTATGAGACGGGGAAACGCATTGTCGACATGGTGCATGAGGATTTGAAACCCTCCGACGTCATGACCCGCCAGGCCTTCGAGAACGCCATCGTCGTCAACTCGGCTATCGGCGGCTCGACCAACGCGCCGATCCACCTCAACGCCATCGCCCGCCATCTCGGCGTGCCGCTCGACAATGACGATTGGCAGACGGTCGGCCTCAAGATACCGCTCATTGTCAACCTGCAGCCGTCGGGCGAGTATCTCGGCGAGGATTATCACCATGCCGGCGGTGTGCCGGCGGTGGTGGCCGAACTGATGAAGGCCGGGCTGTTGCCTCATCCCGACGCCATGACGGTCAACGGCAAGACGATCGGCGCCAATTGCAGCGCGGCCGTCAACGAGAATCTCGATGTTATCCGCACCGTCGCCGAGCCGCTGAAGGACAATGCCGGTTTCATCAATCTTAGGGGTAATCTGTTCGATTCGGCGATCATGAAGACCAGCGGCATCTCGCCCGAATTCCGCGAGCGCTATCTGTCGAACCCGAACGACCCCGAGGCCTTCGAGGGCAACGCCATGGTCTTCGACGGGCCAGAGGACTACCACGCCCGCATCGACGATCCGGCGCAAGGCATCGACGAGCACACCATCCTGTTCATGCGCGGCGCCGGCCCGATCGGTTATCCCGGCGGCGCCGAAGTCGTCAACATGCAGCCGCCGGCCCATCTCATCAAGAAGGGCATCCATGCGCTGGCCTGCATCGGCGACGGCCGCCAGTCGGGCACCTCGGGCTCGCCGTCGATCCTCAACGCCTCGCCCGAAGCCGCCATAGGCGGCGGGCTGGCGCTATTGAAGACCGGCGACCGCGTCCGCATCGACCTGCGCAAGGGCACCGCCGACATTCTCGTCACCGACGACGAGATTACGCGCCGTCGCGCCGAGCTGCGGGACAATGGCGGCTATCGCTACCCCAGGCACCAGACGCCATGGCAGGAGATCCAGCGCGGCATGGTCGACCAGTTCTCCGAAGGAATGGTGCTGAAGCCGGCGGTGAAATACCAGGACGTGGCGCACACCGCAGGCGTGCCGCGCGACAATCACTGAACGCCTCTTTTCTTGCCTTCTCCCCTTGTGGGAGAAGGTGGATCGGCGCGCAGCGCCGAGACGGAAGAGGGGTGTTGGACGGAGTGCCGGCGGTGCCAAGCCGGAAGACCCCTCATCCGACCGAGCTTCGCTCGGCCACCTTCTCCCACAAGGGGAGAAGGGGGAGCCGCACCCAAGCAGCGCCTATAGATAAGCAGTGATCTCCGGCGCCTGGTCCTGCCTGTCGTACTTGCCGTCCTCGTAGACGATTGGGGCTGCGGCGAGTTCCTCTTCGGTGACGTCGTCGAGGCAGGCGACGTTCACCGCCCAGAAATTCCCGCCCATGAAATCCAGATAGCCGCGCGAGAGAAAATTCGCGCCGCAGTTCGGGCACATATAGTGGTTGATGTCGCCGTCCGGCCAGTTCGACGGCGTCGCCTTGTACTCCCGCATCCGGTCGCGGCCATCCGTCACCCGCACGGCCTCATAGGCGGCGAAAGATTTCCGGTAACCGAGTTTCCAGCAGAAGCTGCAATTGCATTTGCGGATGCCCTCAGTGAGGTCGATTTCGGCTTCGAAACGCACTGCACCGCAATGGCAGCTGCCGTGATAGGTCTTTTTCATGGGTTTCCTCCCAGACGTGTCCTGGCTCTGCCGCCCGCCGGAGCCAGAGCCAGAGCATCCTTTGCTCCAGGCATGGCGCTTGACAAGCGGGCGCGACAAATCCACGATCATGGCAAGGGGTGCATCGCGACGACCCCGTGAGGCGTCAGCCCAACGTTCGCGTCCAAGCTTCTCTCTCAAGGAGGTGGACGCCATGCCGTCGACAACCGCTATCACCGTATCGCAACTGTCCCGTCTGATTGGTCTGCCGGGCGCGCCCGCGATCATCGATGTTCGCATCGAAGAGGATTACAGCGCCGATCCGCGCCTGCTGCCGGCCTCAAACCGGCGTGATTTCAAAACCGTCTCGACCTGGGCATCCGAATTCGCCGGCAGCCGAGTGACGGTCATCTGCCAAAGAGGGCAAAAGCTCTCGCAAGGCGTGGCCGCATGGCTGCGGCATAAAGGCATTGCCGCCGAATCCCTCGAAGGCGGGTTCGAGGCCTGGCGCGATGCCAAGGGGCATTTGATCGATGCCGGCAAGATACCGCCCCGCGATGAAAAAGGCCGCACCGTGTGGGTGACGCGGGCCCGCCCGAAGGTCGATCGCATCGCCTGCCCCTGGCTGATCAGGCGCTTCATCGATTCGGGCGCGGTCTTCCTCTTTGTCGAGGCGGCCGAAGTGTCGGCCGTTGCTGACCGCTTTCAGGCCGTGCCTTTCGACATCGACAATGTGTTCTGGACTCACCGGGGCGAACGCTGCACCTTCGATACGATGATCGAAGAGTTCGGGCTCGAATCCGAGGCGCTCGACCGCCTGGCCATGATCGTGCGCGCAGCCGATACCGCACGCCTCGATCTGGTTCCCCAGGCAGCCGGATTCCTGGCCGCCTCGCTTGGCCTGTCGCGGATGTTTCGCGACGACCTGGAACAGCTGGAGGCAGGCATGCTGCTCTACGACGCGTTTTTCCGATGGTGCCGCGATGCCACCGAGGAGACGCACAATTGGCCAAGCGCGAGCAAGCCATCATGAGCGAAACGGGGACTTCTGCCAAAACGGTCGAGATCGTCGAAGCGCCGGCCGCGCCATCCTTCCGTGAAGGCGTAAAACTTTGGGCGAAAATCGGCCTGCTCAGCTTCGGCGGGCCGGCCGGCCAGATCGCGCTCATGCACAGGGAATTGGTCGAGGAACGGCGTTGGATCGGCGAGCAACGTTTCCTGCATGCGTTGAACTACTGCATGCTGCTGCCCGGCCCTGAAGCCCAGCAACTCGCCATCTATATCGGCTGGCTGCTGCACCGGACGATCGGCGGCCTGGTCGCCGGCATCCTGTTCGTCGCGCCGGGCGCGCTTGTGATGCTCACCTTGAGCATCCTCTATGCGCTGTATGGCGACGCTCCGCTCGTCGAGGCGCTGTTTTTCGGGGTAAAGGCGGCCGTGCTCGCCATCGTGATCGAGGCGATGATCCGGATCGGACGACGTGCCCTGAAGAACCGGGTCATGGTTTCGATCGCGCTCGCCGCCTTCATCGCCATCTATGCATTGAACATGCCGTTTCCGCTCATCGTCCTGCTTGCCGGCCTGACGGGCTGGATTGGAAATCGTGTTGCGCCAGCGCTTTTTTCCGGCGCGGCGCACGGCAAGGACGCGGTTCCCGACATCAAGGGCGCAGTCGACCTGATGTTCGAGCGCGGCGAACTGGCCCACACCCAGCCGACGCGATGGCATGCGCCGCGCACCGTCGCGATCTGGCTGCCGATCTGGCTCGGGCCGATGCTGCTGATCTGGGCTTTTACCGGATCCACCAGTGTGTGGACGCAGATCGGCGGCTTCTTCAGCGTCATGGCGGTCGTCACCTTCGGCGGCGCCTACGCAGTCCTTGCCTATGTCGCGCAGGCAGCGGTCGAGTCGTTCGGCTGGCTCGCACCCGGTGAGATGGTCGATGGCCTCGGGCTTGCCGAAACCACGCCGGGTCCACTCATACTCGTCCTGCAGTTCGTCGGCTTTCTGGCCGCGTTCCGCCAATCCGGATCGTTGAGCCCGCTGCTTGCCGGATCGCTTGGGGCGATGCTCACCCTGTGGGCGACGTTCACGCCCTGCTTTTTCTGGATATTCCTCGGCGGGCCCTATATCGAATCCCTGCGCGGCAACAAGGCGCTATCGGCGGCGCTGGGCGCGATCACCGCTGCCGTCGTCGGCGTCATCATGAATCTCGCTCTGTGGTTCGGCTTGCACGTCATCTTCGGCGAGGTGCGCAACGTCGGGCTTGGAACGGATGTGCCGGTGTTCTCATCGATCGACTGGCGCGCGGCGCTGCTGTCATGTGCTGCCATGATCGCCATTCTGAAGCTGAAGATCGGCATGCTGCCGACGCTTGCGGGATCGGCCCTCGCCGGTATTTTGTTGCTGGCGGCGAGTGGTTAATGCATGTCGCGCAAAAGCATGCCCTCGGGCTTGACCCGAGGGTGTGCAGCGGTTTTGCGATAGCGACATGCATAAAACAACAACCTAAAGCGCGTCGCATTCGGCCGGCTCAAATGCGACGCGCTTTAGCGGCTGCCTGCGGCCGGCGCTTCGCTGCGGTTTCGGGCATTCGGATAGGAACATCATGGCGAAACGGCGCTCCTCCCTAGGCTTCCTTGGAATGTTCGGCCGTTCAGGCGATCTCAGGCAACTCGACGCCGCGCTACGCGGCGTTGACCTTCATCCCGCCCTTGTGCCGGAGGGAGCAAAGCTCACCATCGTCCATCTGATGAAGGACCACTGGCCCGACGAGCCGCCGCCACAAGCCTACCCGCCGGTGGCGCAGCTGCTTGGCTATTGTATTGCCGGGCCGGACGCATTCGAGCAATCCAACGGCCTTCGACATAGGCTGGATGCGGAGCGCCGGCTTGAGGCGGCACTCGAGGCCGGCGACAGCTTCGATGCGCAAATCATACTGATGACGCTGCATGCCAAGCTGATCAGTGGCGAGGTCGTTGACCGCTACGGGTTGAGCGCCGAATAGACCATGATCCCGAAAAGTGGAACCCGGTTTTCGGAAAAGATCGTGGTCAAACAGACCATGATCCCGAAAAGTGGAACCCGGTTTTCGGAAAAGATCATGGTCAAACAAAGAGCTAGAGCCCCATCCCGATTTTGCCGGGATGGATTAGTCTCTGACTGTTTTGACGAGAACCGTCTTCAGCCGCCCATGCCGCTGCGCGGCAGTTGGATCAGATTGCCGAAGCGGGCGCGCAACTTGTCGTCGATCGGCTTCGGCACGTGGCGCGGGAAGCGCTCGGCGAGGATGCGGTTCTTCTCGATGATCGCTCGCTGCAGGATGTCGGGCCTGCCTTTCTCGTTCCATTCCTTCGGCGAAAAGCGGTCGCCGACCGCCGGATAGAAATATTCCGTCTGCATCAGCCGCAGCGTCTGCTCGTTGCCGAGGTAATGACCCGGCCCCTTCAGGCAGACCTCGGCGATGGTGTCTATCGACAACGACTCATCGGTCACCTCGATGCCGCGCACGCAGCGCAGGCAATGGCCGAGCATGTCGTTGTCGATGATCAGGCTTTCCAGGCAGAAGCCGAGCAGCGAGGCGTGCATGCCGGCCGATTCGTAGACAAGGTTGAGGCCGGCCAGGCCGGCCATCACATCGGTGATGCCCTTTTCGTAACCGGACTGAATGTCGGGCAGTTTCGAATCCGTCATGCCGGCGGCCGAACCGCCGGGCAGGTCATAGAATTGCGCCATCTGGGCGCAGGCAGCGGTCAGCACCGCTTGCTCGGCCGAGCCGCCGGACATCGCGCCGGTCCTGAGGTCGGAGACGAACGGCCAGGTGCCGAAGATCGCTGGATGCCCGGGTTTGATGGCGTTGACATAGACGAGGCCGGCGAGCACCTCGGCCACCGCTTGCACCACGGCTCCGGCGATCGCCGCCGGCGCCGTGGCGCCCGCCTGGCCGGCCGACAGCAGCAGGATCGGAATGCCGCCTTCGACGCAGGCCTCGAGCACGCCGCAGGCATCCTCGGCAAACTTCATCGGCGGCACGACAAAACAGTTCGAATTGGAGACGAAAGGCCGGGCGCGAAAATTCTCTTCGCCGCCGGCAATCGCATAGAGCATGTCGAGCGCTGGCTTGACGTTCTCGCGCACCGTGAAGGATGTGCCGACATGCTTCGACGTGCCCATCACGCAGGCGTAAAGCGTGTTGAAATCCATGTCGAGCGGATCGGGAATGTCGCGCGGCACCATCGGCCGCTGGAAGAAATGGATGTTGTCGAGCCCTTCGACGATGCGCGCCGCGTCATAGATGTCCTGCAGCAGCGACTCGCGATAACAGCGCTTCTCGACGTCGACCAGGTGCACGGCCGCGCCCGCCGTGCCGTAATGCACGCGCTTGCCCTGGATCAGCATGTCGTGCTTGGGATCCTGGCCGTGCAGGGTGAAATGGCGTGCCGCCTTCTTGACGGTGTCGAGGACGAGCGCGCGCGGAAAACGGATGCGGCCGTCCTCGCTGAGCGTGGCGCCGGCCCTAGTCAGCGCCTCGATGCAGGATGGGATGGCATTGGCGAAGCCGACCGTTTCAAGCAGCGTCAGCACCGCTTCGTGAATGCGCTCGCGGTCGTTTTCGCTGAGTGGCCCGTAGCTTCCGCCTTCGAGGCCGGCGCGTACCGGCTTGATATCGTCGGCAAGGGGTGCTGCCCGCATGGCGCGACGCGCTTCGCGCCCGCCGGAACGCCGCGAACGTTGGTCCGAGGGCGTGTCCGGCTTCTCAACAGCCACTGACATCGAGGCACTCCACCTTTAACTGCGAAGCGGGCGGCGGTGGTTGGTCCACCAGGTGGTTGGTCCACCATCGGCCGCTTCGTCCCCGTTAGAGCGCCGCGCGTCCACTTGGACGCGCAAAGGACGCTCTAAGACTTTCTTGCTTGCGCATGATCCTTTCCGGAAACCGAAGACTGGTTTCCGGGGTCATGCGCTATGCCTCGAACTATGCCGCCGGCATTGGTACAGCCTATGAGCCAGACGATCCCGTCGCATATGCCAGGGGGCTAAACAACGGTGGCCGGTCACGGCCCTGACGAGGCATCAGGCGGGGGGGGGGGGGGGCCCCCCCCCCCCCGCCCCCGGGGGGGGGGGCGGGGGGGGGTGGGGGGGGGGCGCCGGGGGGGGCGGGGGCCCCCCGGAGAGTGGGGCGGGTTTTGGGGCGGGGGGGGCC
>NZ_JBVVQB010000035.1:18829-48670 GCF_055811775.1 Mesorhizobium sp. WSM4844 | reverse complement strand
AAACCCCCCTCCCCCCCCCCCCCCCCCTCCAATCGCCGGGGGTCAAAACCCCGGGGGGGCGGCCCCCCCCCCCCCCCCCCGGGGGGGGGGGGGGCCCCGCCCCCCCCCCCCCCCTCGCCAGTTCGCGGATGCCGGGCTCGATGTGCTGCAGCGCAATCGAGGAGATGCCCAGCCGCATGAAGCGTGACGGCTTTTCGGTGCGGTCGAAGAAGCGGTCGCCGGGCTCGATGATGACACTGCGCGAGGCGGCGGCCTCGGCCAGCCCGCGCGAATCGGTGCCGCGCGGCCCTTCGAGCCAGAGCGACGCGCCACCGGCGGAATCGGTCGAGCGCCACTCCGGCAGGAAGGCGGAAATCGCATGGATCAGACGCTTGCGCCGTTCGTCGAAGGCACTCGACAGCCGCCGCACCAGCGCCTCGTGATGGCCAAGCGACAGGAACAGCGCGACCGCGCGCTGGTTGTTGGCCGGCGGATGACGCAGCATGAAGCGACGCAGCGCGCGAAGCTCGGAGATCAGCCCGGCCGAGGCGACGATGTAGCCGAGCCTAAGGCCCGGAGCCAGCGTCTTCGACATCGAGCCGACATAGATGACGCGGCCGGAACGGTCGAGGCTCTTCAGCGCCTGCTGCGGCGCCTCGTCCAGAAGCTGGCTGTCATAGCCGTCCTCGATGATGATCTGGTTGTGGCGGTTGGCGCGCGCCAGCAGGTCCTGCCGGCGCTCCGCCGACAGCGGCACCATGGTCGGGCAATGGTGGCTGGGCGTCACGAAGACGAAGCCGGAATCGTTGGGAATAGAAGCGGTTACAATGCCGGAATGGTCGACCGGAACCGGTACGACGTCGGCACCCGCCAGCCGGAAGATCGAGCGTGCGTCGGGATAGCCGGGGTCTTCCATGGCCACCTTGGAGCCCTTGGTCATCAGCAGCGTCGCCAGCATGTAGAGCGCGTTCTGCGCGCCGAGCGTGACGATGATCTCATCGGGATTGGCGAAGATGCCGCGCCGCGGCAACAGCCTGGCTTGGATCTGCTCGATCAAAAGCGGATCGTCGCGGTCAACCATGTCGGACGCCCAATTGCGGATCTCGAGCACGGCGAGCGCCATGCGGTTGCACTCACGCCACTCGGCGGTCGGGAACAGTGCCGGATCGAACTGGCCGTAGACGAAGGGGTAGGACGACTTGATCCAGTTGTCGTGCTTGGCCGGCGGCGGCATGTCGCTGGCCGCGATCTGCCGGCGCGCCTTCCA
This sequence comes from Mesorhizobium sp. WSM4844, assembly GCF_055811775.1. Lineage (NCBI taxonomy): Bacteria > Pseudomonadati > Pseudomonadota > Alphaproteobacteria > Hyphomicrobiales > Phyllobacteriaceae > Mesorhizobium > Mesorhizobium sp. WSM4844. The sequence continues at coordinate 47,424 of NZ_JBVVQB010000035.1, read as the reverse complement.
GTCGATCTCATTGGCCTGGTCTGGCGCCTTCTGGTGCGGTTTGGCAGGCGTCGCCAGCACGTCCGGATTGACGAAATGGCCGCGCCGTTCGCGCGCCACCAGGAAACCCTGGTCGACGAGCTGCTGGAAGGCCAGCACCACGGTGCCGCGCGCCACGCCGAGTTTCTCGGCCAGGATCCGGCAGGACGGAAGCGGCATCGAGGCGGCGATTTGCCGGTCGAGGATGGCGGCGACGATCGCTTGGCGGATCTGCGCCTGCAGGGTCTGGCCGGATTCCGCCGAAATCCGGAACAGGCCGGACCATATGGCCGTGTCGTTTCGCTGTGGCATGGGAGATGTTCCTCGATGGCCAGCCTTTTTTCACTTGGCTGGACCAGTCGAATGTACCGGTGGCACAAGCTGTTGCGCCAATCAATTTTTCTGATCACTGGGATTTACGCCAGTGATCCTTCCCAAGGGTGACGCAAAGCCGTCATCCCGCTGGTGACGCAAGGCGTCATCCCGCGCGTGACGCGTTGCGTCATCGCTGCCTGACGCGACGCGTCATCGCGGCGCATTGAAACCAGCGGATTTCGGCTAGATAGTTCGCCGCGACGACACGCGCCGGAAACACCCGGTCTGTTATGTTGGCATTTCAAGGCTCGGAGTGAGGCAGTGGATCAATCGTCCTTTCAAAAACAACTCGACGCCCTGCGCGATCACCGTGCGGCCAAATCGGGCAGCATGCGCGAGGCCTTCGCCGCCGATCCGCAGCGCTTCGAAAAATACTCCGCCACCGACGGCGACCTGCTGCTCGACTGGTCGAAATGCGCGGTCGATGCGCAGACGATGGATCTGCTCGAGCAGCTGGCGGCAGCCGCGGATCTCGAAGGCCGGCGCGCTGCGATGTTCTCGGGCAAGAAGATCAACGTCACCGAAGGCCGCGCCGTGCTGCACACCGCGCTGCGCAACCTGAACGGCAAGGGCATCGTGCTAGACGGCCAGGACGTGAAGGCGGAGGTTGTCGCCGTGCTCGATGCGATGGGCGGCTTCGCCGATGCCGTGCGCTCCGGCAAGGCGGCCGGCGCCACCGGCAAGAAGATCACCGACATCGTCAACATCGGCATCGGCGGGTCCGACCTTGGCCCGGCCATGGCGACGCTGGCGCTGGCGCCCTATCACGACGGGCCGCGCACGCATTACGTGTCCAACATCGATGGCGCCCATATCCACGACACGCTGAAGGGCCTCTCCGCCGAAACCACGCTGTTCATCGTTGCTTCCAAGACCTTCACCACGATCGAGACGATGACCAATGCCGAGACGGCGCGCGAATGGGTGCAGAAGGCGCTCGGCAAGGAAGCGGTCGGCAAGCATTTCGCCGCCGTCTCGACGGCGCTCGACCTGGTGGCCAAGTTCGGCATTGCGTCCGACCGCGTCTTCGGCTTCTGGGACTGGGTCGGCGGACGCTATTCGGTCTGGGGCGCGATCGGCCTGCCGGTGATGATCGCCGTCGGCCCAAAGAATTTTCGCGCCTTTCTCGATGGCGCGCATGCGATGGACGAACATTTCCAGACGGCGCCGCTGGCCAGCAACCTGCCGGCGCTGATGGGGCTGATCGGCTGGTGGCATCGGGTGATCTGCCAATACCCCGCCCGCGCCGTCATTCCCTACGACCAGCGCCTGTCCAGGCTGCCGGCCTATCTGCAGCAGCTCGATATGGAATCGAACGGCAAGAGCGTCACCCTCGACGGCGGCGCTGTCACCACGCCGACCGGCCCGCTGGTCTGGGGCGAGCCGGGCACCAACGGCCAGCACGCCTTCTTCCAGCTGCTGCACCAGGGCACCGATTTCATTCCGGTCGAATTCCTCGCCGCAGCCATCGGCCATGAGCCGGATCTCAAGCATCACCACGACCTGTTGCTCGCCAACTGCCTGGCGCAGTCGGAGGCGTTCATGAAGGGTCGCACGCTGGAGGAAGCGCGTGCGCAGATGCTGGCAAAGGGCATGGCGCCCGCCGAGGTCGACAGGATCGCCCCGCATCGCGTCTTCTCCGGCAACCGGCCCTCGGTGACGATCCTCTACAGACAACTCGATCCGCATACGTTCGGACGGCTGATCGCGCTCTATGAGCACCGCGTCTTCGTCGAGGGCACGCTCTTCAACATCAATTCCTTCGACCAATGGGGCGTCGAGCTGGGCAAGGAACTGGCGACCGGGCTACTGCCTGTCGTGGAAGGCAAGGAGAATGCCGCAAAGCGGGACGCTTCGACTGCCGGACTGGTGGGACACATCCATCGATTGCGCGGATCGGAGTAAGCGGCTTGGCCGAGATCAAGGGAATATTGTTCGACAAGGACGGCACCCTTGTCGACTTCAACGCGACGTGGCTCGGCGTTGCCGATTTCATGGCGATGGATGCGGCGGAGGGCGACCGCTGGAAGGCCGACAGGCTGCTTGCCGCGGCGGGCTACGATTTCGCCACCAAACGCTTCAAGCCCGATTCCATCTTTGCCTCCGGCACCAACATGGATGTCGTCGAGCTTTGGTTTCCGCGACTGTCGGATGAAGACCAGATGCTTGCCGTCGCCCGCTTCAACGAGATAACGTCGGTGCAGGGCTCGTCGATGGCGGTGGCGCTGCCGGGCATCGTCGAGACGCTTGGCGTTCTTCACAGAAAATCCTACCGGCTCGGCGTCGCCACCAACGATTCGACCACTGGCGCGGAGAAGACATTGCTCACGCTGGGTGTCGCGCAGCTGTTCGACGCCGCCTATGGCTACGACGCGGTGGCCAATCCGAAACCGGCGCCCGACACGATCCTCGCCTTCTCGGACCTGACCGGCCTGAGGCCTGCCGCGATCGCCGTGGTCGGCGACAATCGCCACGATCTGGAGATGGCGCGGGCCGGCGGCTGCGGTCTGGCGATCGGCGTGCTTTCCGGCACCGGCACGCGGGAATCGCTGTCGCAGATCGCCGATGTCATTCTGGATTCGGTTGCCGATCTGCCCGACTTTCTTTCGGCAAGGGTCAAGGAGACGATCTGAACTCGCCTCCGAGTTGCTCCGGCTCGAATGAGAAGACGCCGCTCGGCTTCGTCGCCGCGCCTTTTGCCTGGCCGACATCCGGCACGTGGTATTCAGCCAACTGGCGAAGCCGCGAGCGGGGCAGGTAGGCGCGGCCCGGGTCGCCGATCAGCACATTGATGCCGGCGGCCAGGCAGCGGTCGAGGAAGGGGATGACCCGGTCGGCGAGATCTTGCCGATAAAACAAGTCGCCGGCTGCCACGACGTCCACCGGCGGCGGCGGACCAGCGGTGATGTCCTCGCCGACGACCGTGATTTCGACGCCGTTCGCCGCCGCATTGAGACAGAGCGCGGCGACGCCGTTGCGGTCGATCTCGGATGCAATCACTTCGCTGGCGCCGGCCCTTGCCGCGGCGATACCGACGAGGCCGGACCCGGCGCCGAGATCGAGCACGCGAAGCCCAGCTACGGTCTCCGGCCGATCGAGGATGTAGCGGGCAAGCACCGCGCCGCCGGCCCAGGCATAGGCCCAGTAAGGAGGCTGCGGCTCGGGGCCATCCTCGTCGGCTTCGTTTGCTTCTTCTTCCGGCTCGGCTGCTCGTCCTTGTGGACGCGTCAGCCGCCACAGTCCGCTCGCTGGATGGGCTGCATAAAGCCGGATTTCGGGAAGCGCGGCAACAGGGGCGATACGCATGTTCGCCTTGATGAAGGTTAGCGGATCGGGACGGGAAAGCGTATCCGCCGCGTCATCGACAGTAAGGCTATCGGCCAAAATTGTCCCTATTCCCGCAATGCCCGCCGCAGGATCTTGCCCACCGGCGTCTTCGGCAGTTCGGTCCGAAACTCGATGTATTTTGGCCGCTTGTAACCGGTCAGGTTCTCGCGGCAATATACAGTCAGCACCTCTGCGGTCAGCAACGGGTCCTTCTTGACGACGAACAGCTTCGGCACTTCGCCTGAATGCTCGTCCGGCACGCCGATCGCGGCCACTTCGAGCACGCCCGGATGCAGGGCCACGACTTCCTCGAGTTCGTTCGGATAGACGTTGAAGCCGGACACGAGGATCATGTCTTTCTTGCGGTCGACGATCTTGGTGAAGCCGCGCTCGTCCATGAAGCCCATGTCGCCCGACTTGAAGAAACCGTCTTTGGTCATCACCTTGGCGGTCTCGTCCGGCCGGTTCCAGTAACCGGCCATCACCTGCGGTCCGCGGATGCAGATCTCGCCGACTTCGCCGGGCGGCAAATCATTGCCGTCTTCGTCGCGGATGGCGATCTCGGTCGAGGGCAGCGGCAGGCCGATCGTGCCGGTGAAGTTGCCGTCGCTGAATGTGTTGGCGGTGGCCACCGGCGAGGTTTCCGAAAGCCCGTAGCCCTCGGTGACCGGGCAGCCGGTCAACGCCTTCCAGCGTTCGGCGACACCCTTCTGCACCGCCATGCCGCCACCCAGCGTCAGGATTAGCGGCTTGAAGTCGAGCTTGCGGAAATCCTCATTGTTGAGCAGCGCGTTGAACAGCGTGTTGAGGCCTGGAAAGATGTGGATCGGGTATTTGCCGAGTTGCTTGACGAAGCCGGGAATGTCGCGCGGATTGGGAATGAGTATGTTCTGGCCGCCCAGTTGCATGCCCATCAGTGCGTTCACCGTCAGAGCGAAGATATGATAGAGCGGCAGCGCGCAGATGAAGTTGAGATGCGCCGGTTTTGGCTTGACCGTGAAGGCGTCCTCGATCCACAGCGCGTTCTGCGCCACGTTGGCCAGCACGTTGCTGTGCAGCAGCACCGCGCCCTTCGAGATGCCGGTGGTGCCGCCGGTATATTGCAGGAAGGCGACGTCGTCGGCAGCGACATGCACCGGCTTGAAATTCATGCCGGCGGCTGCCTTCAACGCGGCATTGAACTTGACATGGCTCGGCAGCGACCAGGCCGGCACCATCTTCTTCACGCGGCGCACGACGAGATTGACGATCGTCCCCTTCAGGCCGCCAAGCATATCGCCCATCGCCGCGACCACGACATGCTTGACCGCCGTTTTGGCGATCACCGCCTGCAAGGTGCTGGCGAAATTCTCGAGAATGACGATGGCTTGCGCGCCGGAATCCTTGAGCTGATGTTCCAGCTCGCGCGGCGTGTAGAGCGGGTTGACGTTGACCACGACATAGCCGGCGCGCAGCACTGCCATCATCGCCACCGGATATTGCAGCACGTTCGGCATCATCAGCGCCACGCGTGCGCCTTTCGGCAGTCCCGTCGATTGCAGATAGGCTCCGAAGGCGGCCGATTGCCGCTCGACTTCCGCATAGGTGATGGTCTTGCCCATGCAGGTAAAGGCGGGCCGGCTGGCGTACTGGTTGCAGACGTCGGCGAGCAGATCGCCGATGGAGCCGAAGGGCAGAGCGCCGATCTCGGCCGGAACGACTTTCGGATAGCTTTTGAGCCAGGGTTTTTCCGGCAATCCGGCGGCAACCACATTCGGCAACCTTGTGGCCGGACCTGGGGTTGACGTCGATGCAGCCGCTGTCGGTGCCGCCTTCGCCGCTGGTTTGGCGGCGGCGGGCTTTGCGCCACCCTTCGCGGATACATTGGCCTTCGCGGGCGCCGCGGCCGCCTTCGGCTTGGCTTTGGCCGTCGGCGCTTTGAGCTTGTCGGGGCTGGCCGGTTTCGCAGCAGTTGTGGCCTTGGCTGTCGCTGGTGCCGTCGTCCTTGGTGTTTTTGCCACTCGTCCCTCCCTCGATTGTTCTTATTGTCTCTGCCTGCTGGCCGCGTCGCCTCCGAATGACAGAGACGTCCTCCGCTGCTGCCGGCATCCAGGAAATCCAGCCTGTCATCTATGTATTGCGACTATCGGCAGCCGTGCAAGTCTGCCCCTGCGGCAAGGTGGGAAGAAATCGTCCGCGGCAACGACCAGCCGAAGGTCGCAGTTCCTCACCAACGCCGGGTTGAAGATCAATAAAAAAATGCAGTCGTTAACATTACCGTGATAGGCGGTAATTGACATTTCCTTCTCCTTTTTGGCGAGTGCGCAGAAATAAATTCTGCTTCCCATGGGGTAGGCAAACGGGGTGTTCCAAAGCCGGAAAAACGGTGCTTATATGCGCGCTTCACGAGCCTGATAGAGGGGCTTGGAAGAACATCAGGGAGTCCTCCATGAAAAAGAAACTGACTTTTGCGGCCGCGTTGCTGGCCGCAAGCGTCCTCGGCGGCATGGCCAATGCGAAACAGCTGGTCTACTGCTCGGAGGCGTCGCCGGCCGGCTTCGACCCGTCGCCGTGGAGCGGTGGCAACGACTTCGACGCGTCGTCGCGCACCATCTATTCGCGCCTGGTCGAGTTCGAACACGGCAAGACCACCATCACGCCTGGCCTCGCCGAGAGCTGGACGGTTTCCGACGACGGTCTCGAATACACGTTCAAGCTTCGGCCGGGCGTGAAGTTCCAGACCACCGACTACTTCACGCCGACGCGCGATCTCAACGCCGACGACGTGATCTTCTCCTTCGAGCGCCAGTGGAAGAAGGAAAACCCGTGGTTCGACTATCTGGCAGGCACCGGCTGGGAATATTTTGCCGGCATGGGCTTCCCGGATCTTCTCAAGGAAATCGTCAAGGTCGACGACCTGACGGTGAAATTCGTCCTGAACAAGCCTGAGGTCGCTTTCCTGCCGGATCTCGGCATGGATTTCGCTTCGATCGTCTCCAAGGAATATGCCGACCAGCTCGACAAGGCTGGCACCAGGCAGCAATTCACCCAGAAGCCGATCGGCACCGGTCCGTTCCAGTTCGTCGACTACCAGGTCGACGCGGTCATCCGCTACGCGGCATGGGACGGCTACTATGGCGGCCGCCAGAAGATCGATGATCTGATCTTCGCCATCACCACCGATCCGGCCGTGCGCGCGCAGAAGCTGAAAGCGGGCGAGTGCGATATCATGTCGTACCCGGCGCCGGCCGACATTGCCGGCCTGAAAGCCGACCCGAACCTCAAGGTCGACGAGCAGGAAGGCCTGAACATCGGCTACATGGCCTACAACACGACGCAGGCGCCCTTCGACAAGGTCGAGGTCCGCAAGGCCCTCAACATGGCCGTCAACAAGCAGGCCATTCTCGATGCCGTCTATCAGGGCGCTGGCCAGGCGGCGATAAACCCGATCCCGCCGACGATGTGGTCCTATAACAAGGAGGTCAAGGACGACCCGTACGATCCGGACGCGGCCAAGAAGATGCTGACGGATGCCGGCGTCACGGATCTGTCGATGAAGATCTGGGCAATGCCGGTCAGCCGCCCGTACAATCCGAACGCCCAACGGGTCGCGGAACTGATCCAGGCCGATTACGCCAAGATCGGCGTGAAGGCCGAGATCGTCAGCTACGAATGGACCGAGTATCGCGAACGCGGCAAGCAGAAGGACCGTGACGGCGCCTTCCAACTCGGCTGGACCGGCGACAATGGCGACCCGGACAACTTCCTGTTCCTGCTCGGCTGCGATGCCATCGGCCAGTCCAACTATGCGATCTGGTGCAACCAGGAGTTCGAAGCCCTGCTGCAGAAGGGCAAGGCGACCACGGATGTCGCCGAGCGCACCAAGATCTACGAGGAGGCTCAGGTCGTGTTCAAGCGTGAGGCGCCGTGGCTGACCATCGCCCATTCCAAGGTCTTCATGCCGATGAACAAGAAAGTTACGGGCTTCGTCATGGATCCGCTCGGCATTCATCGGTTTGACGGCGTCGACGTCGCCGAATAACTGCTGAGAAATAGAACGGCGACGCTGGACTTAAAGCGTCGCCGTTCTATGAAGCAAGATGCTCCGCTATCTCCTCCACAAGCTCGCCTTGATCATCCCGACCGTGTTCGGCATATCGCTGGCGGCGTTCGCTTTCGTCCGGCTTCTGCCGGGCGACCCGATCACGGCCCTGGCCGGCGAGCGCGGCGTCAGCCCGGAACGCTACGCCGAGCTTGTCGAGCGGTTTGGCTACGACAGGCCTTATGTCGTCCAGTATCTGGAATATATCGGCAGGGTCCTGACCGGCGACTTCGGCATATCGCTCGCCACCAAGCGGCCGGTGCTCGGTGAATTCCAGGCGCTGTTTCCGGCGACGCTGGAACTGGCGACGATCGCGCTGATCATCGCCGTGCTCATCGGCATTCCCGCCGGCATCTTCGCCGCGGTCAAGCGCGGATCTTGGTTCGACCAGGCGACGATGGGCGTGGCGCTGACCGGCTATTCGATGCCGATCTTCTGGTGGGGGCTGCTGCTCATCATCTTCTTCTCCGGCTATCTCGGCTGGACGCCGGTGTCCGGCCGCATCGGCCTTCAATATTTCTTCAAGCCGACGACGGGGTTCATGCTGATCGACAGCCTGATCTCCGGCAAGAGCGGCGCTTTCAGGTCCGCCGCCAGTCATCTTGTCCTGCCGGCGATCGTGCTGGCGACGATCCCGCTCGCCGTCATAGCGCGCCAGACGCGGTCGGCGATGCTGGAGGTGCTGGGCGAAGACTACGTCCGCACCGCCCGCGCCAAGGGCCTGGCGCCGCGTCGCGTCATCGGGCTCCACGCTTTTCGCAATGCGCTGATCCCCGTCGTTACCACCATCGGCCTGCAGGTCGGCACGCTGATGGCGGGCGCCATCCTGACCGAAACGATCTTTTCCTGGCCCGGTATCGGCAAGTGGATGATCGACGCGATCGCCAAGCGCGACTATGTCGTCGTCCAGAGCGGCTTGCTGATCATCGCGCTGATCGTCATGGCGGTGAACCTGATCGTCGACGTGCTCTACGCCGTCATCAACCCACGTATCCGGGTGCAGTGAGATGACCGACCAAACCACGGCAGAAGCCACCGCCGCCTCCATTCCGACCGGCGGCCGGCAACGCGCCTTCACCGAGTTCTGGCATTACTACTCGATGAACACCGGCGCCGTCATCGGCCTGGTCGTGTTCACTGCCCTGGTGCTGGTGGCGATCTTCGCGCCGCTGGTCGCACCGCATTCGCCTGACGAACAGTTTCGTGACGCGCTGCTGTCGCCGCCGGCCTGGCAGGAGGGCGGCAGATCGATGTTCCTGCTCGGCACCGACGCCGTTGGCCGCGACATGCTTTCGCGGCTGATTTTCGGGGCGCGGTTCTCGCTGTTCATCGGACTGGTCGTCGTCGTTTTCTCGCTGACCAGCGGCATCGTCCTCGGCGTGCTCGCCGGCTATTTCCGCGGCTGGGTCGATACGCTGATCATGCGCGTCATGGATGTCATTCTGGCCTTCCCGTCGCTGCTCCTTGCCCTGGTTCTGGTGGCGATCCTCGGGCCCGGCCTGTTCAACGCCATGCTGGCGATCGCGCTGGTGCTGCAGCCGCATTTCGCGCGGCTCACCCGTGCGGCAGTGATGGCCGAAAAGAACCGCGAATATGTGATCTCCGCCAAGGTGGCCGGCGCCAGTCATCTCAGGCTGATGGTGAAGACGATCTTGCCGAACTGCATGGCGCCGCTGATCGTGCAGGCGACGCTGTCCTTCTCCAACGCCATTCTCGAGGCCGCGGCTCTCGGCTTCCTTGGCGTCGGCGCGCAGCCGCCAACGCCGGAATGGGGCACGATGCTGGCCACGGCGCGCGAGTTCATCCTGCGCGCGCCATGGGTGGTGACCTTCCCCGGCCTTGCTATCCTGATCACGGTGCTCGCCATCAACCTGATCGGCGATGGCCTGCGCGATGCCTTCGACCCCAAGCTGAAGCGGTCGTGACCATGCCTCTTCTCGACATCAAGAACCTCACCGTGTCGTTCGATACCGCCGCCGGACCGTTCATGGCCGTGCAAGGCATCGACTTGTCGATCGAGCCGCGCGAGGTGCTGGCGATCGTCGGCGAATCCGGCTCCGGCAAATCGGTGGCGATGCTGGCGGTGATGGGGCTGTTGCCGAACACGGCGACGGTAAAGGCCGATCGCATGGCCTTCGACGGCATCGACCTGCTTGAGCTCAGCCCGTCCGAGCGCCGCAAGATCGTCGGCAAGGACATCTCGATGATCTTCCAGGAGCCGATCGCCAGCCTCAATCCGTGCTTCACCGCCGGTTTCCAGATCGAGGAGGTGCTGCGCTTCCATTTGGGCATGGACCGCGCCCAGCGCCGGGCCCGTGCCATCGAACTGATGAAGCTGGTCGGCATCGCCGATCCGGAAGAGCGGCTGAACTCGTTCCCGCACCAGATGTCGGGCGGCCAGTGCCAGCGCGTCATGATCGCCATCGCCATCGGCTGCAATCCCAAGCTGCTGATCGCCGACGAGCCGACCACCGCGCTCGACGTCACCATCCAGAAGCAGATTCTCGATCTTTTGGTCGGCTTGCAGGCCAAATACGGCATGGGGCTGATCATGATCACCCACAATATGGGCGTCGTGGCCGAGACCGCCGACCGCGTCATCGTCCAGTACAAGGGCCGCAAGATGGAAGAGGCCGACGTTCTGTCGCTGTTCGAGCAGCCGAAGAGCAACTACACGAGGGCGCTGCTATCGGCGCTGCCGGAAAACGCCGTCGGCGACCGGCTGCCGACCATTTCCGACATGCTGTTCGAACCGGCTCCGTCTGCTGCTGGAAGCGGGCCTGCAACGGGAGCCGCGTCATGAGCGTGACGGTTCTCGAAGGCAAGAACATCGTGCGCGACTACCATGTCGGCGGCGGCCTGTTTCGTCCCTCGCGCACGGTGCACGCGGTCAAGGGCGTTTCGTTCAGCGTCGACAAGGGCAAGACGCTGGCCATCGTCGGCGAAAGCGGCTGCGGCAAGTCAACGCTCGCACGTATCATAACCCTGATCGATCCCGCGACAGCGGGCGAGCTCTTCATCGACAGCAACAAGGTCGACATCGCTAGGAATGGGCTGACGAAGGAGATGCGCCGCAAGGTGCAGATCGTCTTCCAGAACCCTTACGGTTCGCTTAATCCGCGCCAGAAGATCGGCGACGTGTTGGGCGAGCCGCTGCTCATCAACACCGACACGCCAGCCGACGAACGGCGCGATCTCGCCATGAAGATGCTGAAGAAGGTCGGCCTCGGACCGGAGCATTACAACCGTTACCCGCACATGTTCTCGGGCGGCCAGCGCCAGCGCATCGCCATTGCCCGCGCGCTGATGCTCAATCCGAGCCTTTTGGTGCTCGACGAGCCGGTCTCGGCGCTCGATCTGTCGGTGCAGGCGCAGGTGCTCAACCTGCTCGCCGACCTGCAGGACGAGTTCGAACTGACCTATGTCTTCATCAGCCACGACCTGTCGGTGGTGCGCTACATCGCCGACGAGGTGATGGTCATGTATTACGGCGAGGCCGTCGAATACGGCTCGCGCGACGAGGTCTTTGCGGACCCCAAGCACAGCTACACCAAGACGCTGTTTGCGGCGACGCCGCGCGCCGACGTCGCTAGCATCAAGGCGAGGCTGGCGAAGAAGAAGGCCGCCTGACGCCGCAATTGCGGTACCCAGCCCATGCTGAGGTTCAGGGCGCCGGCTGATCAAAAGCTACAGCGACCGCGATTCCTACGGAATGCAGTGCTTCTCGACGTCACGCGCGGTGAACTCTGCTGCTCGCCGCCATGCTTCGTCGGTATCTCCCCGGTAAGTCAGGTATCGATCGCAGACAGGTTTGTTGCTGCTCAAATCCAGCACCGCAAACTTCACCCAGCCGACCAGCGTGCTCATCTTGTGCACCTGACCGATCAGGAGATATTTCGCGCTGGCTGTTCTTGCCTGTTTCGAGAGATCGACAAGGCCGGGGTCCTTGATGGTGCACTGTTCTGTCTGACAGGGTAACGCGACGAGCTTGATCTTCTCCGAAAGGCCATCCTGCAACGCAACGCCAAATGCCTTCAGTCGCGCTTCGTGTTCGGCGGTCTGGTCCCTGACTTCGCCTGATGTATCCCTGAACTCGAAATCCGCGACGGCGAGGGTCGCTGGCTCGACGACATCGGCAAAAGCGGCCGGCGCAAGTAGACCAGCGCCCATCAGGATCAGGAAAAATTGTCCACACTCAAAAAGTCGAAATCGAACTTCCGCACTTTGCACCTTGAGCATCTCGTTTCTCCGAGGTTAGGACGATACCCATCCCAATGACGGTGCCGATTTGTCTCTTCGCGCTGTTGGAAGACGCGGAAGCGGGCGCAGACTACCCGGTTGCGTCGCGACGTCAACTTTCAACCCGTTACTGGGTGGACTCCACCTCCGCGACAACCAGCTTGCCTTTGGCGCGTGAGATTTCGAGTGCCTGGCCGGCCCCTGCCAACGCGCCCGGGACCGAGATCACGAGCGCCTGGCCCTCGCTGAGGGTCGCGACGAAGCGTACTGGCAGGTTTTCTTCGCCCGCCGCCATCGTGGTGACCACCCGGTAGCCGTCATCCGCCTCCGTGTAGTAGACGACGCCATGAAAATTGCCGAGATCGACGGTCCCACCCTGACGGGCCGTGAGTTCGCCGGCAGAAGCGGAACCTGCCACGACGCAAAGCGCCGCAAGTGCTGTGTATCTGAACATGGTGTTTCTCTCCATTTGGAATTGTCGTTTGGGTGGGTGGTCGCCTGCGGCTGCATCCCCAAAAATTACGCGGCGAGCTGATCCTCACGGGCAGCCGCGATCATCACGCTGGCGAGCAACCCGTAGGCCGCCTCCCAAGCCTCGCGGACAGCCGGCGTAAAAGCCGTGCCGAGGCCGGCCGCCAGCGTCTCGATGAGCGCTTGCCCGACGATCGGGTAATGACGACCTCGACACCGTAAGTCACGTGACGCCTGGCGAGCACGCGCACCGTCGGCAGGATGGTGTCGGCTCGGTCCAGTCCATGCACGACGAAGCCGAGGCTCGCTATCAGCTTGGCGCCTTGCTTGGTCATGTCTGTCACCGGAAACAGCGCGCGAAGATCCGCGTCGATCGCGAACAGGCGCTCGTAGAACAGCGCGGCGGCGGCCACGCGGATCGGCACGATCTCGCGAAAACTGTCCTGGACAAGTCTGGTCTGGTCGGGTGTCATCGGCGACGCTCCTGCGTTCCTGCTCTTGCGGCGACCATCGCCCCAAAGCGTTTCGCATGCATGTCGCCTGCGCCTGGATGTGTTTCAGTTGTGTCTCAATTGGTTTTCATTTCGCGCTCATTTGACTTCTTTATCGAGAGGCACGCCGAGAGTGCCAGGCCGAACTCTCGCGGACCTCGACCTGGCCATAGCTGAAAACCTGGGGCGCGGCGCCAGCTTGGAACTGCATCGGCAGTCGGTCATTATATCGGGGAGCCGGCGGCTCCTCCCCTATGCCTCCGTTCGGATGGAGAAATCATGCTGCGGATACTCATTGCTTCGTCTCTTCTTCTCGCCTTCGCTGCGCCCTCGACCACGCTCGCGCAGGACAGCATCGAGAGCGAAACAGGCCGCGTTGCGGTCGAGACCTTTGCCGAAGGGCTCGAGCATCCCTGGGGCGCGACCTACCTGCCCGACGGCGCGTTGCTGGTCACCGAGCGTCCGGGGCGGCTGCGGCTCGTCTCGACCGACGGAGCCGTTTCCGACCCGATCGACGGTGTGCCGGACGTCCTTGCCAGCGGACAAGGCGGTCTGCTGGATGTGGCGCTCGATCCGGACTTTGCCGACAACCGAACGGTTTATCTCTCCTATTCGGAGCAACGCGGCGGCGGCGCGGCCACCTCGGTCGGCCGTGGACGCCTGGACGAGAACGGCAGCGCGCTTTCGAACTTCGAAGTGATCTTCCGGCAGGAACCAGCCGTATCCAGCCGGCTGCACTACGGCTCCCGCCTGGTATTCGCGCCGGATGGCAAGCTCTTCGTCACGCTCGGTGAGCGCGGCAAGATGCGAGAGGCGCAGGACCCGAACAATCATCTCGGCACGATCGTCCGCATCAACCCCGATGGTTCCGTGCCTGACGACAATCCCTTCGTCGGCAAGAACGGCGCCGACGAGATCTGGTCCTACGGCCATCGCAATGTGCAAAGTGCTGCGCTCCATCCCCAAACCGGCGTGCTCTGGACGGCGGAAATGGGACCGCTCGGCGGCGATGAGCTGAACATTCCGCAAGCGGGCAGGAATCACGGCTGGCCCGAGGTAAGCTGGGGCCGGCACTATTCGGGCGAACGCATCCCCGATCCGTCGACGCGGCCGGAGCTTGCCGACTCCATCCATAGCTGGACACCCGTCATCTCGCCTTCCGGCATGACCTTCTACACCGGCGACATGTTTGCCGATTGGCGCGGCGACCTGTTGATTGGCGGACTGTCGGCGGAAGGCATCGTTCGAGTCAGGATCGATGGAAAGCAGGTCGCTGGCGAGGAAGTCCTGGCTCTCGGCAGGCGTATCCGAGATGTGATGCAGGCTCCCGACGGCGCGGTCATGGCGTTGACCGACGAACCAGCGGGAAAGATATTGCGACTGACGCCGGCAGCGTCGCAGTGATGCCGCGCGGTGGCGCTTGGGAAAGGGCCGAACATCATCGCTGCCGCACTTTTTGCCACACTTTTAAATCATTCGAAACGTTGCGTTTCGATACGACAGAAAGCGTAATGGTAATCAGTGGATTAGTGGTGCCGCTTAGGTGACTCGAACACCAGACCCCATCATTACGAATGATGGCCCAGCGGGTTTCTGCGGGTTTCCGGTGATCACCTCAAAATCATCTAAATAGCGAACGCATGGTGCGCGACATCGCCGCCGGCAAGACCGCCAAGGACGAGAAGGTCGGCCCGCGCCGCCGCATCATCGTCAAGGGCGGCGCGGGGGCGGCGCGCCGGGTGGTGCGAGTTCTCTCGGCCATGTTCAGCTTTGCGCTTCGCCGCACACCACCGCTGGCGGCGCAGAACCCCTGCGAGAAGGCGAAGGTCAACAAGGTCGACGGCAAGCGCACGCGGTTCCTCGACCTCGACGAGGTGCGCCGCCTCGGCAAGGCGCTCGACGCGCTGGAGGCCGAAGGCGTCAACCCGAAGGCGCTCAACATCACGCGGTTGTGGGCGCTGACCGGCTGCCGGCGCGATGAGATGGCCGGGCTCAAATGGAGCGAGGTCGATGACAAGCACGCCTGTCTCAGGCTCGCCACAAGCAAGACCGGCAGGAGCATCCGGCCGCTCGCGGCACCAGCTCTGATACTGCTGGCATCGCTGCCGCGCTACGCCAAGGCGAGCGAGGCGGATGGCCTGTCGCCGTGGGTGTTTCCGGCCGAGCGCGGCAACCGCCATTTCCAAGGCACCAAGGGACTATGGCCAAAGATCGTGAAGAAGGCCGAGCTGACCGGCGTCACGCCGCACACCCTGCACCACACGCTCGACTCGCATTCCGTGTCCTTCGGTGAGACGCTGGCGATGACGGGGGCGATCCTCGGCCACGCCGATCACCAGTCGACTGCGATCTATGCTCATCTTCAGGCATCGCCCGTCCAGCGTGCCGCTGACCGTGCGGTGGGGCCAATCGCGGCGCCGCTCGCCGGCAAGACGCCCGGCAAGCTGCTGCCGATGAAGAAGCGGGCGGCCCGATGAAATCGCTCGCCTTGCCGCCTGCGACCCGCAGGCAGGCGCACGCAGCCGCCGGGTGGTGGGTTCCATCGTCCTAAGCCTCGCGCTCGGCCTGAGCCTTCTGTGGCCGCTCCGACATCGACGCGCCGGGCAGCGAGCAGGTCGACCAATGACCGACGATGAAGTCAGCAAGGCGCTGGCGGCGCTGCACGGCACCGACAACCACTACTCGCGCCAGTATCAGCAGGGGTATCTCGCCCGTCATGCCGGGCACGTCCGCAAACCCTTAATTTCACGATGAAATTCTTCGCGTGATCCTAACGCCCTCTTAAGCGATTCCAGTCAACTTCGATAGAACCTAACATAGGTAGCAGGGTGCGGCAGTAGCACGCGAACCACCCTGCGCATGGCCGTAAGTCGATTGTCACTGCAACAAAATGCCAGCCTGTGTTGCAAATGTACAACTGCGCATTGTGAGAAACGCTGCTAAAAATGTAATCTAGAATTCTACCTACCTTCACGAAAAGGCTCGCCCACATGAAGAAGTTGCTGCTAGGACTTTCGTTTTCGCTGCTCACTTCCACGGCCATTGCCGCGGACGCCGTGGTTGAGGAAGTGGCGATTGAAGCGCCAAGCGTATTCGTATGGACTGGCGGGTATGTCGGCCTTCAAGCGGGCTACCTTTGGGGAGATTCCACCGCCGACTACTCGGATACCGGCTTTCCCGGTTTCACATCCCCAATCGACCCCGACGGATGGTTCGGCGGTGTCTATGCGGGTTATAACTATCAGTTCAGCAACGCGCTGGTGCTCGGCGTCGAAGCCGACATAAGTTATGCCGACGTCGATGGATCAAGCCCCCTTTTGAACCCCGCCGGAGATCCGGTAGCTGGCCAGAGCTTCGACGGAGAGATCGACTGGGTGGGGTCTGTTCGCGCGCGGGTCGGCTACGCGATCGACCGATTTCTGCCGTTCGTCACCGGTGGCGTGTCGTTCGCCCACTACGACGTAGGCAACACGGTCTTTGGCACGACCGAACACGCTTTGGACGAGACCCTGACTGGGTGGACCATCGGGGGCGGCGTGGAATACGCATTTACTGACAATCTGCTCGGCAAGATCGAGTATCGTTATGCCGACTACGGGGACGAACGAGCCGGAGCAGTTGCATTCGATGACTACGACGTCGATCTCGAAACTCACGACGTCCGCCTCGGTATAGCCTACAAGTTCTGATCGTCGCGAGGGCGGGTTTCTCGTTCCGGCGCTCACTCCCCCTTGGCATTATCGGAGGAGATAACTTCTCCGAGCGTGCCCTTCTTCGTCTCGACCGTTCAGGTCTCGACACCCTCCCCGCCGCGTGAGGCGTGGACGGGCGATAGCAGGCAACTTGACCCGCCGCTGCCGGCGCCGCCACCGCGGCCTTGATCGCGAGTTCAGCATTTGCCACCGAGCCGACGATGGAACTGCCGGAACCGGCGTCGCAGGCGACTGCACACACGAAACCGGAGCCGGCTGCGACGCCGGCCTCCCTCTGCGCGACGATAGGCGAAACCGCCAACTCGCTGATGACGGCACGGCAACTCGACACGCCGATGTCGAAGGTCGACCAGATCGAAACCACACCAGAGATCAAACAAGCCATGCGCGCGATGGTCACGTTCGCCTACGAGCAGCCGGCATACTCGTCGGACGAAGGGCGCAAGCGCGCCGCGAAACGCTTCCGCAACGAAGTCGAACTGGCCTGCTACACAAAGTACAGCGAATGACGCCTCGATGGGGCTAGATCAGCGAACGTCCGATAATCGGCCAGCCAGCGGTCAAGATCGCGGCCGAGCTGCTGCCGGTCGAGCCCTGCCGAGATCGCAGCAACGCCGCGCTTGAGAGCTGCCGCGACCTTTGACACGATGCGGTCGACCGCCGCCGCCGAGAAGGAGGTCTGTTTCCGAGCTGCCGTCAGCTCAGCCTGAGACAGTCGCGGGCCAGTCTTGCGGACCCCTCGGCGGCGCTGCGTCATTCCGGCGCGCCTTCGCTGGATGCAGTGGTGACACGGTGGCGACACGGTGACAACAGGCTGATCGGCGGCATTGGTCTGTTGGTCGTAAGCTGTTGAATTTGTTGGAAAAAAGTGGTGCCGCTTAGGTGACTCGAACACCTGACCCCATCATTACGAATGATGTGCTCTACCAACTGAGCTAAAGCGGCCCGGGAAGCCAAGGCCTCCAAGATGCGCTGGGTCATAGACGCAACCCGCCACAAATTCAAGATGGGACTTGGCAATTCGTGTCGGCTTATCCCGGGCCTATAAGCGACCGCCCCTCCGACCGGCCATGCGGTTGCGCGAAGCCTCAACGCCAGGTTGTGCTTGTCGCGTTGGCGATGCATCGGGAAACCGGCGAAAAATGTTGATTCTTTTACCGAAAACCGCCGAAATCGGCTTTCGATGCATCGCCAAGGCAGAATGCGGCCGCTGGCCCGTTGATTGATCGGTCGCCTGCGGCTAACGATCATGACAATGTGACCATACGTGCAGGGGGTCCCCGTTGGACGCGATCGAAAAAGCGATCCGGAATGCCTTCGAGAAAGGCAATGCCGAAGACCGCGCGTTTCGCGAGCGGGTGTACCGATCGGCCTTCGCCGCGCTTGATCGTGCCCTGCAGGCCAACCCGAACGTGACGGTGGAAGTCGCCATCAAGCGCCGCAAGGCGGTGCAGGCCAAGATAACCGAAATCGAATCCGAATTCCTGCCGGCGGTTCCCGCTGTCGGCCGGCCGACCGATGACGACGCTGCAGCACCGGCTGCGGAGCAGCCGGCTGGCAGCGAAGCCGATGCCGAACCCGAGGCCGATGCCGAACCGGATGCCGGCGCCGACGCTGAACCAGCGCCGCCGCCTGAGGTCGTTGTTGACGGTCCGGCGGAGTCTCCTGCATCGGTCGCGCCTCCTGCTTCCGACGCACCCCCAGCTTCCGATGCGCCGCGCTCGCGCGTCTTGCCGGTCGTTCCCGACATCATGCCCGAAGCGGCTTTTCCCGATGCGCCGGAGATCGACTTGTCGTCCCCCCAATCGGCCGGGGACGGCGACGCAGAGGTGATGCCCGACCGCGACGACAGGCGGGTGAGAGGTCCCCGCCTGCCTCTCACCGCGATCTTCCTCGGCGTGACGCTGCTTGCAGCCGCCGGCATCGGCCTCTATTTCGCTGCCCAGACCGGCGTCTTCAAGTCGGCGGCCGAACTCGACACCGCCCCGCCGCAAACGCCACCGACGGTGGAAGACGATGATTTCACGCCGCCAGGCGACACGGCCCCGCCGCTGAACGCCGGCGAGGCGGATGAGGCGCGCGACTGGATCAATGTGTTTTCACCGAGCGACCCGACGCTTGTCAGCGCGCCTTCGGACGCCAAGGCCGAAGTCATGCAGGACGACAGCGGTTCTTTCCTGCGCATCCGGTCGGGCGCCTCCGGTTCGGCGATCAGCTTCGACGTCGAGCAAGGCGTCTTGGACAAACTCGCCGGCAAGCACGCCACGTTCGACATCATCGCCCGCTCCGAGGAGGGCCAGGAGACGCAGATCTCCGTCGACTGCAATTTCGGCGAACTCGGCGACTGCGGCCGCAAGCGCTACGCGGTCGGCCACGAGCGCAACGAATACCTGTTCGATGTGCGGTTTCCCGACAAACGTCCGGGCGCTGCCGGCACCATCGCCATCAATTCCGACTTCGACAAGCAGGGCAAGTCGGTCGACATCTACGAGATCCGCGTCGCGATTGTTCCTTGAGCCTCAACGCATCGGCCCGAAAATTGGAATCGATTTTCGGAAAGCACGATGCGTAGATTATAACTGTTAGAGCGTACTTTGTGCGTCCAATTGGACGCACGTCGCTCTAACTATCGATCAGCGCCTGCAGCGTCTCGATGCGGTCGGCTTCGGCCGCTGGCTTGTCCCAGCGCAGCCGCGAAATGCGCGGAAAGCGCATGGCGACACCGGATTTGTGCCGTGTCGAGCGGTTGAGCCCTTCGAACGCCACCTCCATCACCAGGCCTTGTCTGCGGTCGGCCCGCACCGAGCGGACCGGGCCGAAGCGCTCGATCGTGTTGTCGCGGACATATTTGTCGATCTGCCTCAGTTCCTCGTCGGTGAAGCCGAAATAGGCTTTCCCCACCGGCACCAGTTCCTCCGATCCTTCCGGGCCGGACCAGACGCCGAACGTGTAATCGGAATAGAAACTCGAACGCTTGCCGTGGCCGCGCTGGGCATACATCAGCACGGCGTCGATTGTGTGCGGATCGCGCTTCCATTTGAACCATGGGCCTTTCGGCCGGCCGGTGAGATAGGGCGAATCCCAGCGCTTCAGCATCACGCCTTCGATGACCGGATGCAGCGGCTTGCGGCGCAATTCCTCCAGCGCCTGCCAGTCGGTGAATTCGACCAGCGGCGAAAGATCGAAGCGGCTCGGATCGAGCGTCTGCACGAAGGCTTCGAGGTGGCCGCGCCGCTCGCGGAAAGGATGCATGCGCAAGTCCTCGTCGCCGATCTGAAGCACGTCGTAGCAGCGCATGAAGGCCGGGTATTGCTGCTGGATCTTCGGTGTCACGCTCTTGCGGTTCAGCCGCTGCTGCAGGTCCGAGAACGTGCCGGTCGCCTGCCGGGGATCGCCGACCAGAAGCTCGCCGTCGAGGGTGGCGGAGAAATCCATCGCCTCTGCGAGGTCAGGAAAAGCCCGGGAGACATCGTCGCCGGTGCGCGAGTAGAGCCGGCGAACACCGCCTTCCGATACCGCCTGGACTCGGATGCCGTCCCATTTCCACTCGGCGGCATAGTCGGCGGGATCGAGCTTTTCGAGGTCGCCGTCACCGATCGGGTTGGACAGCATCACCGGCCGGAACAGCGCCAGCGCTGTCTTTTTGGGTTTTTCTGCCTTGCCCTCCAGCCAGGCGAACAGCTCGGCATAGGGCGGCGTCAGCCCATGCCAGAGTTCTTCAATCTCGGCGACGTCGACCTTGCCGAGGTCGGCCAGCGCCTGCTTGGCCAATCGCGCCGAAACGCCGATGCGCAGGCCGCCGGTGACCAGCTTGATGATGGCGAAGCGCGCCGAGACGCTGGCGCTGTCGAGCAGCCGGGCCAGCACCGTCGGCCCGTCGGAACGGCTCGCCGCCTGCAATTTCGCGACGACCTCGGCGAGCGTCGGCTCATGGTTGGCGATATCCGCCGGCGATTGCGGCCAGACCAGCGACACCGTCTCCGCCAGGTCGCCGACATAGTCGTAGGAATAGCCGAACAGCACCGGGTCCATGCGCTCCATGACCAGCGCGCGCAGCATCGCCGGCTTGACCGCCGCGATGGTCAGGTCGCCGGTGATGGCAGCCAGCGCCAGACCGCGATCCGGATCCTCGACGCTGCGGAAATAATCGCTCAACAGCGTCAGCTTGCCGTTGCGCGACGGCGTCAGCACGAGGCGGTCGAGGAGTTCGGCGAAGCGGTTCATAATGCGGGCCGCGCCGATAAGATGAGTTTGCACTCCACGCCAGCCCCCTCTGGCCTGCCGGCCATCTCCCCCGCAAGGGGGGAGATTGGCAGCTTCGGCCCCGCGCTCATTCCTCCAACGTTGGAGATTGGCGAACCCAGTGGCGACATCCGATCTCCCCCCTTGCGGGGGAGATGGCCGGCAG
The DNA here is from genome assembly GCF_055811775.1 of Mesorhizobium sp. WSM4844. NCBI lineage: Bacteria > Pseudomonadati > Pseudomonadota > Alphaproteobacteria > Hyphomicrobiales > Phyllobacteriaceae > Mesorhizobium > Mesorhizobium sp. WSM4844. The sequence continues at coordinate 26,301 of NZ_JBVVQB010000035.1, read as the reverse complement.
GCCAGAGGGGGGTGTGAAGGATCGCGGCGCCGGCATTTGATGGATCAATAATTGCCATCAATCGCCCTCATCCTCATAGCCGACGAGATGCAGCGGCCTGGCAGCGATGCCTTCGAGTTCGCACCAGCGCACCAGGGCCTCCTCGCGGCCATGCGTCACCCAGATTTCCTCCGCGCTGGTTTCCCTTATCGTGGCGGTCAGTTCGTCCCAGTCGGCATGGTCGGAAACGATCAGCGGCAGCTCGACGCCGCCCTGCTTGGCGCGCTGGCGGATGCGCATCCAGCCGGAGGCAAAGCACGAGATCGGATCGGGAAAGCGCCGCGCCCAGCGGTCGGCAAACGCCGATGGCGGGCCGACGACGATGGCGCCGGTGAAATCCTCCTTGCCACTGCTTTCGACGGTCGCCGGCTCCAGCGTCCCGAGCTCGATGCCCTGGCTCTGATAGTAGTCGCTGAGCTTGGCCAGCGCGCCGTGGATATAGATCGGCCTGTCGTAGCCGGCGTCGCGCAGCAAGCGCATGACGCGCTGCGCCTTGCCGAGCGCATAGGCGCCGACCAGATGCGCGCGTTCGGGAAACTGCGCCGTCGATTTCAGCAGCCGGGCGATCTCTTCGGTATCGGGCGGATGACGGAACACCGGCAGGCCGAAAGTCGCCTCGGTGATGAACACGTCGCACTTGACCGGTTCGAACGGCTCGCAAGTCGCGTCCCTCTGGCGCTTGTAGTCGCCCGAAGCGACGATGCATGAGCCCTGATGCACGACCTCGATCTGCGCCGAGCCCAGCACATGGCCGGCCGGATGGAAAGTTACGGTGACGCCGTTCAGCGCAATCGCCTCGCCAAGTGCTGCCGCTTGCGTCGTCCCGGCAAAACCCTCGCCGTACCGCAGTCGCATGATGTCCAGCGTCTGTTGTGTAGCCAGCACCGAGCGGTGGCCGGAACGGGCATGGTCGGAATGGCCGTGTGTGATCAGCGCCCGGCTGACCGGCCGCACCGGATCGATGAAGAAATCGCCGGGCGGGCAATAAAGGCCCTCGGGCCGAGGGTGAAGCAGGTCGCTGGCGCGCATGGCTCCAAGATAGTTGCTAATTCCGGCGCGGGAAGCCTGTTGCAAGTGACTGCTGACTCGGCATACAGGCAACTGCCGGCGGGATCTCCATCACGAAATCGCATCAGGCCTTGTCCGGCGACCCTTTTCGTTCACCTGCGCCACGCGTGGCGGCGGCTGCGAAAAAGTCCGATTCGCGTGCCCGAAAGGGCAGGACACTGACACGGAGGACGTTGCATGCGCTGGAACTTGGTGGTCTTGGCATCTTGCCTGGCAATAGCCGGTTGCGTCGGCACCTCGATTGCCGAGCGACAGGACGCGAATGTCCAGTCCTCGCTGCAATATGACAGCGTGCCTTGCGATCAATTGCTGGCGCAACGAAACCGGCTGGCGCAGCAATACCGCCTTCCACTGGATGCCAAGCCGTCCTTCTCCGATCCCGGGGTGGGTCTCGGCCCGTTCACGCCGGACGCCCGTTCCAAGACCCAGCGCGACGTCGAACAGGCAAGCGGCCGGATCGACGCCATGAACCGGTCGATCGCCCGCCGCGAATGCGGCAAGCCGGGTTAATACCCGGCGTTGCGATCGACGACGTTCTCGAGCTTCTCGCCGCGCTCGAAGGCGGCCATCTGGCGCAGCATGATCGGCACCAGATGCACGGGATCGGAGGTCGCCGCCGCATGCGGGGTCACGAACACCTTCGGGTGGTTCCACAGCCGGCTGGTCTTCGGCAGCGGCTCGACCTCGAACACGTCGAGGCTCGCCTCCTTGAGCGTGCCGTCCTCCAGCGCACGCAGAATGTCGGCGTCCTTCTGCAACTTACCGCGCCCGGCGTTGATCAGCACTGAGCCGCCGAGGCCGTTGCGTTTCCTCAACTCCTTCAGCACGCCGTAATTGATGATGCCTTGCGTCTGCGGCGTAAGCGGCAACAGCACCACCAGGATATCGGTGGCGTTGAGGAAGGGGATCAATCCGGCCTCGCCGGCATAGGTCGAAACGCCTTCCATCGGCCTGTCGCTGCGCGACCAGCCATTGACCGCAAAGCCGAGCGACAAAAGCACCGACGCCGCCGCGCGGCCAAGCGTGCCAAGCCCCATGATGCCGATGGAGATGTCGCCGGCCGGCCGCTGCGGCGACTCGTGCCAGATCTTCCTTTGCTGCTGCGACCGGTAAAGCAGGCCCTGCCGATGGTGATCGAGCACCCGCCAGACGACATATTCGGTCATGTACTGGGTCAAATTGTCGGCCACGACCTTGACGATCGGCACGTCGGGCAAAGTGGGATCGGCGAAGATATGGTCGACGCCGGCGCCGATCGAAAAGACAGCGCGCAGATTGGGCAGGGACGACAGAAGGTTCGGCCGCTGCTTCCAAACCACCGCATAGGTGATCGAAGGATCGCTGGCGCCTTCCGGCTCCAGCACCACCTCGCGTTCGGCCGACAAGAGTTCGCGCCAACGGCCTGGATGGATACCGGTGAGGGCAAGCAGGACACGGCCTTTTTCCATGGCGGGTTCTTTTTCCTTTATGCGGGTCCAGCCTACTCGCTGACGATGCCGACCGGCGCCGTTTCGATCCTGAATGCGGCCGAGATCAGCGCCTTGGTATAGTCGGTCTGCGGCCGTTCGAAAATCTGTTCGGACGGGCCGGCCTCGACGATCCTGCCATTGCGCATGACGATGACGTCGTTGGCAAGCGCACGGATGACCTTCAAGTCGTGGCTGATGAACAGATAGGCGAGGTCGTGCTTCGCCTGCAGGCTGCGCAGAAGGTCGACCACCTGCGCCTGCACGCTCATATCGAGCGCCGAGGTCGGCTCGTCCAGCATGACGAAGCGCGGGTTGAGCACCATGGCGCGGGCGATGGCGATGCGCTGGCGCTGGCCGCCGGAAAACTCGTGCGGATAGCGATTGCGCGTGGCGGGATCGAGCCCGACTTCACCGAGCACATCGACAATGCGATTGTCGCGCTCATCGGGCGACAGTTTCGGCTCGTGGATCTTCAGCCCTTCCTCGATGATCTCGGAGACCGACATGCGAGGACTCAACGACCCGAACGGATCCTGGAAGACGATCTGCAACTCGCGCCGCAGCGGCCGCATGGCGTTGAATGACAGCTCGTTGATATCGCGCCCATCGAACTGAATGGTCCCGGTCGACGAGATCATCCTGGCCAGCGCCAGGCCGAGCGTCGTCTTGCCCGAGCCGGATTCGCCGACGACGCCGAGCGTCTGGCCGGCGCGCACGGTGACGTCGATGCCGTCGACCGCCTTCACATTGTCGACGGTGCGCCGGAAAAAGCCTTTCTTGATCGGAAACCAGACTTTTATGTCCTGGCCGGTCATAACTGGCCTGGCGGCTGTGTTGGCGGCGGGCGGCTTGCCCTTGGGTTCGGCGGCAAGCAAATGCCGCGTATAGCTGTGCTGCGGGTTGGCGAAGATTTCTTTCGTCGGCCCGGTTTCGACGATCTTGCCCTTGGTCATCACGCAGACCCGGTCGGCGATCTTTCTGACGATGCCGAGGTCGTGGGTGATGAACAGCATCGACATGCCTTTGCGGCTCTTCAACTCCGCGAGCAGCTCGAGGATCTGCGCCTGCACAGTGACGTCGAGTGCGGTCGTCGGCTCGTCGGCGATCAGCAGTTCCGGCTCGTTGGCCAGCGCCATGGCGATCATGACGCGCTGGCGCTGACCGCCGGAAAGCTGGTGCGGATAAGCGTCGAGCCGCTTCTCCGGCTCGCGGATGCCGACCTCGTTGAGCAGCTCCAGCGTGCGCGCCTTGGCTTGGCGGTCACCCAGGCCCTGGTGCAGCGTCAGCACCTCGACGATCTGCTGCTCGATCGTGTGCAGCGGGTTGAGCGAGGTCATCGGCTCCTGAAAGATCATGGTGATCTTGTTGCCGCGCACCCGGCGCAATGCCTTCTCGTCGGCAGCGAGCAGATCGGCGCCCTGGAACAGGATTTTTCCCGACGGATGGCTGGCGGCCGGATAGGGCAGCAGCTTCAGCACCGACAGCGCCGAGACCGACTTGCCGGAGCCGGATTCGCCGACCAGCGCCACCGTCTCGCCCTTGGCGATGTCGAAGGAGATGTGGTCGACGGCCATCGACTGGCGGCCTTCCTGCGCGAAGGCAACGCTGAGGTCTTGCACGGAAAGGAGAGGGGCGGTCATCGCTCAACTTCCGCTACAACCCTGTCCAAGGCGGAAATTTCCGGTCGTATGACCGAAATTTTGGCTGCCATTTGAGGGGGAACGAGACGATTTGGTGCGATGGAATAGGTCTCTTTCAATCTCGTATCCGCAGTCAGAAATTGTGTGCAGCCGAAGTGCATCGCTGTGGAAAGATGGATCGCGTCCGGCAATCTCAAGGAAAGGAATTCCGAACGCAACTGCGCTGCGTGCCAGAGAACCTCGCGAGTTATCGTCCCAATTGAGATGAAGGCATTGCCGATTGAAATATTGTCGTAGAGTTCGATTAGTCGCTCATTGTTCTTTTTCAAGGGATCGACCATCAACTCTGCGAGCACGAGTTCACTCGTCGCCAGGAACGGCTGCTTTCTGCCCTCGTTCAGCGAAATGAGCTGAAGCAGTTTTTTTGCAAGCGCATCATTGTTTTCAAAGGCATAGATGAAAATGTTGGTATCGACATAAAGCCGGACTGCAGCCATCAATCCTCCCACTCATCGCGGAGGGCACGAACACGCGCGACAGCCTCGTCGAGGCTTGTTCCCGGCGCGTTGGCCTGAGCATTCCGCATGAGTTCAAGCAATTGTTCGCGGCCAAGTGGCCTGATGGCCTCCTCCTCCACTGTCACTTTGACCGAGGCGCTCGGAGCTATGCCTTTTCGCAGTTCATCCGGGAGCTTCGATGCCGGGTAGTGTTCAAGGATGACCCTATTCATGACCCTGTCCTCTGCGGATTGACGGACTGAACGGACGCCAACGCACCGTCAAAGCCGCCGGTTCCTTGAGGTACGTCCGCTTTTTGTCGGGATTGCCATTTCCGAAACATAACATGTCAAATGCCAGCCTGCATCGCCCTCATCTGAACGTCTTGCGCGGATCGAAGGCGTCGCGGGTCGCTTCGCCGACGAAGACCAGCAGCGACAGCATCAGCGAGATGACGACAAAGCCGGAGATGCCCAGCCATGGCGCGTTGAGGTTGCGCTGCGCCTGCTTGAGGAGCTCGCCCAGCGAGGCCGAGCCGGGCGGCAGGCCGAAGCCAAGGTAGTCGAGCGAGGTCAGCGTCGAGATCGAGCCGCTGAGCAGGAAGGGCAGGAAGGTCAGCGTCGCCACCATGGCGTTGGGCAACAGATGCCGGAACATGATAGTACCGTTGGGTACGCCCAGCGCGCGCGCGGCGTTGACATATTCGAAGTTGCGGGCGCGCAGGAACTCGGCCCGCACCACGCCGACCAGCGCCACCCAGGAGAACAGCAGCATCAGCCCGAGCAGGATGAAGAAGCCGGGCGGCAGGATGGCGGCGACGATGAGGAGCAGATAAAGCACCGGGATCGCCGACCAGATTTCTATGAAGCGCTGGAATAGAAGGTCGGTCCAGCCGCCGAAATAACCCTGCAATGCGCCGGCCGTCACGCCGATCACCGCCGAGCCGGCGGTGAGGATCAGGCCGAACAGCACCGAGACCCTGAATCCGTAGATGACGCGCGCCAGCACGTCGCGCGCCTGGTCGTCGGTGCCCAGCCAGTTCCAGTTGCCGACGACGCAATTGGGGTCGGCCGCACCTTGCGGATACTGGTTGCAACGTGTCTTGGTGTCATAGAGCCAGGACGGCTTGGTTGGTGCGGCCTCGGGAATGGCGTTGTTGACGGTCCGGTAGGAGTAGCGGACGGGCGGCCAGATCATCCAGCCGTGGGCATTGATCTCGTCCTGGATGACCGGGTCGCGATAGTCGGTGACCGCGTAAAAGCCGCCGAACTTCTCCTCGGGATAAGCGACCACGACCGGAAAAAGGATCTCGCCTTTGTAGGAGACGAGCACCGGCTTGTCGTTGGCGATCCATTCGGAAAACAGCGACAGCACGAAAAGCACAAGAAAGATCCACAACGACCAATACCCGCGCCGGTTGGCCCTGAAATTCTGCAGCCGCCGCTGGTTGAGCGGCGACAGCCAGGGCCGTGCGCTCCGGCCCGGCGCCGTTTCGGCTGCGGCCCCGGCCATCAGACGTCTCTCCGCTCGAAGTCGATGCGCGGGTCGACCCAGGTATAGATCAGGTCGGACAGCAGCCCGACGATCAGGCCAAGCAGCGAGAAGATGTAGAGATTGGCGAACACCACCGGATAGTCGCGCTCGACCACCGACCTGAAACCGAGCAGGCCGAGGCCGTCGAGCGAAAAGATGTTCTCGATCAGCAGCGAGCCGGTGAAGAAGGCCGAGATGAAGGCGCCGGGAAAGCCGGCGACGACGATCAGCATGGCATTGCGGAAGACGTGACCGTAGAGAACCCGCCGTTCCGACAGACCCTTGGCGCGCGCGGTCACCACATATTGCTTGCGGATTTCCTCGAGGAACGAATTCTTGGTCAACAGCGTCGTGGTGGCGAAGGCCGACAGCACCAGCGCCGTCAGCGGCAAGGTCATGTGCCAGAGATAGTCGACGATCCGCGCCGGCCAGGACAACTGGTCCCAATTGTCGGAGGTGATGCCGCGTAGCGGGAACCAGTCGTAGAACGATCCGCCGGCAAACAGCACCATCAGCAGGATGCCGAACAGGAAGCCCGGAATGGCGTAGCCGACAATGACGACGCCGCTGGTCCATACGTCGAATGCCGAGCCGTCCTTGACGGCCTTGCGGATGCCGAGCGGGATCGAGATCAGGTAGGACAGCAGCGTGATCCACAACCCGATCGAGATCGACACCGGCATCTTCTCCAGGATCAGATCGATCACTGAAATGTCGCGGAAATAGCTGTCGCCGAAATCGAACCGGATATAGTTCCACAGCATCATGCCGAAGCGCTCGAGCGGCGGCTTGTCGAAGCCGAACTGCTTTTCCAGCTTGGCGATGAATTCGGGGTCGAGCCCTTGCGCGCCGCGATATCTCGAACCGGCATCGCCGGCCACGTCGAAATTGCTGGCGCCGGCGTCACCGCCGCCGCCGCCAAGGCGATCGCTGCCGCCCTGGTTGGTCAGCCTGGCGATGACCTGTTCGACCGGCCCGCCCGGCGCGAACTGGATGACGGCGAAAGACACTGCCATGATGCCGAACAGGGTCGGGATCATTAGCAGGATGCGGCGCAGGATATAGGCGCCCATCAGTTTTCACCCTCCCCCTTGTGGGGAGGGTCGATCCGCGAAGCGGAGCGGGGTGGGGGTGCTTTCAAGTCAATGCATGCGCCGGCACCCCCCCCCCCCGCGCGGCCACACGCCCGGCGGGGGGGGGGGGGGCCAGCACCCCCCCCCCCCCGG
>NZ_JBVVQB010000035.1:0-18819 GCF_055811775.1 Mesorhizobium sp. WSM4844 | reverse complement strand
CCCTCCCTGTGTTGGTTTTTTTTGCCGCTGGGGGCCGGTTCTCTCGGCCCCCTTCTTCTCCCCCCCCCCCCTGGGGGGGTGGGGGGCTCCCGCCTCGGGGGGGGGGGGGGGGCCTGCTTTCAAGTCAATGCATGCGCCGGCACCCCCACCCCGGTTCGCCATCCGCGCAGTGCGCGGACTGCTCACCGACCCTCCCCACAAGGGGGAGGGTGAAGTGCTGCGCAACATCTCACCCTTTGCCAATCTTTGCCGCCTTGTCCTTGTCGAACCACCACAGCGTCTCGACCGGAAAGCCGAAATCGGGCTTCTGCTCGGGAAAGCCGAACATGTCCCAATAGGCGACTCGGTGATTCGCGAGATAATATGTTGGAATCCAGTCTAGCCGCGCGCGCAAGACCCGGTCGAGTGCTTTGAGCGCCGTGACCAGTTCGTTCCGGCTCTGCGCCTTGCCGGCTGCCTCGATCAGCGCATCGATGGCCTTGCTTTCGGTGCCGGGATAGTTGCGCGTTCCCGGTGTTTTCGCCATCCGGGAGTGATAGAGGTTTTCCAGGCCATCGACAGTCGGCGTCGCCCCGATCGACGATCTGAACAGGTTGAAATCGAAATCGAAATTGCTCTGCCGCGCTTCGTATTGCGTCGAGTCGACCTGCCGGATCGAAGCGTCGATGCCGATCGCCTTCATATTCTCGGACCACGGCGAGAACAGCCGAACGATGCCATCGTCCTCGGCCAGCATTTCCACCCGCAGTCGCTCGCCCTTTTCATTGACGACGAAATTGCCGGCTCGCTTCCAGCCGGCCTCGGCAAGCAGTCTCGAAGCCGCGCGCAGCAGCTTGCGATCGTGGCCCGAACCGTCGGAGACAGGCTGCATCACCGCTTCGCCGAAGGTTTCCGGCGGCAACTCGGCTCGGAACGGCTCCAGCAAGGCCAATTCCTCGGGCGAGGGCAGGCCCTCGGCCTTGTAATCCGACGGTTCGAAGTTCGATTGCGAGCGCTCGTAAGAGCCGTAAAACAGCACCCGCTTGCTCCATTCGAAATCGAAGCAATTGGCGATAGCCCGTCTGACACGCACATCGCGGAATTGCGGACGACGCTGGTTCAGCGCGACCGCCTGCATGTCCGGCGCTTTCTCGCCGGGAAATTCACGTTTGACGACCCTGCCGACCTGCAGCGCCGGAAAGTCGTAGCCGGTCGCCCACACCCGCGAGGTAAATTCTTCGCGAAAATGCGTGTCGCCCTTCTTCAGGGCTTCAAACGCTGCCTGGCGATCGAGATAAAAGTCGATACGGATGCGGTCGAAATTGTAGAGGCCGCGGTTCACCGCCAGATCCCTGCCCCAATAGTCGGCGACGCGCTCATATTCGACGGTCTGTCCGGCCGCCACGCGCCCTATTTTGTAGGGTCCGGAGCCGAGCGGCGGTGTCATCGTCGAGGCATCGAATTCGTTGGCCGTATAAAACACTTTGGACACGATCGGCATTGCGACGATCGCAAGGATATTTTGCGCCGACTGCTTGCCGTCGAAGGTGAGGTCCACGGTAACCGGATCGACCGCAGCCGCGTCCGTCATATGCCGCAACGTCTGGGAAAGGTTCGGATGGCCCTTGTCCTTGTAAAGCTTCAACGCGAAGGCGACGTCCTCGGCAGTCAGTGGCGTGCCGTCATGGAAGCGCGCTTGCGGTCGCAGATTGAAGCGGAAGCCATTGCGGTCTTCAGACAGGGTAACGGACTCGGCAAGCAGCCCATAGAACGCATCCGGCTCATCGAGTGCGCTTGCCATCAACGAATCGAAACAGTGTTCGGTGCGCGGCGGCGAATCCCCCCTCAACACCAGGGAATTCAGCGTGTTGAACGTCAGGAAGCTCTGGTTGAAGGTGGCGTTAGGCGGTGCGAAATTTATCTGGCCGCCCTTGGGCGTGTCCGGATTGACGTAGTCGAAATGCGTGAAACCTTGGGGATATTTGAGGTCGCCGAAGGCCGACAGACCATGCAGCTTGACCCCCGTCGGGATGGCGGCGAAGGCGCGGCCGGGCAACAGCGCTGCCGTCGTGGCCGCGACGCCCAAGGCCAGAAAGTCGCGGCGGGCCAGCGAGACGCGGCGGGGGAGCGCCGCCATCAATTGCCACTCTTGTATTTTGCCGCCAGCGCCTTTTCCTTGTCCGCATCGATCCACCAGGAATTCTGGTCGACGCCGCTATAGGCCGGCTGCTTTTCCGGGATGCCGAACTTGTTCCAGTAGGCTATCCAGACCGCCGACCGATGGTGTTGCGGCACGATATAGTAATTCCACAGCAGCACCCGGTCGAGCGCATGGGTGGCAGCAACCAGATCGTCACGGTCGGTCGCGAAGATGACGCGGTCGACCAGCGCATCGACGACCGGATTCTTGATGCCGGCGTAGTTGCGGGATCCAGGCGTGTCTGCGGACTTGGAACTCCAGAAGTCACGCTGCTCGTTGCCAGGCGAATCCGACTGCCCCAACTGCGATATGGTGACGTCGAAATCGAAATTGTTGAGGCGGTTGATGTATTGGGTCTGGTCGATCAGCCGCAACGTGGCGTCGACGCCGATCTTGCGCAGATTGGCGATGTAGGGACTGGAAAGGACCTGGTCGGTGTCGTTCCAGCCGAGGATTTCGAATTTGAAAGGCTCGCCCGTCTTGGCATTGACCATCTTGCCGCCCTTGATCACCCAGCCCGCCTTGGCGAAGAGATCGACCGCAGTCTTGAGATACTTACGCTCCGCCTGTGGCGAATCGTAGACCGGCAGCTTGAATTCCTGGGTGAAGACTTCGGGCGGCAGCTTGTCGCGATATGGCTCGAGGATTTCCAACTCCTTGCCTTGCGGCAGGCCGCTCGATGCCAGTTCGGTGCCTTGGAAGTAACTGCTGGTACGGGTGTTGGAACCGAAGAACAAGGTACGATTCATGGCCTCGAAGTCGAGCGGGTAAGTCAGCGCGGCGCGCACCAGACGATCCCCAAACAGCGGACGCCTCGTGTTGAGCATGAAGGCCTGCATCGGTTCGGGTGAGGCGGTCTTGAATTCCTGTTTGATGACGTCGCCGGCCTGGACCGCCGGGAAATTATAGGCGGTGTTCCAGCGCCTCGAACTGTTTTCCGACCTGATGTCATGCAGTCCGCCCTTGGTGAAGGCCTGCCAGGAGGCATTGTCGTCGAGAAAGTAGCTGAAACGCTGCCTGTCGAAATTTTCTCGGCCGATCTTCACCGGCAGCTTGGCACCCCAGTAGTCCGGAACCCTCTGCCAGATGATTTCAGAGCCCGGCTTGAAGCTGGCGATCTTGTACGCGGCCGACCCCAGCGGCGGCTCCTGCGTCGGCCTGGTGATGTCGCGCTTCTTGCCGTTGGCGTCGGTACCTTCCCACCAGTGCTTTGGCAGCACGACGAGATCGCCGAGAATCTTGGGCAGTTCCCGGTTGCCCTTCTGGTCGAAATGGAATTCCACCTCGCGGTCGGAAACCGCGACCGCATCGGTGACATTCTCGAAATAGCGGCTGTACATCGGGCTATTGGCCTTCAGCACCTGAAACGACCAGATTACATCGTCGGTGGTGATCGGCTTGCCGTCATGCCATTTGGCCCGCGGATCAAGTCGGTAGGTCGCCGACGAATAGTCGTCGGGATGTTTGTAGGCGTCGGCGATCAGCGGATGGCTGACGCTGCCTTCGTCAGTCGCCTGCTCCATCAGCGTGTCGTAGAGCAATCCGCCGCCGAACGGGGCGAAGCCAGCCGCGGCGGAACCCTGGACGATATAGGGATTGAAGCTGTCGAACGTGCCAAGCACCACCGAATTCAGCGAGCCGCCCTTCGGCGCGTTCGGATTGACGTAATCATAGTGCTGGAAGTTGTCGCCATATTTGGAGTCACCGATCAGCGACGAGGTGGTGCGCCATTCATCCGCCAAGGCTGCCTGCGGGCCGCCGGCAAAAGCCGCCACAACCAGCATCGATCTGAGAAACGTTCGGCCAACCGTCATGCCTTCTCCTCTGTGCGATAGCTGTTAGCGGACAATCTAGTTCATTTGACGCTCATGAAAACCGCGACAGGCCGGCTTTGTCGCCGCACATGCGCTTTTCCAATTGAAAAAGCCGGGCTGAACCCGGCTTTTCTAAGAGTTTGTCCATGACAATTGCGTTATTGCGCTGGAGCCGGTGCGGGAGCAGCAGGGGCCGGAGCTGGTGCGGCCGGTGCCGCACCCTCTGCCGGCTTGGCCGGCGCCGCGCCTTCGGCGGGCGCGGCTGCATTCTCGGCCGAAGCGCCGGGTGTCGGCAGCGGCTTCGGACTGTCCGACAGCGTGCGCAGATAGGCGATGACGTTGGCACGGTCCTCGTCCTTCGGCAGGCCGGCGAAGCCCATCGCCGTGCCCTTCACCAGCTTCTTCGGCGAAAGCAGAAAGTTATTGAGGTGGTCGTAGGTCCATTTTTCCGCGCCGCCCTTGGAAAACTCCTTCATCCCCGCCGAATAGGCGAAGCCCGCATGTTCGGCGATGGGACGGTCGACGATGTCCCACAGATCGGGGCCGACCTTGTTCGGTCCGCCTTTTTCGCCGGTGTGGCAGGCCTGGCACTTCTTGAACACGGCCGCACCCGCCTCGACATTGGCGTTGGCCAGGAGGTCGGCGATCGGCTTGGCTTCGGCGGGGGCTGCCGGGCCGCCCTCGGCAGGCTCCTCGGTCGCCTCGATAGCGTAGCCGGGTTTTTCCGGTGCTGGGGAGGCGAACAGCGCGTCGGATATGATGCCGACCGAGAAGACGACGAACACGGTTCCGAGCAGGCCGCCGATCAGCTTGTTGATTTCGAAAGAGTCCATACGCCCCAGGCTCCCTTTTCCGGCGGACCGATCTGTCCACTCCGTCCGTCGGTAATCGTGAACCACCCCGCGAGGCGGTCAAATCGGGCGGAAACTAGGTCTTTTGCTCTGGCGTTGCAACACCTATAAGGGCGCTTCCAGTGAGACCTTTTGCCACTTTTCCCTTCCTCTTTTTCGGATGCTTCATCACCCGATGTCCACGCTGATCCTCATCCCGGCCCGCATGGCCTCAACGCGCCTGCCGGGCAAGCCGCTGGCCGACATCGCCGGCGTTCCGATGATCGTCCATGTCGCCCGCCGCGCCGCCGGGGCCGGGCTCGGCCGGGTGGTGGTCGCTACCGATACTGACAGCGTGGCGGACGCGGTGCGCACGCACGGTTTCGAGGCGGTGATGACGCGCGTCGGCCACGAATCGGGCTCCGACCGCATCTTCGAGGCGCTGGCCACGCTGGATCCCGGGCGCAAGGTCGAAACCATCGTCAATGTGCAGGGCGACCTGCCGACAATCGATCCCGAGATCATCAAGGCTGCACTGAAGCCTTTCCAGGATGCGACGGTCGACATCGCCACGCTTGGCATCGAGATCGTCCGCGACGAGGAAAAGACCAATCCGAATGTCGTCAAGATCGTCGGCTCGCCGCTGTCGGAGACACGGTTGCGGGCGCTCTATTTCACCCGCGCCACCGCACCCTGGGGCGAGGGGCCGCTCTATCATCACATCGGCCTCTATGCCTATCGCCGCTCAGCGCTCGAGCGCTTCGTCGCGCTGCAGCCGTCGCCGCTGGAACGGCGCGAGAAGCTCGAGCAATTGCGGGCGCTGGAGGCCGGCATGCGCATCGATGCCGAGATCGTGCAGTCGGCGCCGTTCGGCGTCGACACGCCGGACGATCTAGAACGCGCCAGAACCGTCCTTTCAACCTGAGACATTTGGACACCTGAGACATTGGCATGCCTGAGAAAACCAACAGAATAGCCTTCCAGGGCGAGCCGGGCGCCAATTCCGACACCGCCTGCCGCAACATGTTCCCTGATATGGAGCCGTTGCCGTGCCCGACTTTCGAGGATGCTTTCAATGCGGTCGAGACCGGTAAGGCCGACCTCGCCATGATCCCGATCGAGAACACGATTGCCGGGCGCGTCGCCGACATCCATCATCTCCTGCCGGAATCGAAGCTGCACATCGTCGGCGAATATTTCCTGCCGATCCATTTCCAGCTGATGGTTCTGCCGGGCGTCAGGCGCGACGAGATCAAGACCGTGCACAGCCACATCCATGCGCTCGGCCAATGCCGCAAATATATCCGCAAGAACGGCTGGAAGCCGGTGGTCGCCGGCGACACGGCGGGCGCCGCCAAGCTGGTTGCCGAGCTGAAGGACCGCACCATGGCCGCGCTGGCGCCGGCGCTGGCTTCGACGCTCTACGGGCTCGACATCATCGAGCAGAATGTCGAGGACACCGACAGCAACGTCACCCGCTTCGTCGTGCTGACCAGGAACAGGCAGTGGGCAGAACGTCCCTCGGTCGAGGCCAGGATGATGACGACGTTCATCTTCCGCGTCCGCAACGTGCCGGCCGCGCTCTACAAGGCGATGGGCGGCTTCGCCACCAACGGCATCAACATGACCAAGCTGGAGAGCTACCAGCTCGGCGCATTCACGGCGACCCTGTTCTATGCCGACATCGAGGGTCATCCCGACGATCCGCTGGTAAAACTGGCGCTCGACGAGCTTGCCTTCTTCTCGCGCGAAATGCGGATTCTGGGCGTCTACCCGGCCAGCCAGTCGCGCGAGCAATGGAAGGTGGCGGACTAGCGCAGCGCCTTGCCAGGTGACGAGCATCGGGCGACATTCCTGCGATGTGGCTTTTGAAACTGACGCTCGCGGTCGCTGGATTGTATGCGGTGATTGTTGCCGTCGTGTATGTGCTCCAGTCCTGGCTGATTTTTCCGGCCGGCCTTGCGGGGTTCGGACCCGATCTGCCGGCCGGGGCCCGCCATGTCGAACTGGCGACAGAGGATGGCGAGCGCGTCGTCCTGGTCCGCCTGCCGGCGACGCTGGCGCCGGCCGAGCCACGCCCGCTGCTGCTGGGGTTCGCCGGCAACGCCTGGAATGCCGACGCACTAGCCCTGATGCTGCACCAGCTGTTTCCCGAACATGAGGTCGCTGCGCTGCACTACCGCGGCTATGCGCCGAGCAGCGGCAGCCCGTCGGCCGCCGCCCTGTTCGAGGACGCCCGACGCGCCCATGACCAGCTGGCCAGCGATGCCAAAGCCGGCATCGTCGCCATCGGCCTTAGCATCGGCGCTGCGGTTGCGGCCGATCTGGCGACGGCGCGGCCGTTGCGCGGCATCGTTATGGTGACCCCCTTCGATTCGCTCAGAGAACTCGCCGCTCACCACTATCCCTGGCTGCCGGTGCGCCTCTTGCTGCGGCACCGCATGGAGACGGCAGAAACGCTGCGCAACCTCGATGTGCCCACGGCCGTCATCACCGCCGAGAACGACACCATCGTACCTGCGGCGCGTTCGGCACCTCTGCGCGAGGCTGCCCGTGACCTGCGCAGCCACATCGCCATAGCGGCTGGCCACAACGACCTCTATGGCCATCCCGACTTCGCCGGAGCGCTACGCGCCTCCGTTGTGGCGGTCACGCGCGATTGACGAGCAGTTGGGTGGCGAACGGACAAGCTCTGGCAGCAATTTGGCCGCAAGACACAATGGGGGCGTCAACCGCGCCGCGCCGCCTCGATCGCGGCGACGTCGATTTTCACCATGGTCATCATCGCATCAAACGCGCGCTTTGCCTCGTCGCCGCCAGCCGCCATCGCGTCAGTCAGCACGCGCGGCGTGATTTGCCAGGAAATCCCCCATTTGTCTTTGCACCAGCCGCACACGCTCTCCTGGCCGCCATTGCCGACGATGGCATTCCAATAACGGTCGGTCTCCTCCTGATCGTCGGTGGCGATCTGGAACGAGAACGCTTCGTTGTGCTTGAACTCGGGACCCCCGTTGAGGCCGATACAAGGAAGGCCTGCGACTGTGAATTCGACCGTCAACACGTCGCCTTCCTTGCCGGCCGGGTAGTCACTGGGTGCACGGTGCACAGCACCCACCACGCTGTCAGGAAATATCTCGGAATAGAAGCGGGCGGCAGCCTCGGCGTCCTTATCGTACCAGAGGCAAATCGTATTCTTTGCCATTTGCGGGTTCCTTTCGCTTTGGGGCCAAGTTCCCCATCCGCCCTCTTCCGAAATAGGTAGCCAACCACTTTTCTCCACCCTGCGATGACTGGAGTTGGCCTTTTTGCACGCCATCACACGGGCGGCCGGCCATGGACATGACAGGCGGGTCGCGGAAAGTGTTTCAATTGAAAGCAGATTCCTTCGCTCCTGAAATCGGAATGTAACGTCCTCCGCGAATTTTTCGCCCGCCTTCGTTCGCATCGGATCGACGAGCGGACGGAATTGAGTCAACACGGAGTTTGTCACCATGACTACGAAGCACTTCAGAAACGGGGGGATCGCCGTCGATCGGTCTGATCCCGCCATCGTAACTGAGAACAAAACAGGCAGGGCGACCGCGCCACGGATCGTTGGTCTTCGCCACGTCGGCATGGTCGCCGAAAACCCGGCTGCGCTCGCGCGATTTTATGAGGCTGTCCTCGGCCTTCAGGTGGTCGGCGGCAGTGGCGAAGAAAACCCGTTCGGCGCCACCGCCTTCCTGAGCAGCGATCCGGCCGAAGAGTCCCATCAGATCGCGATCTTCACCAATCCTGCCTTGCGCCACATCGCCTTCAAGGTTGGCACATTGGCCGATCTGCGCGCCGCTTACACGCGCATCATCGACATGGGGCTGCCGATCAAGATGGCCTTCAATCACGGTGTATCGCTTGCGTTCTATTTCGATGACCCTGAGGGAAATCTCGTCGAAGTCTACTGGGCGACCGGCATGGCCTTCGACCAGCCTTACGGGGATCCGCTCGATTTGGCGCTGCCGAAGAGGCGTTGCGGCAGGAGGTCGAGCAACTGGTGCGGCAGGCGAGTGAACAGACGCCGCAATCTCTGCCCTTCGCATCCGCGTCGTAGCGCGGAGCGGGTCGCTCCTTCATCCCTCCCACTATTCAATTCTCACGTCTGACGAGGAAATAGCAATGACGACACCGCTACCACGGACGCGTACTGCTGCGCCTGACCATGACATGACGGACGTCTGGCAGGCCCATATGGATCACGAATTCATCACCAAGGACGTCGATGCAACCATGCAGACCACGGTCAACGACCCACACGTCATTCATGTACCGGTCGCCACCGGCGGCCGCGGCTGGGACAACGTCCGGAACTTCTATGCGACGTGCTTTATTGGCCGCAGTCCGCAAAACACCAGGCTCGATCTCATCTCACGGACCGTAGGAGAGAAACGCATCGTCGACGAGTTTCTGTTCTCTTTCATTCACGATATCGAGATGCCGTGGATCCTGCCCGGCGTCGAGCCGACCGGCAGGCCGGTGAACATCCCGGTGGTCGCTATCGTTTCAATTCAGGACGGCCGGGTCGAAAGCGAGCACATCTATTGGGACCAAGCTTCGGTGCTTGCGCAGATCGGACTGATCGACAAGACGGCTCTGCCGATCCTCGGTGCGACGCAATCACGCGCGCTGACCGATGCAGCCGAGCCGCTCAACGCGCTGATTTCCTCCTCCGCGCGCTTCGCGCGGCCAAGAAGAGACAGGTGACGACCGGCAGCGCCGCGAAAGAGACCGATCGGCGTGGCGGCTCTCGGATTGAGAGTCGCTGCGGCCGGATATTACTCGTCCGTATGGCGACACCGCTGGCTACGACGGTAGCTTCCGTCGACGCGGTGGAACTTGTGATTGGAATGCGTCCGCATGCTTATCTTGTTCATCATCGCAGCCATTGTCTTTCGCATCGTGATGCTTGCGATCTCGATGCGAAATGAAAAAGCGCTGCGAGAGAATCGGGCCATCGAGTACGGTTCGCGGAACTCGCGCTGGCTCGCCCTGGCCCACATTTCCTTTTACATCGCAGCTTCGATTGAGGGCCTTGCTCGACCGACGTCTTTCGACCTCGTCACGATCATCGGGCTAGTCCTGTATGGCTTCGGTGCCGTGATGTTGCTGGTCGTCGCGTTTCTGCTTGGTCGTTTCTGGACAGTAAAGCTAATGATCGCCCGAGACCATGTGCTGATAACGCACCCTCTTTTTGGGTGGGTTCGCCATCCGAACTATTATCTCAACATTCTCCCCGAGCTCCTTGGCTTTGCGCTTACGCTGCACGCCTTTTTCACTCTTGTGGTCGGCCTGGCGATCTACGCGGTGCCGCTTGGCATCCGCATACTCCAGGAGGAAAGAGCGATGCGCAAGCACTTCCCTGGCTACTGACAGACTGATGCCGTCTGCTTGTTGGGGCGCTTCAGTATAAACAGTGGTGGTTATCAATCAAACAAGTTGATGCATTTCAAATGAAACAATCAAGACATACTGCATAAACATTGGGGTGGTAGCCAGGCTGCCTCGGGACGTTGAGAGAAATTAAGTGTGCCAATTACAGGCATATTTACAACGTCATCACAAGATAGGAATACGGGAGATCATTCAGATGACCTCAAGATCAGCAACCTTTGTCGCGTCTGCAATCGCGATCATAACTATCACCGCCGCCCCTGCCGCTCCGCTGACACTTGCGGAGGCCGCGCGGATCGACGCATCATCGTCCCCCGCGCCCGGCGAGCCGAGCCTTGCCGAAATCCGCCAGGCAACGGAGCGGTTCCGCAACGTCAATGTCGCGGTCGCGGAGGGCTACATCCGCGATCCCGCAAACATGTGCGAGACCGCTGAAATGACGGGACAGCCGCCGAAATTAGGGGCTATGGGCCTCCATTACTTTCGCCCCGATATGCTCGGCATCACCGCTCCGCCCAACCCGCGCGTCGACGGCACCGGCACGCACACGGACTTCGGCAAGCCCGCGGTCCTCGTCTACGAGCCGCAGGCCGACGGATCGCTCGAGCTGATCGCGGTGGAGAATCTCGTCTTCGCGAAAGCGTGGAAGGAAGCCGGCCACGACGCCCCGCCTTCGTTCCACGGCGTTCCCTGGGACACTATGATCGACGACCCGGCGACGCCCGTGGATGAGGCGCATAACTTCGAGCCGCATCACGACCGGCATGTCTGGCTCTATCGAGAAAACCCGAACGGCATCTTCGCCCAGTTCAATCCGCGGGTGACCTGCGCGCATCACAATCCCGGTGCGCCACACGCCCACCAGCATGCATCAGGCCAGTAAGACCAGCCCACCTGCCGTTCGGCTCGCGCCGAGCGGCAGGTGACGCTCGGAAGCGCACGCGCTCGGCGCGGGCGCTCAACGAACGCAATCTCGGCAACGCCAGGACAGCGCCAGTCACATGTGGGACAACGGGCTCAAGCAAGCCAATCTTCGCCGGGCTTGGACCGGAATGTCACACCATCTTCCGGCGCGGCGACAGCACCGGGACTGACTGCGAGATCACTCCCAGATCCCGCGAACTTCTCCTACCCAGATGTCGGAATTCCGGCTCGACATTCGTCCTTTGCTTGGCACAATCGAAGAAGAAAGGCGACGAGATGCGGAGCCTGATCTCGATCAACGACGGCACGCACGATGGCGTCATTCAATCACCTGGAGCCTGCCAATGACCCCCACCATCACCGCCTTTGAACGGTCGCCCGATCGCGGCAGGGGACTGGCGCGGGAGATGCGTGTTCGCTGGGCGCTCGAAGAAGTCGGCCAGCCTTACAAGGTTCGTCTCGTTTCGTTCAAAGCGATGAAGGAACCCGCGCATCTCGCGCTTCATCCTTTCGGGCAGATTCCGACCTTTGAAGAAGGCGATCTCGCGCTGTTCGAGTCGGGGGCGATCGTGTTCCATATCGCCGAGCGCCATGCGGGCCTGCTGCCAGACGAGGCGAATGCCAGGGCGCGCGCAATCTCATGGATGTTTGCCGCGCTAAACACCGTGGAGCCGCCGATCCTTGAACGCCAAACCGCCGTGCTCCTGGAGCGCGACGAGACCTGGCACGAACAGCGCCTGCCTATGGTCGAAGATCGCATCCGTGACCGGCTGGGCGAGCTTTCCGGTCGTCTTGGCGATGCCGACTGGCTCGATGGCGCGTTCAGCGCCGGGGACCTGATGATGGTGCACGTGCTGCTAAGGTTGAGCGGGTCGGGTATACTGGACGAATATCCGAACCTCTCCGCCTATGTCGCCCGCGGCGAAGCCCGGCCCGCCTACAAGCGTGCTTTCGCCGCTCAACTGGCGGTTTTCACCGGCTAGTCACCAACTTAACTCAGCGGCGCGTAGTCGATCTCCAAAAACGCCGCGACTTCCGGGATCCAGCGGTCGCGGACGAAGGCGACGTGGTCGGGATGGTCGTTGTAGCCGGAATAGGCAGCCTGGTCGGCGAACTCCATCGAGAAGCCGAAGCGATAATCGTTCTTCGGGCTGACCTGCCGCAACTGCTCGAATTTCTCGACGCCCGGTATCGCCGCCAAAATTTTGGCGTCTGCCAGAAATTTTGCCTCCTCGGCCGAGTTCTCCTTGTGCTTCAGCCTGAACACCACTGTATGACGGATCATTTTGCTTCCCCTACAGGCTATGCGCTGTCGGCCCAGGCGCGGATGAGGTTGTAGGCGATCGCCCCCTTCGGCGGCGTGACCAGGCCGCCCGGATGCTCGCGGGCCAGCATCGACAGCACCTCGTCGCGAAAGAACCAGCGGCAGTCTTCCAACTCGTTGAGGTCGGCCTGGATGTCGTCGTTGAGCGGCTCGCCGAAGCAGCCGATCATCAGCGAATAGGGAAAAGGCCAGGGCTGGCTGGCGTGATAGACGACGCGGCCAAGCCGGATACCGGCTTCCTCCAGCGTTTCACGGCGCACCGCCGCCTCGATCGTCTCGCCCGGCTCGATGAAGCCGGCAAGCGCCGAATACATGCCGGGCGCGAAATGCCGGCCGCGGCCGAGCAGGCATTTTTCACGCGTCGCCGTCAGCATGATCGCCACCGGGTCGGTTCGCGGAAAATGCTCGGTGGCGCAGGCCGGGCAAAGCCGCTTGTAGCCGCCGGCCCGCATCGCGGCTTCAGCGCCGCATTTGCTGCAGAAGCGGTGGCTGGCATGCCAGGCGAGCAGCGCTGCTCCTTGCGCCATCGCGCCTGCCGCCGCCTCGTCGATCAGTCCCTGCATGTAGACCGAGCGATAGTCGATGGCCTTGATGGTATCGGGCAGCTGTTCGGGGTCGATGCCGGCCGGCACGGCGAGCACCGGGCCGCTGTCGGAAAAACCGAGCAGGACGCCACGGTCGAGCGACGCCTCGAGCGGCCGGCTTTCCTCGGCGCCGAACCAGGGGTCGAAGCCGCCACCAATGAGCTTCAGGTAGAGCCGCCCGCCATGCATCAGCAAAAGCCTGGCTGAAGGATCGGCGAGCGCCTTTTCGACGGAATCGTCGGCGCGGTTTTCCGATTGCCGGTCGATCATGTTGCCGGCAAAGCCGACGAACTGGCTCGGCTCGCGCAAGGGCGCGTGAAACAGGCGGAAGCTCATCGAGACTCAACTTCAGGATGGACACGGGACAGGCTTATAGCGCCGCCTTTATCTTCTGCGCAAACCGGCGGAGGTCCGAGCGCTCGTAGGGCTCGCGCATACCGTGCCCCCACACCGGGCCCGGCCAGCCGGGATCGCCTTCCGAGCGCGCGATGACATGGACATGCAACTGGCGGACGATGTTGCCAAGTGCGCCGCTGTTTATCTTGGTGCAGCCGGTCACGCTTTTCAGCGCCTGCGCCACCATATTGGTCTCGAAGGTCAGCATCGCCTGGTCGAGCGGCGTCAAATCATGGATTTCCTCCGCGCCCGGCCGCTGCGGCACCAGAAGCAGCCACGGCCAGCGGCGGTCGTTCATCACCCGCAACTCGCACAGGCCGAGCCACATCAACTGCTCGCTGTCGGCCTCCAGACGAGCATCCAGCGTGAATCCGGCCTCGAGGCCCGGCGACATCGGCGTTTCCTTCACTTTTGTCGTATTTTTTTTACTCCATGGACGCTAGAGCGGCCGCCGTTAGCCCGCAAGAGGGCGGCAAGCGAATCAAGGCCTATCGTGGCGATGATGGTCCGGCGAAGAACTCGGGGTATGGCCTGCCAAGACTTTGGGCTGGAATGAAGTCACCATCTCGCCCCCTCTGGTCTGCCGGCCATGGCTTTCGCTCATCTGTTCTTGCTTTGTGCTGGCCGCTATGCCAGTAGTTTCAACATGGTGCTTATTCGCGCCAGCGATCCGCCTCCGAGGCTGTTTTTTTATTTTCTGGTTTCGCCGCCTGTCACTGCGCCCTTGCATTTCATCGCCGGATCGCCGATATGGGAGCCGGGAGGTTGGTGGTGGACGGTCCACTCGCCAACCGGGTCAGGTCCGGAAGGAAGCAGCCCTAACGAGCCCGGAACGGGTCATTGTTCCAGCCTCCCACCTCTTCGCCTTTCTCCCGCGACATTGACGGCGCCAAGCCCTGCGGGCGAAACTATGCGCAGGAATCGGCCGCCTTGAGCCGCGGCCCTTGGAGCTTTACGGGCGAATGAGCGAAGCCGGAAATTCGGGAACGGAAAAAGCCGCCGCCTATCGCGTTCTGGCGCGCAAATACCGTCCTGCCAATTTCTCCGAACTGATCGGCCAGGAGCCGATGGTCCGCACCCTCACCAACGCTTTCGCCACCGGCCGCATCGCCCAGGCCTGGATGCTGACCGGCGTGCGCGGTGTCGGCAAGACGACGACGGCGCGCATACTGGCGCGGGCCCTGAACTACAAAACATCTGATGTCGACCAGCCTTCGGTCGATCTTGCCGTGCCGGGCGAGCATTGCCGGGCGATCATGGAAGGCCGCCATGTCGACGTCATCGAGATGGACGCCGCCTCGCACACCGGCATCGACGACATCAGGGACATCATCGAGCGCGTGCGTTACGCGCCGGTGTCGGCGCGCTACAAGGTCTACATCATCGACGAAGTGCACATGCTCTCGACGCAGGCCTTCAACGGCCTGCTGAAGACGCTGGAAGAGCCGCCGCCGCACGTCAAATTCATCTTCGCCACCACCGAAATCAGAAAAGTTCCGATCACCGTTCTGTCGCGCTGCCAGCGCTTCGATCTCAGGCGTATCGATGCCGGCACGTTGGTCGCGCACCTCTCCTCGATCGCCGGAAAAGAAGGCATCGCGGTCGATGACGACGCGCTGGCGATGATCGCCCGTGCGGCCGAGGGCTCGGCGCGCGATTCGCTGTCCATTCTCGACCAGGCGATCGCCCATGGCAGCGGCGCGGTCAGCGCCGAAGCGGTGCGCGCCATGCTCGCGCTGGCCGACCGCGCCCGCATCGTCGACCTGTTCGAACATGTGATGAAGGGCGATGTGGCGGCCGCACTGGCCGAATTCCGCAACCAGTACGACACCGGCGCCGATCCGGCCGCTGTGCTGACCGACCTGGCCGAGTTCAACCATCTCGTCACCCGGTTGCGCTTTGTGCCGACAGCCCTCGAGGACGCCTCGCTGTCAGAGGACGAGCGACGGCGCGGCGCCGATTTCGCCAAGGCGCTGTCGGTCAGGGTGCTGTCGCGGACCTGGCAGATGCTGTTGAAAGGCATTCCCGAGGTGCAGTCCTCCAACCGGCCGGTCAGCGCCGCCGAAATGGTGCTGATCCGGCTGGCGCATGCCGCCGACTTGCCGACACTGGACGAGGCGCTGAAATCGCTGGAGGGCGCAGTGTCGCTGCCGAATGGCGCGCCACGCTCGAATGGTGCACCCGCAACCTCTGCCGCCGCAAATCCCGGCCCGGCAAATCCCGGCCCAACAAATCCCGGTAATGGCGGCGCCAGCGTGGCGCAGACGCGCATGCCGGCGGCCAATGGCGGCGCCCAGACCATGCGGCTGGTCGAACCCGAGCCGATGCCTGCGCCTTTCGTTCCGGCGCCGGAGCCGGTCGCCGATGCGCCGCCGGTGCCGGTGAGATCGCTGGCCGACATCATCGCCCTTGCCGACGCCCAGCGCGACATCGCCTTCAAGGTGCTGGTCAAGCGCTGCGTGCGCCTGGTGCGCATCGAGCCGGGCCGCATCGACGTCGGCCTGACCGACGACGCGCCGAAGATGCTGCTCAACGATCTGACCGCCAAATTGCGCGCCTGGACCGGACGCAGCTGGCTGGTGTCGCTGTCGAAGGAAGCGGGCGGCCAGACGCTGGCCGAGATGGAATCGACCAAGCGCGAAAACGCCCTCCTTGATGCCAAGAGCGACCCGACCGTCGCCGCCATCCTGGCGCGTTTTCCCGGCGCCAAGATCATCGACGTGCGCATTCCCGACGCACCGGAAGCCGATGCGGTGGAGGCCGAGGTTCCGATCGAGCCGGCCACCGACGAAGACGAAACCTGAGCAACCGAAGGTCAGCGAAGCAAAAAAATGGGAGCCGGTTTTCGGAGACCATGCTTAAAAAAGAAACAAATCAATCGTAGAGGACCACGCGATGAAAGATCTTCTCGGCCTGATGGGCAAGGCGAAAGAAATGCAGGCCAAGTTCCAGGCCATGCAGGACGAGATCGCCACGTTGGAAGCCACCGGACAGGCCGGCGGCGGCCTGGTCAGCGTGACGCTGACCGGCAAATTCGAGATGAAGTCCCTGAAAATCGACCCGTCGCTGTTCAAGGAGGACGAGGTCGAGATTCTGGAGGATCTGCTTCTCGCCGCCCACAATGACGCCAGGGCCAAGGTCGAACAGATGATGCAGGAAAAGACCCAGGCACTGACCGCAGGACTGCCGATACCGCCGGGAATGAAGCTGCCGTTCTAAGAGGCTTGGAAACTCTACTCCGGCGGCCATCTGATGGCGGTTTCTGCGCTTCCGGTGCTCACGGACCAGCGCATGACCCCGGAAACCGATTTCGGTTTCCGGAAAGGATCATGCGCAAATGCAAAGTGTTAGAGCGTCCTTTGCGCGTCCAATTGGACGCGCGGCGCTCTAATGTCCGCTCCGCTCCGGTTCTCGAAACCACCACCATATGACTCGCCGGAGCGACTTTCCAACAGCCTCTCAGCTGTATTGATGGTTGTGCCGATCGAGCGAGCCCGGGGAGCGCAGCGATTCACCGTCTGCCCGCCAGCTGTGTCCATTCGGCAACTCTGCTCACTTAATAACGCTTTAGCCATCTTTTTGCCCGAAAGTGTCTCATTCTTGCCGCAACCAGGGGCGGGCTGGCGACAGAATGAGGGGATATCTTTGATCGTGACCCGATGGAAGACGCCGTTGCTGCTCGGCGTCATCACCTCTCCGCTGTTTTTGGCCGCCTGCAGTCAGACCACGCACGGCCTGTCCGTGGCCAGCCTGACCGATACCGCTAGGTCCCGGCCCTACAATCACACAGCGAAGGACAAGGAGTGCCTCCAGCGCGCGATGTTCTTCGAATCCAACCGGTCGAGCCGCGACGGCATGATTGCCGTCGGCACGGTGGTGATGAACCGGCTGCGCTCCGGCAAGCACGGCAACACCATCTGCCAGGTGGTCGGCGAACGCGGCCAGTTCGCGCCGGGCGTGATGACACGGCCGATGAATTCGAAGGCGATGCCCGATGTCGAGGAAGCCGCCGAGGCGGTGCTCAGGGGCGAGCGCAAGGCCAAGCTGAAGAACTCGATGTTCTTTCACACCGCCGGTCTGCGTTTCCCCTACAAGAACATGCACTACACCATGGTCGCCGGCGGCAACGCCTTCTACGAAAAGCGCGGCCGCAACTGGAAACCACTGCCGGACGAGCCAACCGTCGCGGTGGCACAGGCGACGCCGCGGCGGTCGCGCGCCACACCGGTGACACTCATGGCCTCTGCGGCGCCGGCCGCCAAGGCGACGCCCAGCAAGGTGACCTATGTGACGGCGGTCGCATCGCAACCGGCAAAGGCTACTCCAGGGAAGGCAACGCCGGAGAAGGTGACCTTTGTGGCGATGCAGGAGCCGGACGCCGCCCGTTTCGGCAGCACCGCCGGTGCGCAAGCGGTCACGTCATTCCCGGCGGCGCCGGCCGAGCCGACGATGTCGTTTGAATCGACGCCCGAGAACACCGATGCCATCGGTGCGATGATCGCCGGCCAGGGCAGGCCGCTGGAATCCTACTGAGCTAACGATAGTCGACGTCGGCAGCGCAAGCCGACGCGATTGTCCCGCAGCAGCGTCGTTGCGTTCGCAGCAGCCGCGCCGCAGGAGAGTTCCAAAACCCATTGAAAAATCCTAAACCGATGCGATGTCGAAGCGAATCGCCGGTCCCGAGATCGAACGCCTGATCCAACTCCTGGCCAAGGTGCCGGGGCTTGGGCCGCGTTCGGCCAGACGGGCAGCGCTTCACCTCATCAAGAAGAAGGAGCAGTTGCTGTCGCCGCTCGCCGCCGCCATGAGCGAGGCGGTCGACAAGGTGCGCATCTGCTCGACCTGCGGCAATGTCGATACGTCCGACCCCTGCATGATCTGCACCGATCCGCGCCGCGACGCCGGCACGCTCATCGTCGTCGAGGACGTGGCCGACCTGTGGGCGCTGGAGCGGGCGGCCGCCATGAATGTCCGATATCACGTGCTCGGCGGCTCGCTGTCGCCGCTCGACGGCATCGGCCCCGAGCAGCTCAACATCCGCTCGCTGGTCGACCGCGTCGCCGGCGGCGAGGTCAAGGAGGTGATCCTTGCCGTCAACGCCACCGTCGAGGGCCAGACCACCGCGCATTATCTCACCGACCAATTGTCCGGCTTCGATATCAAGGTGACGCGGCTGGCGCATGGCGTCCCGGTCGGCGGCGAACTCGACTATCTCGACGAAGGCACGCTGGCCGCCGCGCTGCGCTCGCGGACGGCGTTTTGAGGGGGTATTCTGGAGATGATTGCGTTCTGTGGCGCCCCCCTCTGTCCTGCCGGACATCTCCCCCACTTGGGGGGAGATTGG
>NZ_JBVVQB010000034.1:0-73093 GCF_055811775.1 Mesorhizobium sp. WSM4844 | reverse complement strand
CCGCAGCAGCGCTCCGAGGTAACGATTCCCCTGTGCAGAGGCCGCCTGGCTATTGGCTGCTCGACGCCGGCTGGTCGCCGAAAATGCCGCGCTCGCTGACCTGGATGCCGGCGGGACCCAGGATGATGGCGAACAGCACCGGCAGGAAGAACAGGATCATCGGCACGGTGAGCTTCGGCGGCAAGGCCGCGGCCTTCTTCTCGGCGGCGTTCATGCGCATGTCGCGGCTTTCGCCGGCAAGCACGCGCAGTGCGTGCGCCACCGGCGTGCCGTAGCGCTCGGCCTGGACCAGCGCCTGCGACACCGACTTGACCGATTCCAGGCCGGTGCGGCTTGCAAGGTTCTCGTAGGCCTGCTTGCGTTCCTGCAAGTAGGAAAGCTCGGCATTGGTCAGGATGAACTCTTCGGCAAGCGCCACCGACTGCGCGCCGATCTCGTCGGCGACCTTACGAAACGCCGCCTCCACCGACATGCCGGATTCGACGCAGATCAGCATCAGATCGAGAGCATCCGGCCACGCCATCTGTATCGACTGCTTGCGCTTGGTGGCGCGGTTGTTGACATAGAGCACCGGCGCGTAAAAACCGGCATAGGCGACGACGATACAGACGAACAACTTGATGAGAGGCGGCTGCTCCGGCAACCCGCCGAGCACGAACAGATAGATCGCAGCCAGGGCAAAGCCGACAAAGGGCAGGATCAGACGGAAGAAAAGGAAACGCGTCAATGGATTCTGCCCGCGGAAGCCAGCCACCTTGAGTTTCTGCAAGGTGCCTTCATCGGCCAGGGCGCGCCTCAGGTCCAGCCGGTCGACAATATTGCGCATGCCGATCGACTGTTGCTCGCGCAGGCCCTTGCGACGGCGATCGGCATCGAGGGCAAGCCGCGCACGCTGCTTGGCGCGCAGTTCGTCGCGCTCCAGCGCCACCGATTTCATGCGCGCCTTGAGCTGGTTTCCGCCAAAGGCAGGCAGCAGCGTGAACACGGTCGCAAACACCGCAATGCCGACCAGCAGGGCAATCAGAAATGCCGGATCGGTAAGGGTTTTGACGACGTTCTCGGTCATGCGGTGAAATCCTAAACCTCGAAGTTCATCATCTTGCGCATCACCAGGATGCCGATCGACATCCAGACCGCGGAGCAGCCGAGGATCAGATTGCCGACGCTGGTGGTGAACAATGGCATGATGTAGTTCGGGCTTGTCAGGTAGACGAGACAGGCGACGACGAATGGCAAGGCGCCGATGATCACCGCTGACGCCTTCGCTTCCATCGACAGCGCCTGGACCTTTGCCTTCATCTTCTTGCGGTCGCGAAGCACCCGCGAAAGATTGCCCAGAGCCTCGGACAGATTGCCGCCGGCCTGGGACTGGATCTGGATGACGATGCCGAAGAAGCTCGCCTCGGTGCACGGCATCGTCTCGGCCATGCGCAGGCTGGCGTCGGGGATCGACAGGCCCATCTGCTGCGAATCGATGATGCGGCGGAACTCGGTCTTGACCGGTTCGGGGGATTCATTGGCGATCAGGCGGACGGCGTCGTTCAGCGGCAGGCCGGATTTGACCGCACGCACGATGATGTCGAGCGCGTTCGGAAATTCGTTGAGGAACGCCTTGACCCGGCGGGCGCGGCTAAACGAAACGAACCAGCGTGGCAGGCCGAGGCCACCGACGAGCAGCGCACCCGGCAAAACATACAAAGGCGCACCGGCGAAATAGGCAAGAAACGTCAGGACGACGCCGCAAACCGCCGAGTAGAGATAGAAGCGCTCGAGCGAGACCTTCATGCCTGCCTGACGGATCTGGGCCTTCAGGGGCGGCTTTTTGGCGAGGCTCTGGCTGGTTTTGTGCTTCTGTTCGAGGTCCTTCAGTGAATCCTGAACCGATTTGCGCCGCTTGGCCGCTTCCGCCACGCGATCGCGCGAAGCCTTGACGACGGCACCATCCGTCTCGGCGGTCTTGATCGTTTCAAGCCGCCTGCCGACCTGCTTTTCGGTGCTGATCCGGTTGAACAGAAAAGCATAGGCGACCGCGCCGGCGCTGAAGCCGGCGAGCACGATAAATGCCAACACGGTGCCGTCAATTCCAAACATCGGCCCTGGCCCCTACGCCTCCAAATGGATCAGTCAGCGCGTTTCTCCATCGCCTCGAGCGCATTGGCGAGGCGCTGTTCCTCGCCATAGTAGCGGGCGCGCTCCCAGAAATGCGGACGACCGATGCCTGTCGAAACGTGCTCGCCCAGCAGCCTGCCGTTCGCGTCCTCGCCTTTGATGTTGTAGAGAACGATGTCCTGCGTGATGATGACGTCGCCCTCCATTCCGATCACCTCGGTGATGTGGGTGATGCGCCGCGATCCGTCGCGCAGGCGTGCGGCCTGGATGATCACGTCGACGGAACCGACCACGATTTCACGCACGGTTTTCTGCGGCAGCGTGTAACCGCCCATCGCGATCATCGATTCGATGCGGTTCAGGCATTCGCGCGGGCTGTTCGAGTGAATCGTGCCCATCGAGCCGTCATGGCCGGTGTTCATCGCCTGCAGAAGATCGAACACTTCAGGTCCGCGCACTTCGCCGACGATGATGCGCTCGGGCCGCATGCGCAGGCAGTTCTTGACCAGATCACGCATGGTCACCTCGCCCTCGCCCTCGAGGTTGGGCGGGCGGGTTTCCAGACGCACGACATGCGGCTGCTGCAGTTGCAGCTCGGCCGAGTCCTCGCAGGTGATGACGCGCTCATCGCGGTCGATATAGTTGGTCAGGCAATTGAGCAGCGTCGTCTTGCCCGAACCGGTACCGCCTGAAATGACGATGTTGCAGCGGACGCGGCCAATGATCTTGAGAATCTCGGCGCCGGGCGGCGAAATGGCGCCGAACTTGACCAACTGGTCGAGTGTCAGCTTGTCCTTCTTGAACTTGCGGATGGTGAGAGCGGCGCCGTCGATGGCGAGCGGCGGCGCGATGACGTTGACGCGGGAGCCGTCGGGAAGGCGCGCGTCGCAGATCGGGCTCGATTCATCGACGCGGCGGCCAACCTGGCTGACGATGCGCTGACAGATGTTGAGGAGCTGCTGGTTATCGCGAAAACGGATGCCGGTCTGCTCGACCTTGCCGTTGACCTCGATATAGACGTCCTTGGAGCCGTTGACCATGATGTCGGCGATGTCGTCGCGAGCGAGCAACGGCTCCAGTGGCCCGTAACCAAGCACGTCATTGCAGATGTCCTCGAGCAGTTCTTCCTGCTCGGCGATCGACATCGCGAAATTCTTGATCGCGATGATGTCGTTGACGATGTCGCGGATTTCCTCGCGCGCGCTTTCGGGATCGAGCTTGGCGAGCTGCGACAGGTCGATGGTGTCGATGAGCGCGGCAAAGACCTGGCTCTTGGTGTCGTAATAGGTTTCGCTCTTTTGGCGCTGGAGCTTTTTCGGCTCCGGCGCCAATGGCGGCGCCTCGACCGCACGGCGTGCGGGCGGCGCGGCAGACGCGCCAGGCGTGCCGGATGACGGCGGCGGTGCGGGTTTGGCGAGAACCGCCGTTTCCGCAGGTTTTGCCGCCGGCGCGGCAGGCGCAGGTGCCGGCTGACGGAATTCCGGGGTGAACCGGCTGCCGTCGTCGCTGCCTCTTTTACCAAACATGATCGATTACCAATTCCGCTCCGGAAGCATCACTTCTTGCCGCGCGAGAGCTTGCCAAGGAGATTGCCGAGGCCCGCTTTCTTTCTTGCCTTGATTTCGCTGCGCCCGGTCAGCACATGCGCAATCTCGTTGATAATGCCGACAACCGGGTTCCTGGCATCCATTTCGCCGAGCATGCGCCCGTTGTTGGCGGCGTTTCCGAACAGCAGCGGCTCGAAAGCAATGACCGACATCGGCGACAGGCCGAGCGAATCGGCGAAGTCGGACGACGAAATCTCCGGGCGCTTCGGCACTCCGGCCTGGTTGATGATCAGCTTCGGCGGCGGATCGTTCGGGCGAAGCCGCTTGAACATGTCGGCCAGATTCTTGGTGTTGCGCAGATTGGCCAGCTCCGGCGTCGCCGTGATCACGATCTCGTCGGCTTTGACCAGTATGTTCTTCGTCCAGCCCGTCCAGACGTGCGGAACATCGAGCACCAGCAGCGGCACGCTGCGCTGCGCCGTGTCGATAAGCTGGGTGAAAGCCTCCGGGTCGAAATCGTAGACCCGATCGAGCGTTGAAGGCGCTGCAAGCAGCGACAGGTGCTCGGCGCACTGGGCAAGCAGCCGATCGAGATAGACCTCGTCGAGGCGCTCCGGTGAGAAAACGGCTTCGGCAATGCCTTGCGCCGGATCCTGATCGAAATTGATGTTGGCGGTTCCGAAAGCCAGGTCGAGGTCGGCGACAACCACTTCCGACTTGAACAGCGACGACATCGCCCAGGCCACATTATGGGCAATGGTCGAGGAGCCGACGCCACCCTTGGCGCCGATGAAGGCGATCGAGCGGCCGATCGGCTCGGCTTCCGGATCAACGAAAATCGTCGAAATCACGCTGACGATATCGGCCATCGATACCGGCGCGATGACATATTCGGAAATGCCGGAGCGGATGAGCTCGCGATAGAGCCCGACATCGTTGTAGTGGCCGATGACCACGACCTTCGAGGTCGGATCGCAGTATTCGGAGAGCTGCGTGAGCTGCTCGAGCAATTGCTTCGGCTCGCTGCGCGATTCCAGCAGGATCAGGTTCGGCGTCGGCGCCGATTGGTAGAACTCGATGGCGGTGGCGATGCCGCCCATATGGACCTTCAGATGGGCCTTGGCCATGCGGCGATCCTCGCCGGCGCGCTCGATCGGATTGGCAACGCCCTCGGTCTCGCAAAATGCCTGGATCGAGATGCGCGGAATCGGCCGCAGCGCCTGCATGGCGGCGACATCCTGCTGCGAGCTTTCGCCGCCGTCTAACCCCGTGTCGTAGGCAAGATTGCTCATTGTCATTTCTTTCCGTGACTTGTCTTCCCGTGACTGGCGCGGCTCAAGCTCAATACTCGACTTCCGAATTGCCGAGGAACTCGTCCGAAATGCCTCGCTCGCGGTAGACGTCGATCACCCCGCTGCGATTTTCTGCGTCGATAACGGATTGCTTGCGGGGCCCGAGCAGATCGGTAGGGTTTGCGATCTGGGCGGCAAGATTGTTCTGATACGAGCAGCCGAAATCGGCATAGTGCTTGTTTTCCGAGGTCTGCAGCAGGTCTTCGGGCCAGCGTCCGCATCTGCCGGTCTGCGCCTTCACCGTGACATAGGCGACGCGGATCGGCGCGGACGCTTCGGGCGAAGCCGACTGGT
The DNA here is from genome assembly GCF_055811775.1 of Mesorhizobium sp. WSM4844. Classification (NCBI taxonomy): domain Bacteria; kingdom Pseudomonadati; phylum Pseudomonadota; class Alphaproteobacteria; order Hyphomicrobiales; family Phyllobacteriaceae; genus Mesorhizobium; species Mesorhizobium sp. WSM4844. The sequence continues at coordinate 67,791 of NZ_JBVVQB010000034.1, read as the reverse complement.
AGGTGGTGATGACGATCCGGCTGCGGCTGATGCCGCTGGCAATCGCAAGCCTGGCGAAATCGCGACCGGCCGCGGTCGCGGCGATCTCGTTCGCCGAACCGCTCGGGATCGAGATCGTCAAGGTCGGAGCGGCGCTCTTGTCATAGCCATCCAGGAAGCCGAGAAGCGTGTCGCGCTGCGACCCGGTCATGCCGCGATCGCCGGCGCCGACCGGAAGGTCGATCTTCTGGTTTTTCTCGGCAATGACGATCGGATGGTTGGTGCGATAGTCGTCCGGAACAGCGCCGACCGTGATGCTGTCCCGGTTGGCGCAGCCCGCCAGCAATGCGGCGACCGCAACCGCCAGGAGCGGAACGACCGGCTGGCTGATCCGCGACCGGCCGGACCGCATCGCTGCGATGATTGTCCTTGGCTTCAATGCTGACCGAGACATGTCCGCTTCCCCTTACTTGTAGATGAAGCCGACGACGCCGTGGTAACGGCCGTTGGGCTTGTCGGTCTGCATGGTGCCGTAGACGCGATTGACACGGCCAAGGAACATGCCGGCGCCATCGCTGGCGGCGTTGAAATTGTCGTCCGGCTTGGCAAGGGCGTTGCGCGTCACCGGCTTCACCAGATAGGGCGTAATGATGATGACCAGCTCGGTCTCGTTGCGGACGAAATCCCGGCTGCGGAACAGCGTGCCGAGCACCGGAATCTTGGTCAGCCCAGGCAGGCCGTTGACGGCTTGCCTGATGTCATCCCGTACCAGGCCGGCGATCATCATCGAGCCGCCGGAAGGCAGCTCCACCGTGGTGTCGGCCAAGCGTTTACGGAGCGACAGGACGTTCGTGCCGGGGCTTGTTACACCCTCGGACAAGGATACCGATGCCTCGGTCGTCGGCTCGGAAACCGACGTCCTGACCTTCAGGCTGATGCGGCCGGGAGACAGCACCACCGGCTGGAATTCCAGGCCAATGCCGTATTCGAGCTTCTCGATGTCATACGTCTTCACACCGGTCTGGTTATCGTCGGACACAGCTTGGGAAACGCCGGTCACCATATTGTACTCGCCGCCGACCTTGAAGGTCGCCTTCTCGCCGGATACAGCCGTCAACGTCGGCTCGGCCAGGGTTTTCATGACGCCTGACTGCTCCATGGCGTTGATATAGGCGTCCAGCGTCGAGGTGCCGATAGCCAGGCCAGAGTTCGACAGCGACTTGCCCAGGCCGGTGAAATTGTCGCTCAACGCGCTCCAACTGATGCCATTGCTGCTGCCGCTGCCGATCAGGTTGACGCCGAGCTGCTTCATCACCGAGCGGCTGACTTCGGCCACCGTCACTTTCAGCGTCACCTGGTCGTCGCCGATGATCTGCAGCAGGTTGACGATCTGGCTGACGCGACGCTCGGAATCCGGATTGTCGATGTCGACACCGGCTTCGGCCGAGCCGCCGGAGGCGGTCTGCGAATACTGTCCCGTGGTCGCTTCACCGCCGGACACGAAGATGGTGGCCAGCTGTTCCGCGCGCTTGGCATCCAGCGGAGTGTCCACGGTTCCGGTCAGGACGACGTTGTCGTTCAGCAATTCGACCGTGATGCTCGATGACGGTATGAAGCGCCTGATATAGTCTTCCAGTCCGGCGACGTCGCGTTCGACCGCCAGGTCGAGGCTGACAATCTGTTCGCCATTAGGGCCGAAGACGAAGATGTTGGTGTCGCCGACCGCCTTTCCGAAGAGATAGATGCGCCTGGCGGTGCGGGTCACCGCATCGGCGACCGCCGGGTTGGCGACGAGAATATCGTAGGCATCGCTCGGCAGGTCGATGACCACCGATTTGTTGAGACCGAGCTTGACGCGCTGGGTGGCGGTCGAAGCCGACACCTCGGCGCCTGCCGCATTCGCCTCGATGAGGCCATGTGCATTCGTTCCAAGCAGGAACAGGCCGAGAGCCGCAGCCAGTGTGACCGGAGCGTTTAACCTCATTGCCTTGCTCCCACTTCGGAAACTTCGCCCGACTTGATCAGGCGCACTGTTCCGCGCCGGCCATTGCCGGAAACGAGATAGTCGGCCTCGCCCAGATTCTTCTCCTGGGTGTCGGTGATCGACCGCAGCGCCAATGTCAGGCGATCCGCCATCTGCTGGGCGACGGTGATGATTTCCGCCTGCTGCGGTGTCAGTTCCAGCGTCGCGGTCTGGCCGACCCTGGTCCGCTTGCCTTCCTCGTCCTCCTGGATGGTCTGGTCGATCGCCAGGACGCGAATGTTCTTGAGGATGGTCTCGGTGGTAAAGCCGCTGCCGCCGGCTGCCGGATCGGCCCTGCGGGTCATGATGACGTCGACGAAATCATTGGGAAGAATGAAGCCGCCGGCCGACGTGTCGGCCGATACGGCTGTGGCGACGGCCCGCATGCCGGAGGGCAGGATCGACGACATGAAGCTCTGTCCCTCGCCGATCAGCTTGGAGCGCCGCAACGGCTCACCGGCATACATCGCCACACGGGCGACGCCGCCTTTCAGCTTCTCCAGCGCATCGGGCTCCGCGGCGCGGGTTATGAAATTCGCGTTGATGCCGTCGGCCGGCCAGGACTGCCAACTGATGTTGTTCTCCAGCGGACTGCCCATCGGAACGTCGCCGGACAGGACAAGCACGTCCCGCAGCGCGATTGCCGGCGCCTGGGGGCCGGAATCGACGATTTGAGGCGGCGGCGTCGCCACCATGTTTTTTGCGACATATCCTGCGCCACCCGCCGCGGCGACCGCCACGCCCAGAATGATCAGTCGGGATGCTGGCATCTGTCCGAACCTCGTCCTTGGCAAACAAACTAGCCAAGCCGGACCATGCAGCGGCAATCGTCAAAACAAGGTTAATTTAATACTTACGATCGTGATTAATTTAAGGTTTACATAAATTTGAGGCATCGGTCCGGACCGCAAAAAAGGCGGCCAAAGCCGCCTGTTTAAACGCCAAATCGAATGTGAAAGGCAGGCCTGACGCGGGAAGAATCAGGCCGTCAGGCTTGCGAGCGCCCATGCCATCAACGGGGAAGCCGGAAAGGTGAGCAGGCCGCCAATGCCAAGCGCAATGCCATAGGGAACGCCTGATGTCTCGTCGGCGAAATGGCGTAAAAACGGATTGTGACTTGTAACGGCCGCAAGCGGCGATTTCCGATAGACGAGGATGGCGAGCGTCAGCAGGCCACCGATGACGGTCGAAACCAGGAGGTATTCGACGAGGTGGATGTTCAGCCCCATCCAGACGGCGCTGGCGGCCAGCAGCTTGGCGTCGCCGCCGCCCATGCCGCCGAGCGCGAACAGCCCGAAGGTCACGGCGAGGACCAGGCCGCCGGCGGCAAAATGCCAGCCATAGCTTGCCCAGTCCATGCCAGTCAGCGGCGCGACCAGGGCGAAGACGGCGACAAGCAGCACCGGCACGCGATTGGCGATCGTCATCGACAGCATGTCGGAGATCGCGGCGAAAAGCATGCAGAACGGAAAGACAACGAAGATCAGGGCTTCAAGCATGGGCGCGGCGCCTGTGGTCGAACTGTGCCTGGCCCCAGCCTAGGCATGTCCGATTAACGATTGGTGAGGCCGAAATTTCAAATGGTCCGATACGATTAGATAAGGGCCGCCAGTGCGGCGGCCCTTATCTGGAAACAGCTGAACGCAGTTAGGGGGCGACGGGGGCGTTGGTCACCGCGTTTCCGATAACGTTGAACTTGGTGTTCAGGGCAGTGCCGAGCTGGCCGGCGCCGACCATGATGGCGAGCGCGATGAGAGCGGCGATTAGACCGTATTCGATAGCGGTCGCGCCGGATTCGTCTTTCACAAAACGTGCAATAAGATTAGACATTCGAGAGCTCCTACTCCAGGTGTTACAGCACTTCCGTCAACTTCTCTGTTGGTTGATCGGATGCTGACAATCTATCGAGAAGCTCTTTCGATCGACTTAATAAACAGCCTTACCGATTCCTTTCCGGCTTCGATGACATTGCGTGGTTAACCGCAGACTAAGTGACGCCTATGGACCCGACAGGCGCGGCAGGCTGCGAAAGGCGCAACTTGGCGACGGTGCAGAACCGTTGATGGCGGAGCGAGGCGCCCCCCTCTGTCCTGCCGGACATCTCCCCCACTTGGGGGAAGATCGGCCGTCATGGCGGCTTTCGCCAATGTCCAACGTTGATAAAAAGGCGCGGTCAGCGAAGCTGCCGATCTCCCCCTCGTGGGGGAGATGTCCGGCAGGACAGAGGGGGGCGCGAAGGATCGCTACATTTATCCTGGGCCGTTGCATTCCTCGGCTGAGGTAACGGCATGGATCCCAGGGTCTCCGCGACGTCGCTTCGCTCCTGCTCCGCCCTGGGATGACGAAGGGAGGGGTGTTTCGGCTAATCCTGGAGGTTTGCGATTGCCACTGAGATTCGCCGCTGAAAGTGCTGTGGACCTTCGCTGCGGTCCGGGCCGTGAGCGAAGGACGGCTGCATCAAAATTCCTGTGTGCGCGCAAAATACGGGATGATCGTGGCAGCAAAACATTGATGAAACGTATCGGCACCACTTGCCGAATCGATGATCGTTCGATTGGCGCGCGGCTGCCGGTTCAGTGAACCCGGTAGAGGACGAGTGGCTGGTCCAGCGTCTCCGATATCGGCTCAAGCCAGGACGGAGCGTCCCCCTTGACGATATCCGCCATCAGGCCGTTGGGCGCCCAATCCACCAGCGACCCGGTCTCGTCATTTCCGGGACAGAAGGCGAGCAGTCCGATCTTCTCGCGTCGCATGACTGCATGCGCCTGATCAGGCGTTCCCATGAAGGCATCGAGCACCGCGATATTGCCAGCATTGTTGCGGTGATAAGGCCCTGCGAGAACCCGGTGAGGCGTCGTCGCGATCATCGGTGCGCCAAGGTTCGAGATCGTCAGCACCGTGGTCGGCGGCTGTTGGGCCAGCAAGGCATAAGTTGCATCGGCGGTACAGGACAGTTTGCCCTTGCCGGCGGTTGTGGCGCCAGCGTTCTGCTTCGGCGCGATGGCATTGGCGATCGCATGCGAACCGGCGCTCCATACCAGCGTCAGCGAAATCAGCCAGGCGAAGACCATTTTGAGCGTCGCCTTGGCGGTGCGCCCCTGCGCATCGCGCCTCGCGGCCGCCACCATTGCGGCTAGCGGGATGATGGCGAACGGCAGCGAGAAACTCGTACCGCGTATCTGCCAGACGCTGACGGCGGTGGCTGCCACCAGGAAGCCGAGAAGCATCACTTCAGGCCGTCGCACGCTGTGCCGCAGCGTCGCCGTGACAAGTATCCCCACAGCAATGGCCGGCGTCGCATAATTCTGGGCGACATTCTCGGGTTGCAACGCGACTATGTTCCATAGCGGTTGCGCCTCGGCCACAGAATTCAGCCAAAAATCGCGCATCCTTGGATCGAGTCCGACAAAAGGGTCGCCCAAGCATTGCGGGGCGATCAGGATCGCGGCGGCGCCGACGGCGATCACCAGGATCAGGAGACCGGCAAGCCGCGCCGGCATCCCCTTCGAAATAGTGAAGGTGGCAGTGGCGGCAAGCCCGAGCCCGCCCAGCAGGGCGACCACAGCCAGCCGTGCCGAATAGGCGTCGCACTGCGCGATCCACCATGACGATGGCGGCACGGTCGCAACGAGCGCGAGAGCGGCCGCGCCGGCGAAGCCAAGGCCGAAACCGATCGCATCGCCGGGACCGTCCTTGCGTGAAAACAACAGCGCCGCCGCCACGCAAGCGCCTGCCACCGCGACATAAGGCGCGGTCTCCATGCCGATCGCCAGCATCAGGGCAGCGCAAACGCCGCTGCCCGCTGCCCTGCGCCATCCGGGCGCCAGCAGCAGCGTCACCATGGCCAGGGCGAACACGACCTGGAGGTTGTGATGGTCCAGCGCCCGCGCGGTAAACAGGCCCATGGCATTCAGCGTTATGGCGCCGATCACCAGCGCCGGAAGCATTGTGTGCGGACCGGCCAGCAACCGCGCCGCCCGGACGATGAGAAACAGCGCCGCGATGCTGAGCAAGGCCGGCCAAAGTATCTCGGCAACCACCTCGCCCGCGGCCATGCTGCCGGTCAGCGCCGCCACTGCCAAAACGATCGCCGCGATCGGCACATCGACGATGCGCGACCAGTGCATGACGAAGCCGCCGTCCGGCCCCATGCGGTACTGGTGGAGGTCGAACCACGATTGTCCGCCCAGCCAGTCGCGGATCTGCGCCAGCCGCATCATGCTGTCGTTATCGCCGCCAGAATCGAACAATGTTGGGAAACCGGTCGCGGCCTGCGCACAGACCATCACCAGCGCCGCGAGCAGGCTCGCGGCGAGGTCGGCCTTCCAACCTTCAAGACGCGACGGCCGCGCGATAGCGAGCGTGGTGGCGTTGGACATGTCGATGGTTCCGGTGAATTCGTCCCAACTTAAACCTAGCCTTAACGGCTTCAATAAATAGTAAACCTCCAGGTGCGGAGCGGACGCGGACCGGTCGCGGCTCATTCCACCCCGCCGGAGTTCCACGATGCCACACAGCACGCGTCCCGACCTGACAATCGCGATCCTGATTCCTTGCTACAATGAGGAACAAACCATTGGCGACGTCGTGCGTCGCTTTCGCGAGACGCTGCCGGCCGCAACAGTCTACGTCTACGACAACAATTCGCGCGATCTCACCGCGCTCAAGGCGCGCTCCGCCGGCGCCATCGTGATCCGCGAAGCGCGGCAAGGAAAAGGCAATGTCGTACGGCGCATGTTCGCCGATATAGACGCCGATATCTATCTCATGGCCGATGGCGACGGCACCTATGCGCCGGAAGACACGCCGCTTCTCATCAACACGCTGATCACCGAGCGCTGCGACATGGTGGTCGGCACGCGTCGCGGCGTGACCGCGGATGCTGGCCGATCCGGACATGCCTTCGGAAACCGCATCTTCAACAGCCTCTACAAACGCCTTTTCGGACGCGACTTTACCGATATCTTCTCCGGCTATCGCGCTTTTACGCGACGTTTTGTGAAGAGCTTTCCGGCCGTCTCCGGCGGATTCGAGATCGAGACAGAAATATCCGTCCACGCCTCGCAGCTCAAACTGCCGGTCGTCGAAATCCTGCTCGACTATGGCCGCCGGCCGGAAGGGTCGTCGTCGAAACTGTCCACCGTCCGCGATGGCGCCAAAATCCTGCTGATGTTCGCGATGCTGATGAAGGAGACACAGCCTTTCCGTTTCTTCGGAGCCATCGCCGCCGTACTCCTGGTTGCCAGCCTGATCCTGATGGCGCCGGTGTTGGTCGAATATTTCGAGACCGGCCTGGTCCCGCGCATGCCGACCTGGGTGCTGTCCATCGGCTTGCTGCTGCTCTCGGTACTGATGGCCGTGACCGGGCTCATTCTCGACTCGGTGTCGCGCGGCCGGGCGGAACAGAAGCGTATCTTTTATCTCTCCCTTCCGACTTTCGGCGCGGGCAAACCCGACGCGATCATCCGCGCCAACCGCCGCGACGTAGCCTGACGTCCACCATCGGAGCCGCACCCGTGAATAGAGAAACCACAAACCGCATCCGCTTCGTCCTCGAGGATGTGCTGCCGCCGATCGTGCGGGACTCCGCCCTGTTCCGGGGCGTCGCCAGTATGGCCTGGGGCAGCCACATCACCCGGCTTGCGGCCTTCCGTGAGCGTGCGCCGTTCCTGACGGCCGATGAATACGAAACGCTCTATCGCGAGCATCCGCGCGTGCATGAGGGCACGGACAATTCCGAAGCCTGCATCGAGCGCATCATCGCCGACACGGTCGGCGACAGCGTCTGCGATGTCGGCTGCGGCACCGGCGTATTGATCAAGCGCATCCGCGAGGCGCGGGATGGCGCCGGCCATTATACCGGCGTCGACTTCGTGGTGGCGGACGCGGCGGCGATCCCCGGCGTCGACTACGTTGCCGCTCGTATAGAATATCTGCCCTTTCCAGATGCGGCCTTCGACACGGTCATTTGCACGCATGTCATCGAACACGTTCTGGAATACCGGCAGGCGATCGCCGAACTGCGCCGCATCTGCCGCACGCGCCTGATCATCGTCGTGCCGCGCGAGCGCGAATACCGCTATTCGTTCAACCCGCATTTCAACTTCTTCCCCTACACGCATTCCTTCCTGCGGGCCGTGCATCCGGTGCCGCGGAATCATGCGTGCGTGGATATCGGCCGCGATATCTATTACTCTGAAGACCGGCTGGAAGCCTGAAGCCGTGGGAGTCTATTCGTTTCCCGTTCTCGCAGGGCTCGTGCTGACGCCTCTGCTGATCTCGGCGGGTCAGGTGCTGTTCAAACTGACCAGCGCGCGGGCCGGCGGCACGGACGTTCCGAGTGTGCTCGCGCTGTTCGCCGACCCTTACCTGATCGCCGCCTTCGCCATATACGGCTTTGGCACCATCGTCTGGATCTATGTGCTGAAATCCGTTCCGCTGACGGTCGCCTATCCGTTCATGGCGCTGACCTTTTGCGCCGTGCCGCTGCTCGCCTGGTCGCTGCTCGGCGAACAACTCAGCCTGCGCTACGGGCTCGGTGCCGCGCTGATCATCGCCGGACTGCTCGTCGTCAACGGTTGACGCCCCCTTTAGCTAATCCCCAGCGTCAGACATGGCGGCTGCAGGCCGGCCGGCAGCGCGACCGTCAGTCAAAGAACCTAATTCCCTGTGCAGAGGAACCAGGAGAGGGCGGGCCGCTCCTGGCGATCCCAGCTCCCAGGCGGTCAAACTGCCGAGCCAACATCTTCACGGCTCCCCTCCGCTTAACCCTTGCTTCACCAATCTCGTTCATGTTCCGTTGAGCAAATTGCCGCCGTGGAGCGCTTCAATGACCGGGCCGAGATCGTCCTTTCCGTTTGCCGCGCTGCTTGCCGCCACGGCTCTTATCGTGCCGGCCAAGGCCGGCGCCGGCATCGAGGTCACCATGAACCAGGCGAAGATCGTCAAATTGTCGCGCGCTGCCGATACGATCGTCGTCGGCAATCCGGCGATCGCCGACGCCTCGGTGCAGGATGCTTCGACGATCGTGCTGACGGGCAAGGGCTTCGGCGTCACCAATCTCGTCGTCCTCGATCAAGAGGGCCGTCCGATCGTCGACGAGCAGATCACCGTCGTGCGACAGGACGCGTCCTCGGTGCGCATCTATCGACGCGCCGAAATACAGACCATGTCGTGCACGCCGTATTGCGAAAGCTCATATAAAAGCGAGGCGGAGAAGACCTCGGAAGCCGAGATGAGCGCCGGCCAGTAAGCGACCCGACCGTTTCGTCTCGCTGAAAAAGCCGCTTCGGTTATCGGCCTGTTAAAACCTCCCCTTCGAATTTAACGATCATCAAAACCGCACTTCAACGGGTTTGCGCTAATGTTGCCCGACACCCCCTAAGGGATCGGCAGGCACGGGACATGAGCAAAGCAGGACGATCAAGCTTTTCGGCGCGCTTCCTTGGCGACCGGCGCGGCAGCACCGCTTTGGAGTTCGCGATGCTTGCGGTGCCATTTGCGCTCCTCGTCTTTGCCATACTGGAGAGCTGCATTTCATTTGCCGGGCAAGAGGTGATGGCCAATATCACCGACGATGTCGCGCGCCAGCTGCGGACTGGCCAGATAAGGCAGGCCAACGTGACCGAGGCGACGCTGAAGTCCATGATCTGCAGCCGGCTGGAGATCATGGTCGCCAAGGACTGCCCGGGATTGGAAGTGGATCTGCGCGCGTATCCGAGCTTCGCCGCTGCGGCCCAGGCGGGCTTCAATATCCAAGACGGCGAAATCGCGTTGACCGGTACTACCCCCTCGACTTTTACGGTATCCCCGGGCTTGGCTGAATCAATAAACATGCTGCGGGTTTTTTACAAATGGCCCGTCATGACCGATTTCATGGCCAAGTCGATGGCCAATCTGAAAGACGGCAACACGCTGCATTTTGCATCGATGACCTGGAAGAACGAGCCGTTCGACGACTGAAAATGCAAACCGCTGCGTGGGAAAAGGACGATAGCATGGGGCGTGCGGGGGCACATATGAGGACCGCTGGGATCTGCGCGAAAGCCATACGGTTCTGCCGTGATCGCCGCGGTGTCGCGGCGGTTGAGTTTGCCTTCATCGTGCCCGTCCTGCTGATGATGTACTTCTTGACCATGGAAGCCTCGCAAGCCATCGAGACCAACAAGAAGGTCAGTCGCATCGGCAGCATGGTGGCGGATCTCGTCACCCAGCAGCAGACCGTCACGCCGGCCGAACTCGATGCGATCATGCAGATCGGCAACTCCACCCTTCAGCCGTACAACCGATCGACCCCGGAAATCACCATCACCGCAATAGAGGTCACGAACGAGCCGACGCCGCGGGTGCTGGTCGCCTGGTCACGCAAGATGGACGGCGATGCCTTCAGCGCCGGCGCCGCCAAGAACTCCGTCACCACGGTTGCACCGCAGCTCGAGGTCAAGGGCACGTTTCTCGTTCGCGTCGAAAGCAATCTGGCATACGAGCCGATCATCACCTGGTCGGCGGATAGTGAAAAGCGGCTTGGCTTCAGTTCGGCTTTCAACTCGATATCGATGGGCGAAACTTATTATCTCAGGCCCCGCAGGAGCCCGACGATTACCTGCGACACCTGCTGAGCGACGGCGCCCGATCGCCATTGCTATCGGCCTGACACCAAGCGCACGATAGCCGCGGATGCCTTGCATGTCGCATGTGAGTTCCCTCTCGTTTTCGTCGATCCACGCCGATGCCGGCGATATCTCCACCATCGCGCCCGGATGTGCACACAGCCGTCTGGTTCCGAATTGCCAATGGCGGCGCGGCCGCCTATGTCTGGGCGGACAGACAAACGTTAATAATGATCCCCTGCAATGGCGCGCGCCTTCCTTTTTGTTCTCGATTCCTTCGGCATCGGCGGCGCGGCCGACGCCGAGCGCTATGGCGACACCGGTTCCAACACGTTCGGACACATCGCTCGAGCCTGCGCGGAAGGCCGGGCGGATCGCGAGGGGCTGCGCAAAGGCCCGCTTTTCGTGCCCAACATGCTCTCGCTCGGCCTGGCGCAGGCGGCGAAAACCGCGACAGGATTCAGCTTCGACAGCGGCGGCCTGCTTGCCTCCGCCTTCCACGGCGCGGCGCAGGAGATTTCCAGCGGCAAGGACACGCCGTCAGGCCATTGGGAAATCGCCGCCTTGCCTGTCCGCTTCGACTGGGGCTATTTCCCGGACACGGTTCCCGCCTTTCCAGCCGAGCTGACCGAAGCGATCATTCGCGAAGGAAAGGTGCCGGGCATTCTCGGCAATTGCCATGCTCCGGGCACCGAGATCATCGAGCGGTACGGCGAGGAGCATGTCCGCACCAGCAAGCCGATCTGCTACACTTCGGTCGACTCCGTCCTGCAGATCGCCGCGCATGAAGTTCACTTCGGCCTGGAGCGGCTCTACGAATTCTGCAAGGTGGTGCGCAGGCTGGTCGATCCCCTGAACATCGGACGGGTGATCGCGCGGCCATTCATTGGGGAATCCGCCGCCAGCTTCGAACGGACGCACAACCGCCGGGACTATTCGGTGCCGCCACCCGAACCGACGCTGCTCGACCGGCTGACGGCGCGCGGCAGCCGGGTGATCGCGGTCGGCAAGATCGGCGACATCTTCGCCCATCGCGGCATTTCGGAAGTGCGCAAGGCCGCCGGCAACATGGCGATGTTCGACAAAGCGCTCGGCGCGATCGACGACGCGGGCGACGGCGATCTCGTCTTCGCCAATTTCGTCGATTTCGACACCGAGTTCGGCCATCGGCGCGACGTTGCCGGCTATGCCGCCGCGCTCGAGGCCTTCGACCGGCGGCTGCCGGAGGCGCTTGCACGGCTTAGGGAAGGCGACCTTCTCATCCTCACGGCCGACCATGGCAACGATCCGACCTGGCACGGCACCGATCATACGCGCGAACGCATTCCGGTGATCGGAACCGGACCAGGCTTTGGCGGCGACATCGGGTTGAGAGCGACGTTCGCCGACATCGGTGAAACCGTCGCCGAGCATCTTGGGTTGGCACGCGGCCGTCACGGCACCTCCTTCTATACGACGATAGGCGGCCATGCCTGAGTTGCCTGAGGTCGAAACGGTGCGGCGGGGCCTGCAGCCGGTTCTGGAAGGCGCCCGCATCGCCCGCGTCGAGGCGCGCCGGCCCGACCTGCGCTTTCCATTTCCCGAGAATTTTTTGGAGAGGCTGACCGGCAAGACGATTACGGCGCTCGGCCGCCGGGCCAAATACCTGACGATGCACCTGGAAGGCGGTCCGGTGCTGATCTGCCATCTCGGCATGTCGGGCTCGTTCCGCATCGAAACCTCCGATGGCAGCGAAATGCCCGACAGCAGCGAAATGCTGCGCGCGTTCTATCATGAGCGCCCGAAAAGCGCGGTGCACGACCATGTCGTCTTCCATATCGTCTCTCCCCAAGGCGCTCGGTCCCGGGTGACCTTCAACGATCCGCGCCGTTTCGGCTTCATGCTGTTTTCCGAAGGAGCGCCTGACACGCATCCGATGCTGGCGGGGCTTGGCGTCGAGCCGACAGGCAATGCGTTGGACGGCGAGCTGCTTGCCTCGCTGCTGAAAGGCCGGAAGTCGCCGCTAAAGGCAGCACTTCTCGATCAGCGGCTGATCGCCGGGCTCGGCAATATCTATGTGTCGGAGGCGTTGTGGCGCGCCGGCCTGTCGCCGTTGCGCGAGGCAGGCACCATCGCAAAGCCTGGAAAGAAGGCCAAACAGCAGCGCGACGCCCTGGCCGAAGCAATCCGCGCGGTGATCGCCGATGCGATCGCCGCCGGCGGATCGTCGCTGCGCGACTATGTGCAGACCGACGGGTCGCTGGGCTATTTCCAGCATTCGTTCGCGGTCTATGATCGCGAGGGCGAGCCCTGCTCCAAGCGCGGCTGCAGCGGCCATATAGAACGCATCGTGCAAAGCGGGCGTTCCACCTTCTATTGCCGGACCTGTCAGTTGTGACTTAGGTGGGGGTGTAAGCCAGGTGCCGGGTGTGAGTTGGACGCCTGATGCAAGGAGATGACCGAGTGAGGAGATACAGTCATGGCCTATGAAACGATTATCGTCGAAACCCGCGGCAAGGTCGGGCTGATCACGCTGAACCGGCCGAAGGCGCTCAATGCGCTGAACTCGCAGGTCCTGGCGGACGTGGTCGCGGCCGTGAACGGCTTCTGCGCGAATGCCGACATCGGCGCGATGGTCATCACCGGCTCCGAAAAAGCCTTCGCGGCAGGTGCCGACATCAAGGAAATGCAGGCGATCTCCTTTGTCGACGCCTATGTGCAGGATTTCTTTATCGGCTGGGAAGAGCTCACCCGGGTGCGCAAGCCTGTCATCGCGGCGGTGGCCGGCTATGCGCTCGGCGGCGGCTGCGAACTGGCGATGATGTGCGATTTCATCATCGCCGCCGACAACGCCAAGTTCGGCCAGCCCGAGATCACGCTCGGCGTGATGCCCGGCATGGGCGGATCGCAGCGCCTGACCCGTTTCGTCGGCAAGTCGAAGGCGATGGACATGTGCCTGACCGGACGGATGATGGATGCGGCGGAAGCCGAGCGTTGCGGCCTGGTGTCGCGTGTCGTGCCCGCCGGCGAATTGCTCGAGGAGGCGTTGAAGGCGGCGGCCAAGATAGCCGATTTTTCGCTGCCGTCGGTGATGATGGCGAAAGAGGCCGTCAACCGCGCCTATGAAACGACACTGGCCGAGGGGCTGCGGTTCGAGCGCCGGCTGTTTCACTCACTGTTTGCGCTCGATGACCAGAAGGAAGGCATGGCGGCCTTTGTCGAGAAGCGGAAGCCAAATTTCTCGAACCGGTAGCCAAATTTCTCGAACTGGTAGATGGCGACGACATCAGCCGGGAGCGAGCGACAGCAGCGGCCCAAAAAGAAGGCGAAGCAGCGTTGACGCGCCGGAAAAGCTGAACTATAAGCCGCACCAACCGAGGCGGCCCTGTGGCTGCCCGTTTGTTTTTTGCGCCTTGCGGCATCCCGCATGCGCCCACCAGATCAGAAGAGAGGCATCATGGCCAATACCTCCTCGGCCAAAAAGGCAACGCGCAAGATCGCCCGCCGCACGGCGATCAACAAGAACCGCCGCTCGCGCGTGCGGACCTACATCCGCCAGGTCGAAGAGGCGCTCGCCTCGGGCGACAAGGCGGCCGCGCAGGCTGCTTTCAAGGTGGCTGAGCCGGAATTGATGCGCGCCGCGAGCAAGGGCGTGGTGCACAAGAATACGGCATCCCGCAAGGTGTCGCGCCTGGCCCAGCGCCTCAAGGTGTTGTCGGCCTAACCGGATAACCGGGCTGATATACCTTTACTAAACTTGTCCTTTTCAGACCCGGCCGCTCGTGCCGGGTTTTTTCGTTTGCCGGCAAGTACTTAAAAAGAAAGCCCGCAAGCAACACCCCGCACGATTTCGAAGTTCGAATTGCTTTGCCGGCATATACATGCCGGCTGACAGGCGCAGCCGCTGAAAGCGTTCACGGCGAAAATATCAACTGTCGAAAATCACCTTTATTTTTCAAACGGTTGCGGACGGTCATCCACAGCTTGTTCACATCGGGTGCGGGGGATGGGGGACAATTGCCTGTCAAGAAAATTATTTGATAAAATTTCGCGCGACGCGGCCTTTTTCACATTCGCCGGAAAAGGGTTTGAATCACAATGGGTTTGTCAAAACAAGCCAGTGCAACGCAGGCTCCGAACACGTTTGCGCTAACCACATTCCTTAAAAATCCGTTAGTCGTGGCCTTGCCCTATCCACAGCGATTTCGCTAAGGTCTGTCTATCGAGAGGGACGGGCCGTTGGCCCTTAACCCAGCCTGAATCGGCCAGCACAAAATGGCAGAATTCATGACGCGGATCATCTCCGCGTACGGGTTTGGTTTGCCTTTTCGATACGGTAGGGGAATGGCGTAATTGTACATGGCAGATCAATGACGCGCCGGCGTTTCGCCGGGCGGAATTGTATTGCCCTGACATGACCAAAGCGGGCTGGCTCCGAGGAGCCGGCGCCGGTTCCCCGACAATGAGGCGACATCAGCTGCCGGCGGCGGCGATGGTGTCGCTGTGAGGACACGGTCGCCGGAAACATGGATGCAGGAGGCGCATTCCCGGCGGAAAAAGGTACAAAAGGACAAGGAACTCGATCATGCAGAGCGGCATCGAAAGGGAGCTTACGGGCGACCTCCCATTCCCTGGGACCTTAACCGGAGGGGACGCTATGTCGGCTTCCATCGACGCGGAACAAAAGTTCGACCGGGTCAAGGCCCAGTTGAAGGCGCGTCTGGGAACCGAAGTCTATTCGAGCTGGTTCGGGCGCATGAAGGTCGCCGAGGCGTCCCGGGGCATTGTCCGCATCTCGGTGCCCACCGCCTTCCTGCGCTCGTGGATCAACGGCCACTACCTCGACCTCATCGCCGAGCTGTGGAAACACGAGGATCCTGAAATCCTCAAGATCGAGATCGTCGTGCGCACCGCTACCCGCCCGGGGCGCAACGGCGTCGAGCCCGAAGTGGCCCCGGCGCGCAAGATGACCAGGCAGGCGCAAACGGCGCTGGCCGCGGGAACAGCGGCCCCCGGCAGGGTGGAGCGGGTACCGGCACCTCGCCCGGGAATGCCTGCCGAGACCGAGTTCCGGCACAATGTCCTCGGTTCGCCGCTTGACCCGCGCTACACGTTCGGCTCCTTCATCGAAGGACCGTCGAACCGGGTGGCCTTTGCCGCCGCCAAGGCGGTGGCGGAATCGCAGTCGAGCGCGGTGCGCTTCAATCCGCTGTTTCTGCACGCGACGGTGGGGCTGGGCAAGACGCACCTGCTGCAGGCGATCGCGGCGGAATCGCTGAAGCAGAATCCGAAATCGCGCGTCGTCTATCTCACAGCCGAATATTTCATGTGGCGGTTTGCCACCGCGATCCGCGACAACAACGCGCTGACGCTGAAGGAACAGTTGCGCGACATCGACCTCCTCATCATCGACGACATGCAGTTCCTGCAAGGCAAGTCGATCCAGCATGAATTCTGCCATCTTATCAACATGCTGCTCGACAGCGCCAAGCAGGTGGTGGTCGCCGCCGACCGGCCGCCGTCGGAACTGGAATCACTGGAGCCCCGCGTCCGCTCGCGCCTCAACGGCGGCGTCGCGCTCGAAATGTCGGCACCGGATTTCGCCATGCGGATCGGCATGCTCAAGCTGCGCCTTGCCACCGCCAAGGCCGACGATCAATCGCTCGACATCTCGGAGGAGATCCTCAACCATGTCGCCCGCACGGTGACCGGCAGCGGGCGCGAGCTCGAAGGTGCGTTCAACCAGCTTCTGTTCCGCCAGTCGTTCGAACCGCAGATCACCATCGACCGCATCGACGAGATCCTCGGCCACATCTATCGTTCGGGCGAGCCGAAGCGGGTGCGCATCGAGGACATCCAGCGCATCGTCGCGCGCCACTACAATGTGTCGAAGACGGAACTTCTGTCCAACCGGCGCACCCGCACCATCGTCAAGCCGCGGCAGGTCGCCATGTACCTGTCGAAGGTGATGACACCGCGCTCCTTGCCGGAGATCGGGCGGCGTTTCGGTGGCCGCGATCACACGACGGTACTGCATGCCGTGCGCAAGATCGAGGATCTTTCAGGCGTCGACAACACGCTGGCGCAGGAGCTCGAATTGCTGAGAAGACTGATCAACGATCAGGCCTGACCGGCCCGAAAAACAAAGGCGTGTCGCGTCTGGATGGCCGCGACGCGCTCGTTATCTTCGCCCTTATGCACGTCGTTGCCGCAAAACCGCTGCGCACCCTCGGGCCTGACCCGAGGGCATACTTTTGGGCGACGAGCATTGGCTTGCGGGCTTGCCCAGTTTTATCCTGGGAAAGCCCGTGTAACCGGCCCGAACCGTCAGCACGGGCTTGCGTTCACCGGTTTTTTCCTGTCAGTTTGTGCAGATTCTGAGCCTGTTCAGACCTTTCGCGGGTTGCCGCTTGCCGGAGACCCGCTCATTCATTCAAGCGAGCCTGTTTCGTCATGCGTGTTATCCTGGAACGGTCAAATCTCCTGAAGTCGCTCAACCACGTTCATCGCGTGGTCGAGCGGCGCAACACCATACCGATCCTGTCGAACGTGCTGCTGAGCGCCGAAGGCGCCACCCTTGAAATGAAGGCGACCGACCTCGACCTGGAAGTGACCGAAGCCACGCCCGCCAAGGTCGAGCGCGGCGGGGCGACGACGGTTCCGGCGCATCTGCTCTACGACATCGTGCGCAAGCTCGCCGACGGCGCGGAGGTGATGCTGAAGACCGACGAGGACGGCAACGCCATGACGGTGACCTCGGGCCGCTCGAGCTTCCGCCTCCAGTGCCTGCCGCAATCCGATTTCCCGGAGCTTTCGGCCGGATCGTTCTCGCATATCTTCCGGCTCGATTCGGTCGCGCTCAAGGGCCTGATCGAGAAGACCCAATTCGCCATCTCCACCGAAGAGACGCGCTACTACCTGAACGGCATCTACCTGCACACGCATGACGCCGACGGCAGGCTGAAGCTGCGCTCGGTAGCGACCGACGGCCATCGGCTGGCGCGCGCCGAGATCGACGCGCCGGCAGGATCGGAAGGCATGCCGGGCATCATCATTCCGCGCAAGACGGTCAGCGAACTGCAAAAGCTCGTCGATGACCCTGATATCGCGGTGACCACCGAATTGTCCGACACCAAGATCCGCTTCACCATCGGCAGCGTCGTCTTGACCTCGAAGCTGATCGACGGCACCTTCCCGGACTATCAGCGGGTGATCCCGACCGGCAACGACAAGAAGCTGATCATCGACCGCCAGAGTTTCGCCGCCGCCGTCGACCGCGTCTCGACCATTTCGTCCGAACGCGGCCGGGCGGTGAAGCTTTCGATTGGAGAAGGCCAGGTCACGCTTGCTGTCAACAATCCGGATTCGGGCAGCGCCACGGAGGAACTGGCCGCGGATTATTCGTCCGACGCGATCGAAATCGGCTTCAACGCCAAATATCTGCTCGACGTCGCCGCCCAGTTGACCGGCACCGAGGCAAAATTCATGCTGGCGGATGCCGGCTCGCCAACGCTGATCCACGACATGGCCGACGAAACCACGCTCTACGTGCTGATGCCGATGCGGGTCTGATGCATGTCGCGCAAAAGTGTGCAGCGGTTTTGCGATAACGACATGCATAAAACAACAACCTAAAGCGCGTCGCATGAGGCCGGTCAAACGCGGCGCGCTTTAGGCCGGAACGAGGCCATCTTGCTGTCATGACCGGAGTTGCGAAGCAGCCTGAGCGCGATCAGCAGACTCACATAAGTAAGCTTTCGCTTACCAATTTCCGCAATTACACAACACTGTCGATCGATCTCGATCCCGGCCCTGTGGTTTTTTCCGGTGACAATGGTGCCGGCAAAACCAATCTGCTGGAGGCGATTTCCCTGCTGACGCCGGGGCGCGGCCTGCGCCGTGCGCCTTATGCCGACGTGGCGCGCGAAGGCGGCGACGGCGGCTTTGCCATCCATGCCCGGCTCGATGGGCCGGACGGCCCGGTCGAGATCGGCACCGGCATCGCAGGCGGCGACGCCGCCGAGAGCGGCCGGCGGGTGCGGATCAACGGCGCGGCGGCGCGCTCGGCAGAGGACATGCTGGAATGGCTGCGCGTCGTCTGGCTGACACCGGCGATGGATGCATTGTTCACCGGGCCGGCCGCAGATCGGCGGCGCTTTCTCGACCGGCAGGTGATGGCGATCGATCCGGGCCACGGCCAGCGCGCGCTCGACTACGAAAAAGCGATGCGCGGCCGCAATCGACTGCTCGCCGAAGGCTCGCGCGACGGCGCCTGGTTCGATGCGATCGAGACGCAAATGGCCGAAACTGGTGTGGCGATTGCCGCGGCGCGTGCCGAACTGGTGCGCCTGCTCGCCGCCATGATCGACAGGCTGCCAAGCTCCGGTCCGTTTCCGCAAGCCGACATCGGCCTGTCCGGCGCACTGGAAAGCGAGGTCGCAACCAGCGCGGCTGTCGATGTCGAGGAGCGGTTCCGCCGCACTCTTGCCGAAGCGCGCGATCGCGACCGCGCCGCCGGGCGCACGCTCGACGGGCCGCACCGGTCGGATCTCGTGGTACGGCACCGGCCAAAGGCGATGCCGGCCGAACTCTGCTCGACCGGCGAGCAGAAGGCGCTGCTGGTCGGCATGGTCCTGTCGCACGCCCGGCTGACCGGCGAGATGTCTGGCATGACGCCGATCCTGCTGCTCGACGAGATCGCCGCCCATCTCGACGCGGGCCGACGCGCCGCGCTGTTCTCGATCCTCGAAGAGCTGAATTGCCAGGCTTTCATGACCGGGACCGATGCGGCGCTGTTTTCCAGTCTCAACGGACGCGCGCAGTTTTTGACCGTCGATCATGGGGTAGTGAGTAGGGAGTAGGGAATGGTGAATGGTGAATGGTGAATGGTGAATGGTGAATGGTGAATGGTGAATGGTAGTGAGTGCACCCTCACTTCACTGTCCACTGTCCACTGTCCACTGTCCACTGTCCCCCGCTACTTGCTACCAGCTACTCACCACTCACTATTCACCATTCACCATTCACTATTCACCCCCTATATGGTCTGGCGATGATCACCACCGCGCTCACCAACGAAGAACTCGAACGCTACGCCCGCCACATCGTGCTGCCCGAGATCGGCGGCGCCGGCCAGCAGCGACTGAAGCGGGCTCGCGTCCTGGTCATCGGCGCCGGCGGGCTGGGAGCGCCGGTGCTTGAATATCTTGCCGCAGCCGGCGTTGGCACACTCGGCATCGTCGACGACGACAGCGTCTCGCTGTCGAACCTGCAAAGGCAGGTGATCCACGGCACCGGCGCTGTCGGCATGGCAAAGACCGACAGCGCCAAGGCGGCGATCGCCCGCATCAACCCCAACGTCGCCGTGGAACTGCACAATCTCAGACTGACGGCGGACAACGCCCCTGCCCTTGTCGCCGGTTATGACATCGTCGTCGACGGCTCCGACAATTTCGAAACCCGTTATGCGGTGGCCGACGCCTGCGCTGCGGAAAAGCGGCCGCTGGTCCATGCCGCCGTCGGCCGCTTCGACGGCTCGGTGACCGTACTGAAACCGTTCGAGACCGGCACGGACGGCAGGCCGAATCCGAGTTATCGCGATCTGTTTCCGGAACCGCCGCCGCCGGGCCTGATGCCATCCTGCGCCGTGGCCGGCGTGCTCGGCGTGCTGACCGGCGTCGTCGGCACGCTGCAGGCCATGGAGGCGATCAAGCTGATCGCCGGCATCGGCGAGCCGCTGGTCGGCCGGCTGCTGCTTTACGATGCGTTGGCAGCGCGCTTCGACACGATCCGCTACAGGCGCAGCTAGATTTTGGGCAGCCTGGATTCCGTCGCGCAGCTTCCGGCCGATTTCGACCGTTGGGACGAGGTGCTGGCGCTGATTATGCGCGCCTTCGCTGCCATGGACGGCGTCATCGATCCGCCATCCTCGGCGCATCGGCTCACGGTCGAAAATCTCCGGGACAAGGTCCGGCAAGAGACGGGCTTTGCGGCGCTGAAGGGCGGCAGGATTGTCGGCTGCGTTTTTGTCCTGGAGCGGGCCAACGATTTCTATGTCGGAAAGCTCGCGGTCGAACCGGACTTTCAGGGACAAGGCATTGCCAGGCGGCTGATGCAAGCTGTCGAGAATTTTGCCCGCAACCGCGGCAAGTCTGCGATCGAGCTTCAGACGCGGATCGAATTGACCGCGAATCACGCGGCCTTTGCCCGCCTCGGCTTTCGCGAAACGGAACGGACGGCGCACAGTGGCTATGACCGACCGACCTCGATCACCATGCGCAAGGTGCTTTCGTAAGCCTACTCTAACTTACGATGGTAGCCGGTCACGTCCGCAGCGGCAGCACGCGATCCGGCGGCCGATGGCCATCGAAGAAGGCGCGGATGTTGATGATCACCTTCTCGCCCATGTCGATGCGGCCTTCGAGCGTCGCCGATCCCATATGCGGCAACAGCACGACCTTGCCCTTGGCGGCGAGCTTCAGCAATTTGCTGTTCAGCGCCGGCTCATGCTCATAGACATCGAGCCCGGCGCCGGCGATCTTGCCGTCCTGGATCAGCTTGACCAGAGAGTCCTCGTCGATGATGTCGCCGCGCGCCGTGTTGACGATGTAAGCGGACGGTTGCAGAAGCGCCAGCCGCCGCGCCGAAAGCAGATGGAAGGTCGCCGGCGTCGACGGACAATTGACCGATATGATGTCCATGCGGGCAAGCATCTGGTCGAGGCTTTCCCAATAGGTCGCCTCCAGCTCATCCTCGACCGCGGCAAGCACGCGATGGCGGTTGTGATAGTGGATCGACAGGCCAAAGGCCTTGGCCCGTCGGGCGACGGCGGTGCCGATGCGGCCCATGCCGACAATGCCGAGGCGTTTGCCCCAGATACGCCGGCCGAGCATCCAGGTCGGCGACCAGCCGGCCCATTTCTTGTCGCCGGTCAGCACATTGGCGCCTTCCGCCAGCCGCCGCGGCACCGCCAGCATCAGCGCCATGGTCATGTCGGCGGTATCTTCGGTCAAAACGTTCGGCGTGTTGGTGACGGTAATGCCCTTCTTCGCTGCCGCTGACACGTCGATCTTGTCGACGCCGTTGCCGAAATTGGCGATCAGCTTGAGGTTGTCGCCGGCCTGGGCGATCAGCGCCGCGTCGATTTGATCGGTTATGGTCGGCACCAGCACGTCGGCTTCCTTGACCGCCGCGACCAGTTCCGGCTGCGTCATCGGCCGGTCTTCGACATTCAGCCGGGCGTCGAACAGCTCACGCATGCGGGTCTCGACCGGGTCGGGCAGCTTGCGCGTGATGACGACGAGGGGCCTTTTTCTGCCTACCATTGTTTCCTCGAACCCGACCTCGTTGAGACCTCTTTAACCAAGACAGGCGAAACTGCAGGCCGGTCGCGGTGCCAGTTCTCCATGTAACAAGAGGTTCCGCCGAAGACAAAGAAAAAGGGGCGCCAGGGCCGATGAGCCGGCGCCGAAAGGGAACGAAAGTGTCTGGTTTCGCGTCGCTCCGCCTGGCCCTCAGCGCAGCATTTCTCGGCGCTTTGCTTTATTCCCCGGATGTGGCGGCACAGAATGCGGCAGCACCGACCCAGAGCGTCACGCTCGGGCCGAGCGGCCTGCCGCTGCCGCGCTTCGTCAGCCTGAAAGCCGGCCGCGTCAACTCCCGCGTCGGACCAGGCGTCAACTATTCCGTCGACTGGATGTATATGAAGCCCGGCCTGCCGATGGAGATCATCCAGGAATTCGACACCTGGCGTCGTGTGCGCGATGCCGATGGCTCGGAAGGCTGGATCAACCAGTCGCTGCTTTCCGGTCGCCGCACGGCGATCGTAGCACCCTGGCAGCGCGGCAAAGATGCCCGAATCAACCTACTCGACGACCCGCAAAAGGATGCCGGCATCGTCGCAATCGTCGAGCCTGGCGCCATGGGCACGATCAAGTCTTGTGACGGCCAGTGGTGCGAAATGACCTTCAGTGGCCACACCGGCTGGCTCGCCCAGTCGCTGGTCTGGGGCGCCTATCCCGGCGAACGGGTCAAGGACTGACTCTTCTTGCCGGTCGAGTCCGGAGGCCGATACCGGCGAAACGGTATCTCGCGGCCTTATGACGAGCCGGTCACTCGTAGCGTTTGGGGCGCAGCCTCACCACGATATCGACATTGGCGATCTCCATCCCCTCCGGTGGCTCCGGCAGGTTGGAAACCGTGACAGGACCGCTGGCGATGTCGAAAATCCTGTTTTCGCCCTCAATGTAGAAATGATGGTGATCGGAGGTGTTGGTGTCGAAGTAGGTCTTCGACCCCTCGACGGCCAGGATGCGCAGAAGGCCCGCCTGGGTGAATTGATGAAGGGCGTTGTAGACGGTGGCGAGCGATACCGGCACGCCGGCGGCGATCGCCTCCTCGTGCAGTTCCTCGGCCGACAGATGGCGGTCGCCTTTGGCAAAAAGCAGATCGGCCAGCGCAATGCGCTGACGCGTCGGCCTCAGGCCAGCTTCGCGAACCCGCTTGTCCACAGCGACATTTTCCTTCCGGCAGCCCAGATCCATCTATCCGTCCAAGCTCAAGTTTCGCCTCAAGAGCTGCCCAGAACGGCAAAAAACGAACATTGACCGAACCTGGACATAACCCGACATATATTCTGTCGGCCGAATACGATCAATAGCGCGCATTGACCCCGGCAGGCGGGCAGGTTAAGCGCAAACGCCGGTTTCCGGCCGGAAATAGATTGTGTTAGGAACCAACGACAGGGCGCGCTACCGCCCGGACGATTATTGGGGACGGAGACTGATGGCGGTTTCGAAATCCAGCTACGATTACGAGGAACTGCTTGCCTGCGCCCGCGGCGAGCTGTTCGGACCTGGAAACGCCCAGCTGCCCTATCCGCCGATGCTGATGTTCGACCGCATCACCGAAATCAGCGAGACCGGCGGCGCCTTCGACAAGGGCTTCATCCGCGCCGAGTTCGACATCAAGCCGGATCTGTGGTTTTTCGCCTGCCACTTCATCGGCAACCCGATCATGCCGGGATGCCTGGGCCTCGACGCCATGTGGCAATTGACGGGATTCTACCTCGGCTGGCTCGGCGAGCCGGGCAAGGGCATGGCGCTGTCGACCGGCGAAGTGAAATTCAAAGGCATGGTGACGCCGTCGGTCAAGAAGGTAGAATATGGCGTGGACTTCAAGCGCGTGATGCGCGGCCGGCTGGTGCTGGGTATCGCCGATGGCTGGCTGAAGGCGGATGGCGAACCCATATACGCAGCAACGGATCTCAAGGTGGGTCTGTCCAAGCAATCGGCCGCCGCCTGACCGGCGCCTGCGCAGCGCGGCGAGTCCGCGGGAGGCGCAAAGGAAGCTGTAGAACTTAATTTGCGCATCCTTGTCCGGCAGGTTTCGGTCCGGCAGGTTTCGGGTTCATGCGCTGGAAGGAGTTGCGAATGAGACGGGTCGTAGTGACAGGCCTCGGCATCGTGTCGTCGATCGGCAACAACGCCAACGAGGTGCAGGCCTCGCTGCATGATGCCAGATCCGGCATCAGCTTCTCCGATTCCTTCGCCGAACACGGCTTCCGCTGCCAGGTCTGGGGAGCGCCGACGCTCGACCCCTCGGCGCTGATCGATCGCCGCGCCATGCGCTTCCTGTCGCAAGGTGCGGCCTGGAACCATGTCGCCATGGACCAGGCGATCGTGGACGCTGGACTTGGCGAGAACGACATCACCAATGAGCGCACCGGCATCGTCATGGGATCGGGCGGACCATCGACCAGAACCATCGTCGAGGCCGCTGAAACCACGCTCAAGAACGGCAGCCCCAAGCGAATCGGCCCGTTCGCGGTGCCGAAGGCGATGTCGTCGACCGCTTCGGCGACGCTCGCCACCTGGTTCAAGATCCACGGCGTCAATTATTCGATCTCTTCGGCCTGCTCGACCTCGGCGCATTGCATCGGCAATGGCTACGAACTGATCCAGTGGGGCAAGCAGGACATGGTCTTCGCCGGCGGCCATGAGGACCTCGACTGGACGATGTCGGACCTGTTCGATGCGATGGGCGCCATGTCCTCCAAGTTCAACGATCGGGCATCGGCTGCCTCGCGCGCCTATGACGTCGATCGCGACGGCTTCGTCATTGCCGGCGGCGCCGGCGTGCTGGTGCTGGAAGAACTCGAGCACGCCAAGGCGCGCGGCGCCAAGATCTACGCCGAGGTCGTCGGCTATGGCGCGACCTCGGACGGCTTCGACATGGTGGCGCCTTCGGGCGAAGGCGCGGTGCGCTGCATGCGGCAGGCGTTGGCGACCGTCTCTTCGCCGGTCGACTACATCAACACGCACGGCACCTCGACGCCGGTCGGCGACTCCAGGGAGATGGGCGCGATCCGCGAGGTGTTCGGCGAAAACATGCCGTTCATCACCTCGACGAAATCGCTGACCGGCCACTCGTTGGGTGCGGCCGGCGTGCAGGAATCGATCTACTCGATCCTGATGATGCAAGGCGGATTCATCGGCGAGAGCGCCCACGTCGAGCAGCTCGATCCGGAATTCGAGGGTATGCCGATCGTGCGAGAGCGCATCGACGATGCCAGGATCG
This sequence comes from Mesorhizobium sp. WSM4844, assembly GCF_055811775.1. Classification (NCBI taxonomy): domain Bacteria; kingdom Pseudomonadati; phylum Pseudomonadota; class Alphaproteobacteria; order Hyphomicrobiales; family Phyllobacteriaceae; genus Mesorhizobium; species Mesorhizobium sp. WSM4844. Next base: position 42,624 of record NZ_JBVVQB010000034.1, on the reverse strand, counting down.
ACACCGTCCTGTCCAACTCGTTCGGTTTCGGCGGCACCAACGCAACGCTGATTTTCCAGCGCTATTCCGCATAAGGACTGCCAACCATGGACGGATTGATGAAGGGCAAGCGCGGGCTTGTCATGGGTGTCGCCAACGACCATTCGATCGCCTGGGGCATCGCCCGGAAACTGTCCGAACATGGGGCGGAACTCGCCTTCACCTATCAGGGCGAAGCCTTCGGGCGCCGGGTCAAGCCGCTCGCCGACAAACTCGGCTCCTCGCTGGTCGTGCCTTGCGACGTCGAGGACAGCGCATCGGTTGCCGCTACCTTCGAGACCTTGGGCGAGGCCTGGGGCGGGCTGGACTTCGTCGTCCACGCCATCGGCTTTTCCGACAAGAACGAGCTGAAAGGCCTTTACGCCGACACCAGCCGCGACAATTTCGTCCGCACCATGGTCATCTCCTGCTATTCCTTCACCGAGGTCGCCCGTCATGCGGCCGCGCTGATGAGGGACGGCGGCTCGATGATCACGCTGACCTATGCCGGTTCGGTCCGCGTCATGCCGAACTACAACGTCATGGGCGTCGCCAAGGCCGGGCTTGAAGCCAGCGTCCGCTATCTCGCCAACGACTACGGCCCGCGCGGCATCAGGGTGAACGGCATATCCGCCGGACCGGTGCGGACACTGGCCGGCGCCGGGATTTCCGACGCACGCCACATGTTTTCCTACCAGCAGCGCAATTCGCCGCTGCGCCGTACAGTGACCATCGACGAAGTCGGTGGTTCCGCGCTTTATCTGCTGTCCGACCTGTCGTCGGGCGTCACCGGCGAAATCCACTATGTCGATTCCGGCTACCACATCGTGTCGATGCCGGCGCTCGACGAGCTGAAGCGGACCGACAGCGGACGAGAGTAATTTCGGCCGCAGATGATGCCTTAAAGCGCGTCGCGTTTGAATGGATTCATGCGACGCGCTTTAAGTTCTTGTTTATGCATGTCGTTATCGCAAAACCGCTGCGCACTTTTGCGCGACATGCATTGGTCCCGTGAACCAGCCTTCAGCGGCGCGCCGCGAAAACCTTGAACATGCCGTCGCGGGCAATCTCGGCATGGCTGGAGAAGGCCGCCAGCACCGGCTCGTAGGGAAGCTGGCGGTTCGCCACCATGAACAGCCGACCGCCCGGCTTCAGCGCCTTTGCCGCGGCGCGGATCATGCCGGCGCCGATCTCGGGCTCGGCCGCCCGGCTGCGGTGGAAGGGCGGGTTCATGGCGATGGCGTCATAGCGCCGCTCGACCGGCTCGCTCAAAAGATCGATCCAGAAGAAGTTGGGTTCCGCTGTGTTGCCGATATTGAATTTCGCCGCCTCCAGCGCATCGAACTCGGCCTCGTAGAGATCGAGCGCCGATATGCCAGGTGAGCGGGCGGCGACCTCGGCCGCCACATAGCCCCAGCCGGCGCAGAAATCGGCAACGCTGCCACGCAGGTCGCCGGGCAGATTGTCGGCCAGCAATCTCGAACCTGCATCGATCTTGTCGAAAGAGAACATGCCTGGTGCGGTGCGGAACCGATCCTCGACCAGAAGGGCTGGATTGGCGGCGCGAAGTGCCGTTGCGAGCGCAGCATCGGCAGGTCGATGAAACCAGAAGGCGATGCCGTGATGTTTCGGCAAATGGCCGTCGAGCGGCACAAGCTCGTCGATGCGCTTGCGCAGGCTGGCAATGCCATCGTCCTTGGCGCCGGCAACGATAATCGATCCGCCCGGCCTCACACACTCGATCGCCTCGGCGATGCGCAATTCGTTCTGCCCGCGATGGCGGCCGGCAAGCACCAATGCCGCATCGAAGCCTTCGCCCTCCAGGCGCGGCGTGACGGTGAAACCGGCCGCCTGCAACGCGCGATAGTGCGGCCGGAAGCCTTGCACCAGATGCAGCGCTGCATCAAAACCTTCGGGCAGGCGGAAGCCCGGCTCAGCGCCCAGAAAGAGGACACGCTCGCCCTTACGCGGCAAGGAAACAGCCTCCGCCTCGAACGGATGGAACAGTGTCTTCAGCGGCTCAGCGGACATTTTTCGATCTCGAAGTGCAGCTGGCTTGACCAGAAAATGAAAGCGGGCGCGACCTGTCGGCGCGCCCGTTTCGATTGTTCGGTCAGATCGCTCAGGCGGCGTCTTCTTCGCCGTCGGCCTTCTTGTCGCGGGCGATTTCCTTGCCGGTGGCCTGGTCGACGACCTTCATCGACAGGCGGACCTTGCCGCGCTCATCGAAGCCCATCAGCTTGACCCAGACCTTGTCGCCTTCCTTGACGACGTCGGAGGTCTTGGCGACGCGATCATTGGCGAGCTGCGAGATGTGGACGAGGCCGTCACGCGGACCGAAGAAGTTGACGAAAGCGCCGAAGTCGGCGGTCTTGACGACCGTGCCCTCGTAGATTTCGCCGACTTCCGGCTCGGCGACGATGGTGTGGATCCACTTCTTCGCCGCCTCGATCTCCTTGGCGTTGGACGAAGCGATCTTGACCGTGCCGTCGTCCTCGATGTTGATCTTGGCGCCGGTCTTTTCGACGATCTCGCGGATGACCTTGCCGCCCGAGCCAATCACGTCGCGGATCTTGTCGGTCGGGATGTGCATGACCTCGATGCGCGGCGCGAATTCGCCGAGTTCGGAGCGCGCGCCGGACAGCGCATGGCCCATTTCGCCGAGGATATGCTGGCGGCCGTCCTTGGCCTGATCCAGCGCGATCTTCATGATTTCCTCGGTGATGCCCTCGATCTTGATGTCCATCTGCAGCGAGGTAATGCCGTTGGCGGTGCCGGCAACCTTGAAGTCCATGTCGCCGAGATGGTCCTCGTCGCCGAGGATGTCGGAGAGCACCGCGAAGCGCTCGCCTTCCTTGATCAGACCCATGGCGATGCCGGCGACCGGCTTGGCCAGCGGCACACCGGCATCCATCAGCGCCAGCGAGGTGCCGCAGACGGTAGCCATCGACGACGAGCCGTTGGACTCGGTGATCTCCGAGACGACGCGCAGCGTGTAGGGGAACTGGTCCGATGTCGGCAGCATCGGGCGGATCGCGCGCCAGGCGAGCTTGCCGTGGCCGATTTCGCGGCGGCCGGGCGAACCCATGCGACCGGTTTCACCGACCGAATAGGGAGGGAAGTTGTAGTGAAGGAGGAACTTCTCCTTGTACATGCCGGTCAGCGAATCGACATACTGCTCGTCCTCGCCGGTGCCGAGCGTGGCGACGACCAGTGCCTGGGTCTCGCCGCGGGTGAACAGCGCCGAGCCGTGGGTGCGCGGCAGGACGCCGACTTCGGAGACGATCTTGCGAACCGTCTTCAGATCGCGGCCGTCGATGCGCGAACCGGTGTCGAGGATGTTCCAGCGTACGACCTTGGCCTGGAGCTCCTTGAACACGGTGCCGATCTGCTCGGACGTATACTTGGCTTCTTCGCCTTCTGCGGGTGCGAACGCAGCCTTGACCTTCGCCTTGACGGCGTCGACGGCGGCATAGCGCTTCTGCTTGTCGGTGATCTTGTAGGCATCGCGAAGCTCGCCTTCGACGATCTTCAGCATCTCGGCTTCAAGCGCCGAATAATCCGGCGCGGTGAAGTCACGCGGATCCTTGGCGGCGACTTCCGCCAGCTTAATGATCGCGTCGATCACCGGCTGGAAGCCGCGATGGCCGAACATGACGGCGCCGAGCATCAGATCCTCGCCGAGTTCCTTGGCTTCGGACTCGACCATCAGCACGGCGTCGGAGGTGCCGGCGACGATCAGGTCAAGCTTGGATTCCTGCATCTCGTCGACATGCGGATTGAGCACATATTCGCCGTTGATGTAGCCGACGCGGGCGCCGCCGATCGGACCCATGAAAGGGACGCCGGACAGCGTCAAAGCCGCCGAGGTGGCGACGATCGACAGGATGTCCGGGTCGTTTTCGAGATCATGCTGGACGACGGTGACAACGATCTGCGTGTCGTTCTTGTAACCGTCAGCGAAGAGTGGGCGGATCGGACGGTCGATGAGACGGGAAACCAGCGTTTCCTTTTCGCTCGGACGGCCTTCGCGCTTGAAATAGCCGCCCGGGATCTTGCCGGCGGCATAGGTCTTTTCCTGGTAGTTGACGGTCAGCGGGAAGAAATCGAGGCCGGGTTTTGGTTCCTTCATCGAAACGACGGTGGCGAGAACCTTGGTTTCGCCGTAGGTGGCGAGCACCGCGCCGTCAGCCTGGCGCGCAATCTTGCCGGTTTCGAGGATGAGCGGACGGCCGCCCCATTCGATTTCCACTTTGTGGTGATTGAACATGTCTTGTCCTTCATATGCGGAAAGGGCCGCGCCATTTCACCGTGCGCGAGTGCCCCTTTCCCTTGGCTTCGTTTCTCGGGCAGCCACGGGCAAGACAACGGGAAGCTCGGGTAAATCCGGCGCGGGTGCCGCGCGAGCGTCCTGCAATCCTGCCCCATGACCGTCCATGGGCGGTTTCGAATGGCCCTGTGCTATATCGAAACCGGGTCTGGCCAATCGATCCGACTGGCCTTGCGCATGACCCGAAAACCGCGGCTCTCGGAAATGCCTTGCGCAAATTCAAAGTTTCAGAGCGTCCCATGTGCGCGTCCAAATCGAAGCGCGGCGCTCTACTTCCTTCATTGGAGCAATGGACTGCTCCAATGCGCGACCGGCGGGCTCTCGAAAGAACCCGCCGGTCAATTCGTCAACGGCGCAGACCGAGCTTCTCGATCAGCGTCTGATAGCGCGCGTCGTCCTTGCGCTTGAGATAATCAAGCAGGCTGCGGCGCTGGGAGACGAGAGCGAGCAGACCACGGCGGGAATGGTTATCCTTCTTGTGGTCCTTGAAATGGTCGGTCAGGTTCTTGATGCGCTCGGAAAGGATGGCCACCTGGACTTCCGGAGACCCGGTATCGCCCTTGGCGGTTGCGAATTCACCCATCAATTCCTTCTTGCGCTCGGCAGTAATCGACATCGTGTTTTTCCTTATCTGTTTGAGGAAACGGGACGCCCTCGGCCGGGATGTCGTCCAGCAGGGGCCGGTACAAGCAACGTGGCATTGCACGATGCTGCGGCGCATATAGGGCAATTCAGGCAAAAACACCAGCCCAATTCACAAGCCGGCTTTTTGCTGCACAAACGAAGATTTCGCCTCGGCTAAAGCCACTTCTTCCATCTGAAGAAGGCGACAAGCCCGAGCGCGACAACGGCCATGAACACCAGCGCTGCCGGATAGCCGTATTGGGCCTTCAGCTCCGGCATGTTCCATGGCGAGGCTTCGGGATCGAAGTTCATGCCCCACACGCCAGCGAGAAAGGTGAGCGGGATGAAGATCACCGAGACGATCGTCAGATAGCTGATGACGTCGCTGGTGCGTGCCTGACTCAGCGACAGATGCATCTCGATCAGACCGGTCAGCATGTCGCGCTGGGTTTCGACCAGTTCGATGAGCCGAAGCGAGTGATCGAGCGTGTCGTTCAGGAAGATCTTGGTCTCGGGCTTGACGTAGGGCACGTCGTTGCGGATCAGCGTCGCCAGCGCGTCGCGCATCGGCCAAAGCACCCCCTTCAGCACGTTGGCGTCGCGCCGCAACTCGTGAAGCCGCCGCATCTGGTGCTTGTCCGTCGCGCGCAGCATCTGGTCCTCGATGCTGTCGACCAAGTCGCCGGCGGTCTCGATCGGCGGGAAATAACTGTCGACGATGGCGTCGATCAGCGCATAGGCGAGATAGTCGGCGCCGCGTGAGCGCAGCCGGTTGGGCATCGAGCTTTCGATGCGCTTGCGCACGGGATCGAACGGATCGCCTTCGCGCTCCTGGAAGGTGACGACGAAGTTCCTGCCGAAGAAGACCGCGATCTGCTCGTAGCGATGCGCGGTGACGTCGTCGATCATCCTGACGACGACGAAGGCATGGTCCTCGAAGAAGTCCACCTTCGGCCGCTGGCCGGTGTTGACGACGTCTTCCAGCGCCAGCGGATGCAGGCTGAAAATCCGGCCGATCTCCTCGATCAGCGGGATGTTGGCGAGACCGGTGCAATCGAGCCAGATGACCGGCCATGCGTTGCAATGACCATTCAGGTCGTTGATGCTGGCATCTTCGATTGTCTCGAATTTGTCGGGCGACATCAGTGTCAGTCGCAGTTCGCTGCGCCGCGCCGCAGGGTCGGCGATCAGTGTGCCTGGTGATGCGCCGATCGGCGGCCGCCGTGCTGTCACCGGCGCCCGCTTCCTGATCGTCTCGGCCTTTGCCATGTGCCCCTCGAATGTACCTCTGATCGAGATTAGACGAGGGGGCTCAGCCGGCAAAGACCCGCTTCGGCTTGAACATGCCTTGCTCGATGGCGCCGATGGCGACCAGCTTGCCGCGCGCCGTGGCGCAGGCTTCCTCGGCTTCCACCGGCGCGTCGCGGCCACGGATGATGACCGGGTTGCCGAGGCGGATTTTTGTTGCCGCGTCGTCGCTGATCGCGATCTGCGGCAGGCAGTCGAGCGCGGCTGACGTGTCGACCAGAAACACGTCGATGGCGTCGAAGTCGACCGGCACCGTGTCCGCTGAATCCGAACCCTCATCGGGCTGTTCGCCGAAGCGGGCGGCTTCCAGCTCGGCGATGGTGACGAAGTCTTCCTGCGTGAACGGCTCGACCTCGATCCGGCGCAGTTCGGCGATGTGACCGAAACAGCCGAGATCGCGGCCCATGTCGCGGGCCAGCGAGCGGACATAGGTGCCCTTGCCGCATTCGACCTCGAAAATGGTGCTGTCAGCACTGTGCTCGATCAGGTCGAGGCGGCCGATCTCGACTTCCCGCGCCGGAATGTCGACCGTCGCGCCGTCGCGGGCAAGATCATAGGCGCGCTCGCCTGCGATCTTGATGGCCGAAAATTGCGGCGGCGTCTGCATGATGACGCCGGTGTATTTCGGCATCAGCAAAAGCACATCGGCTTCAGCCGGACGCTGGTCGGAGCTTTTCGTCACCGGCCCTTCGAGGTCATCGGTCGAACGCTCCTCACCCCAGGCAACCGTGAAGCGGTAGACCTTGGCGCCATCCTGGACATAGGGGACGGTCTTGGTCGCTTCGCCGAGCGCGATCGGCAGCATGCCGGAAGCGAGCGGGTCGAGGGTGCCGGCATGGCCGGCCTTTTCCGCCTGGAACAGCCATTTGATCTTGGAGACGGCTTCGGTCGAACCCATGCCGACGGGTTTGTCCAGCACCAGCCAGCCGGAGATCGGCCGACCCTTCTTCTTGCCGCGACGCGCCACTATTTTTCGTCCTTGTCGTTGTCTTTGTTCTGGTCGCCGATCTGGGCGTCTGGGCCGAGATCGCGCGCCACTTCGGGCGAGTGCAACAATTCGTTGATCTTCTGGAAATTGTCGTAGCTGGTGTCGAGCCGGAAGCGGAATTCCGGCATGTACTTCATCTGCCGGAGCGCGCCGGAAACGCGGCCGCGCACGAATTTCGCATGCTTGTTGAGCGCCTCGACCACCGCATCGGCATCACTGGCGCCAAGCGGCGAGACGAAAGCGGTGGCGATCTTCAGATCGGGCGACATGCGCACCTCCGAGACCGAAACCACCGAATTCTCGATCAGCGGATCGAGGATCTCGCCACGTTGCAAGGTTTCCGACAGCGCATGCCGCACCTGCTCGCCGACGCGAAGCATGCGCTGGGATGGACCTGACGTGGTTGAACGGGGCATTTTTCTCTATCCTGAAATCGTGAGGCACGGGATGGGACCGCGCCGCATGTCTCATATGCTTTAAAGCCTGATCCATCCCGATAGAAATCGGGATGGATCAGGCTCTATTTTTTGTTGACCATGATCTTCTCCGAAAACCGGATACCACTTTTCGGGATCATGGTTTAGGCGGCAGCCTTTCGACCACCGCCCGGTCTGTAAATGCTCGAACTCAAGTTGCTCGAACTCAGAGCGTCCTGGTCACCATCTCGACGCGGAAGCACTCGATGACGTCGCCGACGCGCATGTCTTCGTAGTTCTGGAACGCCATGCCGCATTCCTGGCCACCCGGAACCTCTGCAACTTCGTCCTTGAAGCGCTTCAGCGTCTTCAGCGTGCCTTCGTGGATGACGACGTTGTCGCGGATCAGGCGAACGCCCGCACCGCGCTCGACCTTGCCTTCGGTGACACGGCAGCCGGCGATCTTGCCGACCTTGGTGATGTCGAAGATCTCGAGGATCTCGGCATTGCCAATGAAGGTCTCGCGACGCTCCGGCGACAGCAGGCCGGACAGCGCCGCCTTCACGTCATCCACAAGGTTGTAGATGATCGAGTAGTAGCGGATCTCGATGCCTGCAGCCGCGGCCGCCGCACGCGCCTGCACATTGGCGCGAACGTTGAAGCCGATGATTGCGGCGCCCGAGGTTTCCGCCAGCGAGACATCGCTTTCGGTGATGCCGCCGGCGCCCGCATGAACGATGCGCGCACGCACCTCGTCGGTGCCGAGCTTGTCCAGCGCCGCGCTGATCGCCTCGATCGAGCCCTGCACGTCGCCCTTGATGACCAGCGGGAATTCCTTCAGCCCGCTCGTCTGCAGTTGCGACATCATCTGTTCGAGCGAACCACGCTGGCCGGCATGCTTGGCCACCGCCTTCTCACGCGCCAGACGCTGGCGATATTCGGTGATCTCGCGGGCGCGGGCCTCGTTGTTGACGACGGCGAAGCGGTCGCCGGCCTGCGGGGTTCCCTGCAGTCCGAGCACTTCCACGGGCATCGCCGGCGGCGCTTCCTTGATCTGCCCGCCGCGGTCGTTGACCAGCGCGCGCACCCGGCCCCATTCGTTACCGGCAACAAGGATGTCGCCAGGCATCAGCGTGCCGGTCTGGACCAGCACCGTGGCGACGGGGCCGCGGCCCTTGTCGAGCTGGGCTTCGATGACGACGCCCTCGGCGGTGCGGTCCGGATTGGCCTTCAGGTCGAGGATTTCGGCCTGCAGCAGGATCGCTTCGAGTAGCTTGTCGAGATTGGTGCCCTTGGTCGCCGACACTTCGACGTCCAGCACCTCGCCGCCCATCGATTCGACGAAGACTTCGTGGCGCAGCAGTTCCGAGCGCACCTTCTGCGGGTCGGCGTCATGCTTGTCGATCTTGTTGATCGCCACAATGATCGGAACGCCGGCCGCCTTGGCATGGCTGATCGATTCGATCGTCTGCGGCATCACGCTATCGTCGGCCGCCACTACCAGGATGGCGATGTCGGTCGCCTGAGCGCCACGGGCGCGCATCGCCGTGAAGGCGGCGTGGCCAGGCGTGTCGATGAAGGTGATCTTGTTACCGTTCTTCTCGACCTGATAGGCGCCGATATGCTGGGTGATGCCGCCGGCCTCGCCGGACACAACATTGGCATTGCGGATGGCATCGAGCAGCGACGTCTTGCCGTGATCGACATGGCCCATGATGGTCACCACCGGCGGACGCGGCTCGAGATCCTCGGGACGATCGGCGATGTTGAAGAGGCCTTCCTCGATGTCGGACTCGGCGACGCGGCGAACCGTGTGGCCGAATTCGGTAGCGACCAGTTCGGCCGTGTCGGCGTCGATGACGTCGCCCGGCTTCAGGATCTGGCCCTGTTTCATGAAGAACTTGACCACATCGACGGCGCGCTCGGACATGCGCTGCGCCAGTTCCTGGATGGTGATGGTTTCGGGAAGTATCACTTCGCGCATGACTTTCTCGCGCGGTTCGTTATGCAGCGCGCGCTTGAATTTCTCCTGGCGCCGACGCATCGACGACAGCGAACGCGCACGCGCATCCTCATCGGAAAGTGCGGCATTCAGCGTCAGCTTGCCGCGGCGGCGATCTTCCTCGCCCTTGGTCGGCTTGGCCGGACGCGCCACTTCCGGCGTGACCGGACGGCGCACCGGGGCGCCGGCGCCGGTCCGCTTCGGCTTGATGTCCTCGTCGTCGACTGTCGCCAGTTCGGCGGTCAGCGGCGCGCGGCGGCGCGCCTCTTCCTCGGCACGCCGGCGGGACTCGGCCTCGGCCTGCAGCCGGGCTTCTTCCTCGGCCTGGCGGCGCGCGGATTCCTCGCGCTCGCGACGGCGGCGCTCTTCATCCTCGGCGCGGCGCTTGGCCTCGTCGATGGCGCGCTGGCGATCCTCGACGTCGCGCACCTTCGAACCCTCAAGAGCCCGGCGGCGCGCCTCCATTTCATCGCGCGACAATTGGTTCAGCACCATGCCGCCGCGTTCGACCGGCGGCGGAGGCGGCGGCGCCTTGGGCGCTTCCTGCACAACCGGCGCTGCCGCGACCGGTGGCTTCGGCGTGAAGACGGACACAGGGGCAGCAGCCGGCTCCGGCTTGTCACCAGGCAGCGAGAACTTGCGCTTCTTGGTCTCGACCACGACCGCCTTGGTGCGGCCATGCGAGAAGCTCTGGCGCACGGTGCCCTGTTCCGTACCGGGGCGCTTCAGCGTCAAAGTCTTCTTCGGCGTAACACTCAACGTCTTGTCGTCGCCCGATTTCGTATCGCTCATTCCATATCCTCTGCGGCATCATCTTCGTCAGCAACGGCCGCAAGCATTGCCAGATCGTCCGGGGAACCGCCCCGATACCGGTCGAGCGCAACCATGCGCTTCTGGACCGCCCTGCCCGCGTCTCCCGCGAGAACGGCAGCATGTATCACATTTGTACCCCCCAATGCCAAGCTCAACTCGGCCTCGGAGAAAAGTTTGTAGGCAAGGATGGCGGGGCCACCGAGGTGGACGGTTGCCCGTCGCGCCTGGCTGATCTTGCGGACGCCGTCATCTGACGCCTCGGTCGCATGCAACACGAAAAGCGCCAGCCCGCCACGCACCGCGCTCTCAACCTTGGTGGCGCCGAGCGCGATCGCGCCTGCCTTGCGGGCAAGACCGAGCATGCCCAGAGCGTATCTGGAAAGCAGCCCGTCGACCATGTCGCCGAGATCGGTCGGCACGGTCACCTGCGCCTTGAAGGCGCGAGCGAACAGGTTTTTCGCTGCCGCCTTGTCGATATGTAGGCGGTCGGCAGTCACCCAGCAACCGCGTCCGGGCAGGTTTTTCTTGATATCCGGAACGACGGCCGAATCCGGGCCGACGACGAAACGGATCAGTTCATCCGGTTCGGCCTGTTTGCGCGTGACGATGCAAGTGCGATCGTTCATCTCGTCCAAGGGCGGCTTGTGTGCGATGCGGTTTCACCTCACGCACCAACGGCTTCGTCAGCCGGCACGTCTTCGGCTGCAAGCTCGTCTTCGGTGATCCAGCCGGCCTTGAGGCGAGCAGCCAGAACCATCTGTTCAGCATCGGCCCGCGACACGCCGTGATTGGCGAGCACGCCCGGGAATACCTTCGTCTCGCCGTCCTTGCGTTCCTTCCAACCGGTCAGATCATCGGCCGCATAGCCGGCGAAATCCTCGATCGTCTTCACGCCGTCCTCGCCGAGCGTCACCATCATGGCGGTGGTCACGCCTGGAATCTCACGCAACTCGTCCTTGACGCCCAGCGCCTTGCGCTTCTCGTCATGCTCGGCTTCGATCTTCTCCAGATATTCGCGGGCGCGGGCCTGGATTTCCGAGGCGGTGTCCTCGTCGAAGCCGTCGATCGACGCGATCTCGTCGGCATCGACATAGGCGACTTCCTCGACGCTGGTGAAGCCTTCGGAGGCGAGCACCTGGCCGACCATCTCGTCGACGTTGAGCGCATCCATGAACAGAGCCGAGCGTTCGACGAACTCCTTCTGGCGGCGCTCGCTCTCTTCCTGCTCGGTCAGGATGTCGATATCCCAGCCGGTGAGCTGCGAGGCGAGCCGGACGTTCTGGCCGCGGCGACCGATGGCCAGCGACAGCTGGTCGTCCGGCACCACCACCTCGATGCGTTCGGCGTCCTCGTCGAGCACGACCTTGGCGACTTCCGCCGGCTGCAGCGCGTTGACGATGAAGGAAGCGGCCGAAGGCGACCACGGAATGATGTCGATCTTCTCGCCCTGCAATTCGCCGACCACCGCCTGAACACGGCTGCCGCGCATGCCGACGCAGGCGCCAACCGGATCGATGGAACTGTCACGCGAGATGACGGCGATCTTGGCGCGCGAACCTGGATCGCGGGCGACCGACTTGATCTCGATGATGCCGTCGTAGATTTCCGGCACTTCCATGGTGAACAGCTTCGCCATGAACTGCGGATGGGTGCGCGACAGGAATATCTGCGGACCGCGCTGCTCGCGGCGCACGTCATAGACATAGGCGCGGACGCGATCGCCATATTTGTAATTTTCGCGCGGGATCAGCTCGTCGCGACGGATTATCGCCTCACCGCGGCCGAGATCGACGATGACGTTGCCGTATTCGACGCGTTTGACAGTACCGTTGACGATCTCGCCGATACGGTCCTTGTACTCGTCGTACTGGCGGTCACGCTCGGCCTCGCGCACCTTCTGCACGATGACCTGCTTGGCCGACTGGGCGGCGATGCGGCCGAAATCCATCGGCGGCAGCTGTTCGGCAATGAAGTCGCCGAGCTGGGCGTCAGGATTGCGCTCACGCGCCGAGGATATGGCGATCTGCGTCGCATAGTCGTCGACCTTCTCGACCACTTCCATCAGCCGCTGCAGCTTCATCTCGCCGGTATTCGGATTGATGTCGGCACGGATGTTGGTTTCCTGGCCATAGCGCGAGCGCGCCGCCTTCTGGATCGCATCGGCCATGGCGGCGATGACGATCGACTTGTCGATCGACTTCTCACGCGCGACCGCATCGGCGATCTGCAGCAGTTCAAGCCTGTTTGCGCTTACAACCATCTTTTTTCTCCCGAGCCTGTTGCCGAGCCTTTGCGCCCGGCAGCCCAATCACATTTCCTGTTCGGTTTGATCTTCCGCGCCCGCTTCCACGCCCTCTGGCGCGTCTTCGGGCTCGCCGCGGCGCTTCTTGGCTTCCTTGCGCGCCCTGTTGTCCTTCGACAGTGCGTCGCGGATAAGGTCGTCGGTCAGGATCAGCCGTGCTTCGGCAATCGCATCGTAGGGCACACGCACCGTCGGCTGTTCGCCATAGGCCGCCTTGTCGCGCTCGATCAGCACGCCGTCCGCGTCGCTCTCGGCGATCTTGCCCTTGAAGCGCTTGCGGTCGGCGACGAGGACCGAGGTTTCCATCTTCACCAGATGACCCGTCCAGGTCGCGAAATCCGACTTGCGAACCAGCGGCCGGTCGATTCCCGGCGACGACACTTCGAGATGATACGCCTTTTCGATCGGATCATCGACATCGAGCGCCGGCGACACTGCCCGGCTGACCTCTTCGCAATCCTCGACGGTCATGGTGCCGTCCTCGCGTTCGGCCATGATCTGCAGCGTCAGCCCGTTCTGGCCCGTCAGATGCACCCTGACAAGGCGGAAACCAATGGCACGCAGAACCGGCTGCACGATCAGCGCGATGCGCGCATCGATGCCGCTTTCGCGGATGATGCGGTCGTCGCTGTCGGGTACCGTTGCCGTCATTCTATTCCTGTCGCTTCGTCGGCGGTCGGAAGGTAACAAAAAAGAGCGGGACCGGGTGGACCCACTCTTCGCCATACCGACCAAGAATTTGAGCCTGATATAGACGATCGCAGCCGTCGTTTCAAGTCCGTATGCGGTCCGTGTCGTAAGCAGATGCGTTGTCCGCATGCAGGGTGGGCGAAACTGTCGGGGGCGGCAGCGTTGCACACGGCGCATGGCGGCCATGCGCCAACGTCCCTGTGATATCAGGCAGTACGCGCCTATCTATGTTGCGTTGCACAAAATCAATCACGCATTGCAGCAGGCGAAAGGGCATAATCATGACCAACCGCAAGGTTTTCTCGGCCATCGGCGATTTCTTCACCGTGTTCGGCAGCGCCGTCGCCGCTTCGCACGCCGTCGAAGCCGGCCGCAAGCCGCGCGCACGCGATCTGCGCAATCTCGGCATGGATCCGGCCGCCTTCAACAAGATCGGCCGCGTCTAAGTCCGGCGACGCAGGGACGAGGACATCTCTGGTCCTCGTCGACGGCAAAGTGCGCTAGGCGCGCTTTGAATAGGACTATCTTCGGACGAAGGTGAGGTAGGCTGGCCGCCGGCCTTCGCGAACGGCCTTCGCCTCGTAGCGTGTACCCGGCCAACCCTTATAGGGCCGCTGCCAGTCGGCTGCCTCTTCAGCCTGCCACGCAAACGCTTCATGTGCCCGGCAGTGCAGCAGCGTCCAGTTCACATAGCTATCGATATCGGACGCAAAGCGGAATGTTCCGCCTGACTTCAGCACGCGCGCGAAACGGTCGAGATTGACCGGACTGACGAAGCGGCGCTTCCAGTGTTTCTTCTTCGGCCAGGGATCGGGATAGAGAAGGTCGATGCCGTCGAGCGAGGCTTGCGGGAGCCAGTCGAGCAGGCGCGTGGCGTCGTCGTCATAGACCCGAAGATTGGCAAGCGGCCGTTGCCTGACCGCCATCATCATCTTGGCCATGCCGTTGACGAAAGGCTCGACGCCGACAAAACCGGTCTCAGGAGCCGCCGTCGCCCGATGCAGCAGGTGCTCGCCGCCACCAAAACCAATTTCGAGATGAATGGCGCGGACATCGGCTTCGAACAGGCTGCGCAAGTCGGCCGGCGGTCCGGCCGTCAGATCAAGCCGGTAGGTGCTGAAACCGCTTTCCAGTGCCGCTGCCTGCTGCGGACGGATGGCCTTGCCGCGCCGGCGACCGAAAAATGCTTCGGTCGCACGGCTTGGCCGGTCTTTCGGATCCATGTCTTCCGGATCTATGGACGCCGCGGCTAGGCCGCGACTGCTTCGGCAGGCGCTTCGGCGAGTGCGTCCTTGAGAGCCTTGGCGAGGTCGGTCTTTTCCCAGGAGAAGGACCCGTCGCGGCCGGCCTTGCGGCCGAAATGACCATAAGACGACGTCTTGGCATAAATCGGCTTGTTGAGATCGAGATGGCGGCGGATGCCGGACGGCGACAGATCCATCACGGTGCGCAGCGCCTGCTCGAGCTTTGCCTCATCGACCCTGCCGGTGCCGTGCAGGTCGACATAGACCGACAGCGGCTGGGCCACGCCAATGGCATAGGAAAGCTGGATGGTGCAGCGATCGGCGAGCTTCGCCGCCACCACGTTCTTGGCGAGGTAGCGGGCCGCATAGGCCGCGGAACGGTCGACCTTGGTGGTGTCCTTGCCGGAAAAAGCCCCGCCGCCATGAGGCGCAGCACCGCCGTAAGTGTCGACGATGATCTTGCGCCCGGTCAGGCCGGCGTCGCCGTCGGGCCCGCCGATGACGAACTTGCCTGTCGGGTTGATGTACCAGTTGCAGCTGTCGGCGATCTTAAGGTCGCCCAGCGCCTCGCGAATATAGGGTTCGACGACGTTGCGGACCTTCTTCGAATCCCAGCTGGCGTCGAGATGCTGGGTGGACAGCACGATCTGCGTCACTTCCGCCGCCTTGCCGTCGATATAGCGGACGGTAACCTGGCTCTTGGCGTCCGGCCCGAGCCGGCCGGCATCGCCGTTGCCTTCATGGCGCGCGGCGGCCAGCAGTTCGAGGATCTTGTGGCTGTAGTAGATCGGCGCCGGCATCAGATCCGGCGTCTCGCGGCAGGCATAGCCGAACATGATGCCCTGGTCGCCGGCCCCTTCCTCGCCTTGCCGGTCGGAGGCATTGTCGACGCCCTGGCCGATATCCGGTGACTGGCCGTGCAGCAGAACCTCGATCTTTGCCGTCTTCCAGTGGAAACCGGCCTGTTCATAGCCAATTTCGCGGATCGCCTTGCGGGCGGCCGACTTGAACTTGGCCGGATTGACGAGCGGATGACCGGCGGCATCCATCAGGATGTTGCCGCCCTTGTCCTTCTTGAGCAGGGTCTCGGGAACGCGCACCTCGCCAGCGATGACGACGCGATTCGTGGTCGCCAGCGTTTCGCAGGCGACGCGGACCTTCCAGGGGTCCATGCCGGTCTTTCTGGCCTCGCGATAGACCAGATCGACGATCTCGTCGGAGATACGGTCGCAGACCTTGTCGGGATGACCCTCGGCAACGGATTCCGAGGTGAATAGATAGTTTTGCCGCGTCACGGGTGTCCCCTCTTGAAAAATCATCGGCACGCTGCCGATTGGCGCGCCACGTGTTAGCTGTGCCGAGCAGCGCTCGTCAAGCGGTGGGTGCCATTATCTTGTACCACTTTGACCGCCGGCAGGATGCCGCCAGCCTGCCTGGCTCCAGCACGTGCTTTAGCTTCAACACATTGATGAGAAAGACTTTAAGCATGGCTGTCGAGCAAAATCGATCCGCTCTCCGGCATACCTGCGGGATGTAAATTCCACGATGCGCGAGATCGCAAGAATTTGCATGCCCGCAATGACGGCTTTGCTATCTTCGACGTTTCAACGGCTGCCAATCAATCGACCCAGACCAATCTGCGTAATCAATCGACTGCGTCGGAGGAAAGGGCCTTCACAAGCTCGATAACCTTGCGGCGTATCTTCACGTCGGTGATCTTGACGAAGGCCCGGTTGAGTTGAAGACCTTCAGGACTGCCGCAGAATTCGACGGCAGAAGCCATTGATGCATCCTCCGCAAATCCGCGGTTGCCCACGGCCTCCTGGCCCGGCGCGTCCTCGAAAAAGAAAGCGACAGGCACACCCAATATCGAGGCGATTGCCTGCAAACGGCTGGCGCCAACGCGATTGGTACCCTTTTCGTATTTCTGTATCTGCTGAAACGTTATGCCGAGGTTCTCGCCCAGCTTTTCCTGGCTCATTCCCAACATATTGCGACGAAGCCTGATGCGACTTCCGACATGGATGTCGATAGGATTCGGCTTCTTCTTGTTTTCTTCTGCCATTTTTTCCTCGCCGAATTTTTCCGGCTTTTTGTGTTTTTTCTGCCCAAAACGAAGCCGGCGGCCAGTGCCCCAACAGAACCGACGTGCTGACTTCGAGAAATTTCAGGCGGTTACAGTATGAGTTTCTAATGTGTCGACTGTCAATTCGCCCGTAGCCGTTGCCTTACATTCATTGTGAAAGCGGCGAGAGCGAACAGCAACATGATCATCAGTCCATTAATGCGTCTTTGGCTGGAAGAAACGATGGCTCGATTGGAAATCGGCACGTGGACATCGATGGCTCCGCGGGTGTCGATTGCCAGCGCGTCGAGGATGTGTCCGCGCGGATCGACGACAGCGGAAATGCCGTTATTGGCTGCACGCAACAATGGCACCCCGTTCTCCACCGCACGAATCTGCGCCTGCCTGAAATGCTGGTACGGACCCGGCGTGTCACCGAACCACGCGTCGTTCGTGACATTCACAATAAGCTCAGCTGACGTTGCGTCAACCGCCACCAGATCGGGAAAGATGACTTCGTAGCAAATGAACGGAAGCACGCGGATGCCGCCGGGCAACGCGATCGGGTGCCGCTCATTGCCCGCCGCATAGGTTGTCGGCCCGGCGACGAGTTGTTTGAGCCCCAAACGGCCAAGCAGGTCGGCAAAAGGCAGATATTCGCCAAAGGGCACCAGATGAACCTTGTCGACTGCATCGGCGATTTGACCCTTGTCGTCGATTGCCACCACCGAATTGTAGTACCGCCTGTCGGCATCTTCCGCCGACCCGCCTTCCTCCCGGACGACGCCGGCGATCAGCGTCTGGCCGTCGCCAAGCATCTCTCCCAGCGCGGTCAGCGCATCGGGACGTTCGGCGAAAAAAAACGGCACGGAGGTTTCCGGCCACAGGATCAATTGCGGCTTGGCATGACCAGTCTCTGGCGCCTTGGCCGAAAGCCCCATCAGTGTAGCGAAAATCCGGTCGGGCACTGAAGGGTCCCACTTTTCGCTGAGGTCGACGGCCGGCTGCACGATGCGGACGTCGATTGCGCGGGTTGCGGGTTCGACCTTGGCAGCAAGCCTGACATAGCCGAAGCCGACATGGGCCGCGACGAGAACGGCAGCCAGTGCACCCCCAAGGCGGATATGCCGGCGCGCCGCAAGCAGGGCCGGCAAGGCAAAGACGAAGACCGCCAGCGCGTTGATGCCGACCATGCCGGTCACCGACACGCTCTGCATAAGCAAGGGCACCGGCATCGCCGCGTAGCCGACTGCATTCCAGGGAAAGCCGGTGAACAGAAAGTCGCGCAGCCATTCCGCCAGGCCGAAGCCGAAGGCAAGGGCGGCGATGCGGCCGATGTCGTTGCTCCACAGCAGCCGGGCAACCGCTGTCGCGAAGCCATAGAAAAAGGCGAGCGCCAGCGGAATTCCGACCACTGCGAAGGGAAGCGCCCAGGCGAAACTGTCGGCCTCGACCAGAAGTGCTGAGCCGATCCACCATAGGCCGGCGAGAAAATAGCCGAAGCCGAAGCACCAGCCGACGGCGAAGGCCGGCCGCAAATGCCGGAACCAGCCATCGGAGGCTTCGCCGGTTGCGCCGTCGAGGAGCCAGACCAGCAGCGGAAACGAAACGAAACAGACGGCGAAGAAATCGTAAGGCGCCTGGGCAAGAACCGCCAGCGCACCGGCAAGAAACGCCACAAGCGCGCGGCGCCAGCCCCACAGCAGAATTATCCGGCCGGCCAGGCGCTTCATCGATGCTTCCGAGTCGTGCGAATCACGGCAGAAGATTTATCAGGCCGCAGTCCGCGCTCCAAACGCCACGACTTCAGCCAGCGCGCCGGATTAGGCTGCTGGATGGGCGACCGACGCCGGCAAGATAAGTGTCGCATGTGGCAAGATAAGTGTCGCATGTGAATTGTCGCGCAGACCGCTCGTGCCGGTGTATCGCTATAATGCGCGCGATAGAAAAGCGTTCAGCCGCTCCAGCACGAGATCCGGGGCTTCGAGCTGAGGCAAGTGACCGACGCCAGGTAATGTTTCAAACGATGCCTGCGGGATCAGCGCATGAAGCGCTTTGCCTCGCTCCAGCGGGATCCATGGATCGTCCTTGCCCCAAATTATCTTTACCGGACACCTGATATCCCCGAACGCCGGCTCGACTTCGGCGGTATATTTTTCGTCGGCTTGCGCGAATTGCCGATAGAAGCTTCCGCGTCCCTCTTCGGCAAGCCACGGCTCGACAAGCCTCTCGAAATCTCCGGACGCGATGTTATTTACGATCGCCCCCTTGATATATGCTTCCACGACCGCTCTGTGGATATGCGGCGGCAGGCCCAGAAAGGCATCCACATGGCGACCGACATGATCGAAGAACTCCGATCCCCAAGGGCGCATGGCGACGACATTCATCAGGACATACCGCTCGAAGTCGCAGCCATGCAGCAAATGCGCCCGTAGCGTCGTCGCTCCGCCGAAATCATGGGCAACAACGATGGGCTGCTTCAGGTCCCAATGCGCGAATCTCGGCGAATACTTCTCCTTGCACGTCGAGTGAGGTGCGTTGCTCCGCGCCTTTGTCCGATCGCCCATATCCGGGCATATCGTACCAGTGGACACGATACCGCCTTGCAAGATCTGGAATAATCCGATGCCATGAGAACGAAGACCACGGCCAGCCGTGCGCCAGCATGAGCGCAGGCCCGCTACCAGATCGCCCCGCTGCCACAGTGCCCGCGGATGTTTCCACGGTCTCATCGAGTTTCCACGACATCAGATATTCTCATAGAGCGTCGGCCCTAAAGGTGGAAACCGGTTTTTGGGAAAATCCGACGCTCAAATAAAGCTGGTATTCAGGACAGAGCCGTCCGTACGAATTGGTTCGCAAGTGCTTGAACGGATCGTCGACCGTCATCTGGCGAGCGGCGTCTTTCACGCCTGCTCGGCGCGGACGGCGCGCCGCCGGCGCTCGCTTTTCTGGGTCTCCACGATGCGCACCCGCTTGACGCGGCGTGGATCGGCGTCGAGCACATGGAATTCGAAGCCGGGGATGGCCTGCACCACTTCGCCGCGGGCCGGGACCCGGCCAAGCGTGTTGAAGATCATGCCGCCGATCGTGTCGACATATTCGCCATGCTCGCCGGCGGCGAAATCCTCACCGATCATCTTGGCGACATCGTCGATCTCGGCCTTGCCGTCGACGACGAACACGCCCTCGCCGGTCTGGGTGATCATCGGCTCGTCCTCGTCGTGCTCGTCCTCGATGTCGCCGACCACCATCTCGACGATATCCTCGAGCGAGACCAGACCATCGGTGCCGCCATATTCGTCGATGACCAGCGCCATCTGGGTGCGCATCGCCTGCATCCGCCCCATCAGATCGGAGGCGAGCATCGACGGCGGCACGAAAAGCACCGGGCGGATCAGGGTCAGGTCGCCGATGGTGCGCGTGAGATCGACCTTGGCGAGATCGAGAAGCGTGGCAGGGGCGGCTTTCCTGGTCGTCCTGCTCTTTCTGACGCGGGCCAGCTTGGTGATGTGAGCGAGCACGTCGCGGATGTGGACCATGCCACGCGGGTCGTCGAGCGTCTCCGAATAGACCGGCATGCGGGAATGGCCGGACTGCTCGAACAGCCCCAGAAGATCGCCCAGGTTCGTCGTGATCTCGACCGCCTCGATGTCGGCGCGCGGCACCATGACATCCTCGACGCGAACCTCGCGCAGGCGCAGAATGTTGTTGAGCATGGCCCGTTCGCCGGGCGAAAAGGCGCCGGCATCGCTCGCCGTTTCGGCAAGCGCGTCGGCGATCTCCTCGCGCAGGCTGGTGCCGTTGCGCTGCCTGAACAGGCCGAGCACGCGATCGAACAGGGAAGGACCGGCAGGCGATGGCTCGCTGGCGAAGCTGCCGGTCGTGGTACTCGGACTAGAGTCCTCTTCCGTCTGTTCGGATGGCTTGGTCGCACTGCCGGCGTCTGGGTGGGCGGCAGTCTCTGGTTTGTCGTTCATCGTCGTCCGGTCATTTGATCTTTTTAGTTACGCGTAGGGATCGGGAATGGCAAGCCTTGCAAGTGCTGCGCGTTCGACGGCTTCCATTTCTTCGGCCTCGGCGTCGGTCTCGTGATCGTAGCCCAGCAAATGCAGCAGGCCGTGGATGACGAGATGGGTGATATGGTTGTCGACAGGCTTGTCTTCCAGTGCGGCTTCGCGCGCAACCGTCTCGGCGGCCAGCACAATGTCGCCCAGCATGGGCGGAAGCGGACCGCCCTTGGCGAGCGGAAAAGCCGGGAAAGACAGGACGTTGGTCGGTTTGTCCTTGCCGCGCCATCCCGCATTGAGACTGCGGATATAGGCATCGTCAGAAAAAACGATGCTGAGCTCGGAACGGCCGGCCGCGCCGGTTTCGGCAAACGCGGCGGCTACGGCGCGATCGACCAGCCGCGTCAGCGCGGCCTCATCGGGCCAGTCGCCCGCTTCGACTGCTATATCGATGTCGACGGGGACCGGAAGATCCCCGCCTACAGATTTTTTGTCCTCAGCCATAAGGCTGCATCTTCAGCCTTCGGCGCCCAGGCCCCGGGCCAGCTTGCCGTCGCGGTCGTAGGCCTTGACGATCTCGGCGACCAGCGGATGCCTGACGACGTCGCCTTCGTTGAAGCGCACCGTCACCATGCCGGTGACGCCGTCGAGGATCCTGAGCGCCTCGACCAGACCGGATTTGGTGTTTTGCGGCAGGTCGATCTGGGTCGGATCGCCGGTGACGATCATGCGCGAATTCTCGCCGAGACGGGTCAGGAACATCTTCATCTGCATCGGCGTGGTGTTCTGCGCCTCGTCGAGGATGACGGCGGAGTGCGCCAGCGTGCGGCCGCGCATGAAGGCCAGCGGCGCGATCTCGATCACCTCGGCGGCAATCGCCCGCTCGACCTTGTCGGCCGGCATCATCTCGTAAAGCGCGTCATAGAGCGGCCGCAGATAGGGATCGACCTTCTCCTTCATGTCGCCTGGCAGGAAGCCGAGCCGCTCGCCGGCCTCGACGGCAGGCCGCGATAGCACGATGCGCTCGACCATGCCACGTTCGAGCAGCATCGCCGCATGCGCCACCGCCAGGAACGTTTTTCCAGTGCCAGCCGGGCCGATGCCGAAGACGAGCTCGGACCGCTCCAGCGCGCGCATATAGGCGTCCTGGTTGAGCGAGCGGGCATAGATCGTCTTCTTGCGCGTCGATATCTGGGCGGCTGACACCTTGCCCTTGCGCTCCAGCGTCGGCAGCGTCAGCTGGTCGTCGGCGGCGATCGCCATGCGCACGGCGCCGTCGACGTCCGACTGGCCGATGTCAGCGCCTTTCTGGAGAATGCCGTAGAGATTATCCAGGGCGCGGCGCGCCTGCTCGGCGGCCGAGGCGGAGCCCTTGATGGTCAGCTGGTTGCCGCGCGAGCGGATATCGACGCCAAGCTTCTGCTCGAGCCTGGCCAGATTCTCGTCGAACTGGCCATAAAGGGCGCTGGCAAGCTTGTTGTTGTCGAAAGTCAGAACGATGTGCGCCATATCCGAAGCCCCCGAGGGTAGGTTCTGGGGCAGGTTCTTCACTTCCGCAGCGCTCAACCGTCTCTCCTCATCTGCCGAGACCTTCAGGCCAATTCGGCGAACAGGCTGTTGTAACCCGTCTTCGTGATTCGTACCTGGATAATCTCACCGATTTCGCCGGACTTTTCATCAACAATAACCGGCTGCAGCCACGGTGAGCGGCCGACCTTCTGGCCAGCCTGGCGGCCCGGCTTCTCGATCAGCGTGTCGATGGTGCTGCCGACCAGGCTGGCGCCGAACTCCTGCTGCTGGGTCAGCAACAGCGCCTGCAGTCGCTGCAGGCGCTCGTCCTTGACCGCTTCCGGCACATGATCGGCCATTTCCGCGCCCGGCGTGCCGGGGCGCGGCGAATATTTGAACGAGAAGGCCGAGGCATAGTTCACCTGGTGGACAAGGTCCATCGTCGCCTCGAAATCCGCATCCGTCTCGCCGGGAAAGCCGACAATGAAGTCGCCCGAAAGCGCGATATCGCTCCGTGCGGCGCGGATCCGGTCGAGCAGCGTCAAATAATCTTTTGCCGTATGCCTGCGGTTCATCGCCTTGAGGATGCGGTCGGAGCCGGATTGCACAGGCAAATGCAGATAGGGCATCAGCGCCGGCAAGTCACGGTGAGCGGCGATCAATTCGTCGTCCATGTCGCGCGGGTGGCTGGTGGTGTAGCGCAACCGCGCCAGCCCGGGAATCTCGGCCAGCCGGAACAGCAAGCGGCCAAGACCCCATTCCTCGGTCTTGCCCCCTTTGGCTTCGCCTTCGCCGTGCCAGGCATTGACGTTCTGTCCAAGCAGCGTCACCTCGCGCACGCCGGCTTGCGCCAGCCGCTCGGCCTCGGCGACGATCTGCGCCACCGGCCGCGACACTTCCGAGCCTCTGGTATAGGGCACCACGCAGAAGGTGCAGAACTTGTCGCAGCCTTCCTGCACCGTCAGGAACGCGGTGACGCCGCGCCTGATGATCTCGGCGCGCTTCGGCTGCGGCAGATGCTCGAACTTGTCCTCGATGGCGTAGTCGGTCTCGACGATCTTTTCGCCACCGCGCACCCGTGCCAGCACGTCGGGCAGCCGGTGATAGGTCTGCGGGCCGATGACCAGATCAACAGAAGGCGAGCGGCGGATGATCTCGGAGCCCTCGGCCTGCGCCACGCAGCCGGCGACGCCGACCAGCATCTCGCGGCCGGCCCGAGCCCGTTCGGCCTTCATCTCACGAATGCGGCCGAGTTCGGAATAGACCTTTTCGGCGGCTTTCTCGCGGATATGGCAGGTGTTGAGCAGCACCAGATCGGCCTCGCCGATCGTATCCGTCGCAGTATAGCCGTCGGCGGCCAGCGCGTCGGTCATGCGCTGCGAATCGTAGACGTTCATCTGGCAGCCATAGGTCTTGACGAAGACCTTCCGGCTCGCGGCAGGCGGCGCGACCGCAGTTTCGGTCGCAGTATCGATGTCGTCCCGTTCGATCGTGTTCAATTCCATCTGGCGGCTTCTAACGCCTTTCCCCGACAAAAAACAGACGATTCTGCCTTACAGCGCCGCGCCTCCTTTGGACGCGCAAAGCGCTGGAGCTTTTCCGGCTTACCGGCTCGGGCGCGGATCGGCGAGCGCCGCCTGCACCATATCACGCACCTGACTTTCCATCAGCCTGGCCGTTTCCTTGCGCCTGGAGCCCTTGGAGAAGGCGACCGGCTCGCCGAAATGCACTTCGACATCGAGCCCGCCCTCCGCCATCAGCACCTTGAGATGCGGCATCAAATCCTCGTCGCCGATCCAGGCGGCAATCGGCCGGTGTCTGCGTCCGAGCGGCACGCCGTGCAGGCGCGTATAGACGATCGCCACCGGCTGGATGAAGACCGTTTCGGCCGCCCCTTCCGAAATCGCCATCGAGGCGGCGCCGAACAGCGTGCTCTTGAACGGCAAGATCATGTTGCCGTCGCTGGTCGAACCTTCGGCAAACAGCACCATGGCGTCGCCCTTGGCCATGCGGCTGGCGATCTCGCTCGCCTGGTCGCCCGACGAACGTTTGCGCTCGCGCTCGATGAAAACGGTGCGCTGCAGCTTCGACAACATGCCGATCAACGGCCAGCCGGCCATGTCGGCCCTGGCGATGAACGTCACGTCGGCCATCGACCCCAGCACCATGATGTCGGTCCATGAAACGTGGTTCGACGCAACCAGTAACGGGCGCTGATTGGACAAGGTCCCCTTGACGTGAATGCGCATGCCGAGCGCCCGGATGATGAGCCGGTGCCAGATCTTCAGGATGAACGTCTCGCGCCACAGGCCGGTCTTCATCGACAGGATCTGCAACGGCACGAGGATCAACGAGCCTGCGACAACGAGGCCCAGCGCCAGGAAAATCCTGATTTTTCCGATCATTCGCTCTTGGCCCTGTCCCGAGTTCTGGCTAGAGCGACGCGTCCAACTGGACGTCCAAGCACGCTCTAGCGCTTTTTAATCTGCGCATCTCAACCTGCGCATCGTGCTTTCCGAGAATCGGTTCCGATTTGCGGGCCGATGCGCTAGCGAAGATCGCGGCGCATGACAAGCGCTCCGGTCGGGCCGTGCTCGGGCGATCTGTAGTAGTTGGCACGTTTGCCGACCTCGCGGAATCCCAGCCGCCGATAGAGCGCGATCGCGGCGACGTTGGTCTCGTCGACCTCGAGGAAAAGCGCCTCGGCGCGTTGCGCATGCAGTTCGCGCAGCACCGCATCCATCAGTTGCCAGCCAAGGCCCTGGCGGCGATGGGAGCGCGCCACCGCGACAGTCAGGACCTCGCCTTCGCCGGCCGCCAGGCGCGCCAGCACGAAGCCGACCGGCGGCTTGGCACCCTGGCCGGTCTCGCGCGCGGCATAGCCGAACACCGTGTCCTGCTCGATCAGCGCGGCGAATTCGTCATCACTCCACGGCCGGACGAAATCCTCGCGATGCAGCACCGACAGGGCCGCACTGTCGGCGACCGCCAGCGGCTCGAGCGCAAAGTCCCTGCGGCGCGGCTGGAGGAAAGGAATGCGCATCAGTTTATCTTCCCGGCTTTCTTCCTGGACAGGATAAACCCGGCCTGCGGCTTGGCGTCAGCTCCGCGCAGATAAAGCGGTTTCGGCTTTTCGCCTTCACCCTTGGCAGCGGCCAGCCGGGCATAGATTGCGATATCCGTAGTGGCGCTTGTCGGGCCGACGTCGAAGGCGCGCCCCGCCGATGCAGCAATTTGCGTGGCCGCGGTGCCGGCCAGAACCGGAAACCCGTCAACCGCCATGGCGGCGGCTTGCGAAAGCGTGGCCACCGCGGGACCATAAATCAAAACGGATGCTTCGTCGTAAAGCGCTGCATGGATCTCCTCGCGGCCGGCGTCGAGCGCGGCCAGCACGGCGCGGCCGGGAAATGTCTCTTTCGCCTGCGCCGCCAGCGCTTCCAGCGTCGTCACCCCGATTGCCGGGATTTTCAGCGCCAGCGCCAGGCCCCGCGCCGCCGAGACGCCGACGCGCAGGCCGGTGAAGGAGCCCGGGCCGGTGGAGACAGCGATGGCGCCGAGACCGGCATAGTCGGTGCCGCCGGTCGTCAACGCCTCTTCGATCACAGCCATCAGATGTTCGGCATGGCCCTTGCCGAGATCGAGCACCGAGCGGCCGAGTTCCTTCCCGGCCGCCGCGTCGTAGACACAGGCGGCGCAGAGATTGGCGGCACAATCGATAGCAAGCAACTTCATGAGACCGCCGGTCGGCAGCGCCCGCTTGGGGCACAGGGGGTTCGAAAGACAATTTCCCTGTGCCTGCCATGGCTCGTCCCTGCAAGGGGATAATGCATAAATCGTTTGGCGGCTTCGCTTCGACCTCGCCCAAAAAGAGGTAACTCTCGGCGACCACAACCGTCAATGAACCAGTGCCGCACTATGCGGCCTGGTCGATGCGCAGCATGTGATTGTCCCAGACATAGTCCGGCTCGGACCGTGTCGCGCCGCCGGCTTGGGCTATCTGCCCCGTGCCGGTCGTCGCCATGAAGCTCGCCCCGTCGGGCGCCACGCCGCAGACCTCGGCGAGTGCGCTGGTGGCGACGATCCGGCCGCTGGCCGCATCGATGATGGCAAGCGAGTTGCCTTCCGGCGAGGACACCGCGACGGTACCGGCAGCAGGGTTGGCGGCGACCGAGCCGATGTAATTCCTGAAGCCGAACAGCACGTCCTGCGGCATGTCGAGCAGTTGCAGATCCTTGCCGCGCGCGGCGCGGCCGACCAGCAACGGACGATCGCCGCCCGGCCCTCTGTACTGGCAGCCGAACCAGACCGCGCCGGATTTGTCGGTATCCATATGCCGGATCGAAAGCTGGTGCAGCGCCGGCGGCAATTCGTGCTTTTCGACAAGGTCGCCGGCAAGGCGGTCGACCAGCACATAAGATGGCTTCATCGTCGCGATGTTGAGCTCGGCGCGGCCATAATCGGGATGCGTCTCGATGCCGCCATTGGCGACGGCAATCGTCCTGCCGTCGCCGAGCAGCAGCAGCTCGTGCGGACCCATGCCATAGGTCGGGAACTCGCCAACGCGCTTGAATTTCGCACGCGTGTCATAGACGCCGACCACGCCGGCGGCATTGTCGAAATCGTTCTCGGTGGCGTAGAGCAGCGCACCGTCGGTCGAAAACACGCCGTGGCCGAAGAAATGCCGGCCACTGATGCTGGCAATGGTCAGCGGCTCGTCGCGGCCGGTATGGTCGAATACAACCGCGAAAGTGCCGGGCTGCCTGGCAAAGACCACCGAGCGTTTCGACAGCGGATCGAAGGTGACGTCGTGACCGCGGGCGGGCAGGTCGATGGCATGCAGCACCTTGCCGGCCTCGGACAGGATCGCCGCGCCATAGCTGCCGTCGCGCTTGACGAAAGCGGTGGCGAAGACGGCGTCCGTGCTAAGCGTCTTCGCCCATGCCGACGGCGCCATCGCGGCAACAAAGCCTGCCCCGGCAGCCCTCAGGAAGTCGCGGCGATCGATCAGCGACGTTTTCAGAATCAGTCTCCGTCGAGCGACGAGAACCCGGCGGTCAGGCCGAATTCGGCGGTTAGCCTGGTGCCGATGAGGGTCGACAGGCTGGATGTCACAAGCGAGAAGTGGTCGAGCTTCTGGCGCAGCGCCGGATCGGCAAGCGCCTTGTCGATCGGGCCTCTGATGGCGGTGGCGTCGGCGGCGCCGTTGACGAGCTGGATGTGGATCGATTCCGCCATCCAGCGCGCATCGGGCGACAGCGCGTCGCCAAGCTGCGAAGCCTGGAACAGAGCGTCCATCCCCGAAAGATTTCCGGTCAGCGAACGCGCGGTGTTTTGTGAACGCCAGTAGATCGCCTGTTTCGGCTTGTCGGCCTGCGGGCTACTGCCCAGAAAACCTTTCAGGCGCACGTCACGGACCATCTCCAGTTCGTTGATGAAGACGCCGACCAATTCGGTCACCGCTTCCGTGCCGTCGCGGTAGAGTGCGTTTTGCGGCCCCGGATCGGCCCAAAGTGCTGCAAAGCCGTCGGGCTTGTTCCAGGCGTCGCTGACCTCGGCGGCAATCGTTTCGATGTTGCCGGCGACGGCCGCGCCGTAAGCGCAGCGATAGGGATCGTCCCTGCCGGCGAGCCGCTCGGCGCCGTCGCCGTAAAGCACGAATTCCAGCGCGCCGAGCCCTTGCATGGCGACGCTCTTTTTCGCCAGATGGGCCGGATCGGCGGCGGTCCGGTCTTTACTGGCCAACGCCGCCTGCACCTGCCTCAGGCCGATGCTCTTGCGGTCCGGCCAAAACAGCATGCGTTCCAGCCGGTTGTTCTGCGTGATCGGTCCGATGCGGATGATCTCGACGACCGACCAGGCATCCACGGTGCCGGAGAATTCGGCGCGCGCCGCATCGAGATGGTCCTGCGAAGGCGCGTCGCACAGCGTCCGCACTGCCTTGCTCAGGCTGTCGGCATGGTCTTGCAGGCGTGCATAGGCTGGGCGGACAAAGCCGTCGATCGCTCGCTGGATCACGTCGGAAGCCTTCACCGCTGCGGACGCCGGCAATGCGCCCCCGAGGACCAGCAAGAGGACCAGCGGGAGAACCAGAACAAACGCCAGACGCTTCGACATCACAAAGACTCCAGGAATTTGACCAGTGCGGCGCGATCGGGCGCGGCGGCGGCGGCAAAGCGGTCGCGCGCCTTCTGCCCCTCGCCGCCATGCCACAGGATCGCCTCGGTCAGGGTGCGCGCCCGCCCGTCGTGCAGGAAGAAGGTGTTGCCGTTGACGGTCTGGGTAAGACCGATGCCCCACAGCGGCGGCGTGCGCCATTCGCTCCCGCTGGCATCGCCCACCGCTTGCCCGTCGGCGAGGCCCGGCCCCATGTCGTGCAGCAGAAAATCGGAATAGGGCCAGATCAGTTGGAAGGCCTGCGCCTTGTTGGGCGTGCCGCGGCGGGTGACGAATTTCGGCGTATGGCAGGCAATGCAGCCCATGTCGTAGAACAGCTTCTTGCCGGCCAGCACATCGGGCTTGTCGAGATCGCGCCGCGCCGGCACGGCGAGGTTTTGCGAATAGAAGGTGACCAGGTCCATCACCGGCGGCGGCGCCTCGACCGGGCCGAGGCGCTCCTGTACGCCGTTTGCCATGGCAAGGCAGTTCTTTTCGGCCGCGGTGCAATCGCCCCAGTGGTTCGGCACTTCCGGCGTCGAAATGCCGATGTCGCCAGCGAATGCGTCCGCCGCTTGCTGGCGAATCGAAGGGGTCTGCGCCTTCCAGCCAAAGCGGCCGAGCGTCGGCTCGCCGCTGTGGCCGTCGCGCACAATATTGGGCTTTCCGGAGATGCCGTCACTGTTGCGATCGCCCGGATCGGCACTGGCGAGAATGTCGGCCGGCGCGATTTGCTCGACCAGGCCGAGGCCGATCATCGGCGGCGTCAAGCGCGGCGAAAGCGTGGTGTGCGGATCGAGCGGCCCGTTGGCAAGATCACCGACCGAATAGCTCGGCTTGCGCAGCCAAACCACGGTGCCGTCCGGCAGGATGACTTTTTGCTCCTGATAGACGACACGCATCCTGCCTTCGCCGCGAAGGCCCGGAACGGCCAGTTCCTGCAATTGCGAGCCGTAGACCGGATCAGGGAAGTTGAGCACCTTGCCGGCGGCGAGCGCTGCTTTCTCCTCCTCGGTGCTCGCCTGCCGCGCCAGCCGCAGGAACATCGAGGTGGTGCCGCTGTCGGCTTGCGGCGGATGACCGCGACCGTCCTTCAGATGGCAATTCTGGCACGCCCGCTCGTTGAACAGCGGACCAAGCCCGTCCGATGCCTGCGTCGACGAGGGCGACGACACCCAGTTCTTGCGGAAAAGAGCATTGCCGAGCTTGAAGGTGCCTTGTTCCTCGAAAGTGATATTGGCGGAAGATTGCGAGAAAGCGTCCTTGTTGGCGCCTTTCCGCGACGTGCCGGCGCCGCCCTGCATCGGCTCGAACTGCTCGGGCTTGGAGAAATCCCTGGTCGGCCTGGCGATGGCAATGACGCGCGCCAGATCCTTCGGCGTCAGATCGGCACGGCTGGTGGCGAGACCCGCCGGTTCGGGCGCGCCGGCCAGCGCCGAGGCGGTCAGCGCGACCACTACGGCAGGCGAAAGCCGGCGAAGCCAGCTGTATCGCAGGTTGTGCTGGGACGGCAGGCCGCAATCCTCGGCCCGCCGCAAGCGGCGCAAGTAGTCTAAGCGGCGCCGCATTCCCGCATGTCCCTAATCCGCCTCGTCGGCCGATGCGGCGTTGAGCTGGCCGTATTTTTCCTCGCCGATCGAGGCGAGCAGGTCGAGTTGCGTCTCGAGGAAGTCGATGTGACCTTCCTCGTCGGACAACAAATCCTCGAACAGCTTCATCGTCACATAGTCACCTGCTTCGTCACAAATCTCGCGCGACCGTTTGTAGGCAGTGCGCGCGTCATACTCGCCGGCAAGATCCGATTCGAGCACTTCCTTGACATTCTGTCCGATGCGCAGCGGCGCTACCGACTGCAGGTTCGGATGGCCTTCAAGGAAGATGATGCGGGCCACGAGCCGGTCGGCATGGTGCATCTCCTCGATCGATTCCGCGCGTTCCTTCTTTGCCAGCTTGGCGTATCCCCAGTCCTCCAGCAGGCGGAAATGCACCCAGTACTGATTGACTGCTCCAAGTTCCAGAAACAGAGCCTCGTTAAGCCGCTCTATGATCTGTTGTTCGCCTTTCATGGGTTCTGCTCCCGTATTGGACGCGCAGGCCTCTGACGCGATCCAGGTGTGAAACGACGTCCACGCCGCTCGCCTCCGAGCGGGCGTGGTAATTTTCGGTTACCCGAATGATCGTTTCGACCACATTTGGGAAGCAGCCGCAACAGCGACCACGCTTCTGCATGGCATGATAGATCTTCGCCGGCACGATAAGCTGCCAGGGATCCTGATCCAGCAGCCCGACGATCGTCTGCTCAATCTCCTTCTCGGTGATGATGTTGCAATGGCAGATCAGCATTATTTGCTCTGTGTGGCTGACGGCGCGTGCTCGGCGCCATGTGGCTTATTTTCTTAGTGGAGCCTGGGCTTTCTGTTCGGGCTCCGGGCATCGACGCCTTACTGAAACACCTTGTCCGGCGCATCGAGGCTGTCCGAGCCCTCGAAGGCTATGGCATTGAGTTTCAGGGTGCCGACGGCGCGTTCGATCGACTTGGTCTGGTCGACCAGCGCGTCGATCGCCGCCTGCACGGTGGCGTTGCCTTGCGTATTGCCTTCGCCGATCTGCTGGTCATAGGCCTCGCCGCCAAGCGCTCGCGCCTTGATGGCTTCCATCTTGGCGACGGTGACATCAAGCTTGTCCGACAGTTCCTTGTCGACCGCCGGATCGGCCTCCTTGACCATGTCGGATACCGACGGTCCTTCGACGACGGTGCCGTCGAGGCGGGTGTAGTTGCCCTTATAGGCGGCGCGAATGCCGACGGCATCGTAGAGATGGGAATCGTAGGTGTTGTCGGAGAAGCAGTCATGCTCCTCTTCCGGGTCATGCAGCAGCAGGCCGAGCTTCATGCGCTCGCCGGCGAGTTCGCCGTAGGACAGCGAGCCCATGCCGGTGAGGATGGTCGAGATGCCGGCTTTCGGCTCGCCATCGACAAGGTTCTTGCGGGCGGCGCCGCCTTCCTTCCAGTCGTTGACCATGTCCTGCAGATCGGAAACCAGAAGCTCGCTCGCCGACTTCAGGTACTGCGCGCGACGATCGCAATTGCCGCCGGTGCAGTTGGCGAGGTCGTAGTCGGTATAGGGCCGTTCGCCAGCGCCCGGGCCGGTGCCGTGCAGGTCCTGGCCCCACAGCAGGAATTCGATGGCGTGATAACCGGTCGCCACATTGGCCTCGATGCCGCCGGCCTCCTGCAGCGTGCCGGAGAGGAACTCGGGAGTAAGATTGGTGGCGTCGATCTTCTTGCCGTCGATCTCGATCGACTTGTTGGCGATCACATTGGCGGTATACAGCGCATTCGCGTCCGACTCGGTGCCGTAGTTCTCGGCGACATAATCGATCAGGCCTTCGTCCAGCGGCCAGGCGTTCACCTTGCCTTCCCAGTCGTCGACGATGGCGTTGCCGAAGCGATAGACTTCGGTCTGCTGATAGGGAACGCGCGACGATTTCCAGGCCTCGCGGGCGGCGGTGAGCGTTTCCACCGAAGGCTTGGCGAGCAGCGCGTCGACAGCCTTGCCGAGCGCCTGCGCCGTGGTCAGCGAATCCTCATATTTGGCGAGCGCAATATCGGAATAGGTCTTGATGACCGCCTTGGCATCGGTTTCCGCCTTGGCCGGCAGCACGAATATCGCCGCCGTCAAGACCACGGTGGCGCCGATCGCTGCAAGCCTGCTGCCATATCGCGCCGTGATCATCGTTCTCATGATTGTCTTCTCCCTCGGGATTTCAGTGAAAATGCCGGCGCCAAAGGCGCGTCGGCAGGCAATCGGCGCCAAGGCAGGTCCATGCCATTGAGCGAGATACAGGCCGCGGCATAGCGCGGTTTGCGGAAGAAAGACATCGAAATGCCTCCAATCGAAAGGGTTCAAGGCCCAGACATCAAAGGGATGCGCTTGACGCGCACGCTTCCATAAAGCGATGAAGGTGCCGGAAGTCAACCAATTTCAGAGAGAAAAGCCAATTGAAACAACAGTTTAGAATTATTCTAAACTGCAAGTATCAACTTTAGCCGTATTTGCCGCGCCGCCGTCGAACGAACGATTGACAGACCGTCATTCCGGGTGCGACCCGCAAGGGTGGTCTTGCGGCGGCGTCAGACAATCGCCACTTGGCGAGACGTCCTAGACTTGGATAACGCCTAGGAGAGATGAGGAATTGGGGCTGCGATGAAAAACGGTGTGGTCATTGTCGGTGCGGGTCATGCGGGCGTGCAAGCGGCCGCCAGCCTGCGCGAGGACGGCTACGACGAACCCGTGATCCTCATCAGCGATGAGGACGAACTGCCCTACCACAAGCCGCCGCTGTCGAAGACCTTCATCAAGGATCAGGAGGCCAAACCGCAGCCGCTGCGCGGCGAGGCTTTTTATACCGGAAGCGGGATCAACTACCGGCCGGGCGTCCGCATCGATCGCATCGATGCCGGCGGCCGCAGGCTGGAGCTATCGGATGGCGGCACACTGCCGTTCGACCGGCTGATCCTGGCGACCGGTTCGCGGCCGCGCATGCTGTCGCTGCCGGGTTCGGATTTTTCGGGCGTGGTGTCGCTGCGCTCGCTCGCCGACGCGCGCCTGATCCGCGAATTGAGCGCGCAGAGCGAGGATGTCGTCATCCTCGGCGGCGGCTTCATCGGGCTGGAGATCGCCGCGACGCTCACAGCAGCCGGCCGCAAGGTCATCGTGGTCGAGGCGGTCGACCGGCTGCTCGGCCGGGCGGTGGCGCCGATCATCGCGCGCCACGTGCGGCAGCGGCTGGAAGCGACCGGCGTGCGCATTCTCACCGGCACCACGATTGCACGGCTCGAAGCCGAGAACGGCCATGTCTCGGCGGCAATCACCGCATCCGGCGATCGGCTGCCGGCGCAGATGGTCATCATCGGCATCGGCGTCGTGCCGAATGTCGAACTGGCGCAAGCCGCCGGCATCACTATCGCCAACGGCATCCGCGTCGACCAGCAGATGCGCACGTCGGTGCCCGAAATCCTCGCCATTGGCGATGCCGCTTCCTACCGGCACTGGCTCACCGGCGGCGATGTGCGGCTGGAATCGGTGCAGAATGCGACCGACCAGGCGCGTCTTGCAGCACGCACCGTTGTCGGCCATGCGGACGCCTTTGCGGCGGTGCCGTGGTTCTGGTCCGATATCGGTGACATCAAGCTGCAGATGGTCGGCCTGATTTCGGGCGGCGACAGCCATATCGTGCTGGGCGACGTCAACGAGAACCGGTTCTCCATCTACCACTATGCTGGGAATCGTCTGCTCGGCATCGAATCGGTCAACCGGCCTGGCGACCACATGCTTGGCCGCAAGATGCTCGGCGCCGGCTTTTCGCCGACGCCGCAGACGGTTGCGACGGGACCGGACGGATTGAAGGCAGCGCTCGCCGCTTTCCAGCAGGTAGAGCCCGTCCGCGCCGCTGAATAGGCGCAGCCCTTGCCTTCTCCCCTTGTGGGAGAAGGTGGATCGGCGCGTAGCGCCGAGACGGTTGAGGGGTGCTGGACGGAGTGCTGTCGGTGCCAAGCTGGAGCACCCGTCATCCGGCCGCTTCGCGGCCACCTTCTCCCACAAGGGGAGAAGGGAAGAAAGATCCGCTCAACCGGCGCGGACCTCGCGGATCGAGCTTTCCAGGATGTCGAGAGCTTCGTTCATGACGCCGTCCTGGATGGTGATCGGAGCGAGGAAGCGGATGACGTTGCCGTAGACGCCGCAGGTGAGCAGGATCAGGCCTTTGTCGAGCGCCTTCAGCCGGACCGCATTGGCGATCTCGGCCGACGGCAGGCCCTTCTTCACATCGTTGAACTCGACAGCGTTCATGAAGCCCGGGCCTCTGATATCGACGATCTCCGGCGTGTCGTCGCGGATCGATTGCAGCCGCTGCTTCAGCCGGTTGCCCAGCGTGTTGGCGCGGTCGCAGAGCTTTTCCTCGTCGATCACGTCGAGCACGGCATGCGCCGCGGCAACGCCGATCGGGCTGCCGCCATAGGTGCCGCCGAGCCCGCCGGGGCTGGGCGCATCCATAATCTCGGCGCGGCCGGTGACCGCCGACAGCGGGAAGCCGCCGGCAAGGCTCTTGGCCATGGTGGTGATGTCGGGCGCCACCTCGTGATGATCCATGGCGAACATCTTTCCGGTGCGGGCAAAACCGGTCTGCACCTCGTCGGCGATCAACAGCATGCCGTGCTGGTCGCAGATCTTGCGCAGCGCCGTCATGAAGTCGCGCGGCGCCTCGTAAAATCCGCCCTCGCCCTGCACCGGCTCGACGATGATGGCGGCGACGCGGGCCGGATCGACATCGGCCTTGAACAGCCGGTCGAGCGCGGCCAGCGAATCGGCGACCGTGATCCCATGCAGCGCCACCGGGAACGGCGCGTGGAAAACATCGGCCGGCATGGCGCCGAAGCCGACCTTGTAGGGCAAAACCTTGCCGGTCAGCGCCATGCCCATGAAGGTGCGGCCATGGAAGCCGCCGGCAAAGGCAATGACCGCCGGACGGCCGGTGGCGTTGCGGGCGATCTTGATGGCGTTCTCCACCGCTTCGGCACCGGTGGTGACGAAAATCGTCTTCTTGTCGAATTTGCCCGGCAGCAAGCCGTTCAGCCGTTCGGCCAGCCTGACATAGCTCTCATAGGGCACCACCTGGTGGCAGGTATGGGTGAAGCGGTCGAGCTGCGCCTTGACCGCCTCGATCACCTTGGGATGGCGGTGGCCGGTGTTGACGACGGCGATGCCGGACGAGAAATCGATGTAGCGACGGCCCTCGACATCCCAGATTTCCGAGTTCTCGGCGCGGTCGGCATAAATCTGCGTGGTCATGCCGACGCCGCGCGAGATCGACTGGTTCTTGCGTTCGGAGATGGCTGAGTTCTTCATGATGTTCCCTCACCGGGCCGGCGCCCGTTCTCGGTTGGTGGTGGTTCAGATTTGTTCTGGCGTTATTTCACGTTTTCCTCAAGTTGGCACCGCCACCAGGCGATTGGGCCTGCCGCCGCTAAGGTCGCATTCCTTCGCGGACAGCTGATTTGACTCACGCCGTCCGCACAAACCCCTCGCTCGCCCTGAGCAAATTGCGCGTGTAATCCTTGCTGACGCGGCGCTCGACGAGGTCATCAGCGGTGAGGTGCTCGACCGCCTCGCCGTTCTGCATCACCATCAGCCGCTCGCACATATGGGTGATGATGGCGAGGTCGTGGCTGACCATCAGGAAGGTCAGCTTGCGCCGCCGCCGGATGTCTTCCAACAGGTTGAGCACCTCCGCCTGCACGGAAGCGTCGAGCGCCGAGGTCGGCTCGTCGAGCAGCAGGATCGCCGGTTCGAGGATCAGCGCCCGCGCGATCGCCACCCGCTGGCGCTGGCCACCCGACAATTGATGCGAATAGCGGAAGCGGAAGCCGGTGCCGAGCCCGACCTCGTCGAGCGCCCGCTGGATGCGTTTCTCGCCATCGGCAAAGCCGTGGATGGCGAGCGGCTCCTGCAGCAGTCGGTCGACGGTTTGGCGCGGATGCAGCGAGCCGTAGGGGTCCTGGAAGACCATCTGCACCTCGCGATAGAAGGCCTTGTCGCGGCGCTTGCCGAGTTTTTTTCCGTTGACGGTGATGCTGCCCGAAGCGGCCGGCGCGAGGCCGGCGATCGCCCGCAGCAGCGTCGATTTGCCGGAGCCGGATTCGCCGACCAGGCCGAAGGATTCGCCGGATTGCACTTCGAGGCTGACACCCTTCAGCGCGCGAAAGCGGTCGAAGACCACCTCCAGCCTGTCGACAGAAAGTGCTGCCGTCATGCCGCCCACTCCGGCTTGCGGTCGAGCACCGGCAGCGGGTGGCGGTCGGCGCCGATCTTGGGCATGCAGTTGAGCAGGCCGCGCGTATAGGGATGCTGGGCGCGGCCGAGCTCCGACGCCTTGAGCTGCTCGACCACCTTGCCGGCATACATGACGATCACCCGATCGCAGAAGGACGAGACCAGGCGCAGATCGTGCGAGATGAAGATCAGGCCCATGCCGCGCTCGCTGACCAGCCTGTCGAGGATGCCGAGCACGTCGAGCTGAACGGTGACGTCGAGCGCCGAGGTCGGCTCGTCGGCGATCATCATCTCCGGCCCGGCAATCAGCATCATGGCGATCATGGCGCGCTGGCCCATGCCGCCCGACACCTCGTGCGGATGCAGGTCGAAGACACGGGCGGGATCGCGGATCTGCACCGCCTCCAGCATGGCGAGCGCCCGGTCGCGGGCCTCCGCCTTGCCGACCTTCTCATGCGTGCGCAGCGTCTCGACAATCTGGCGGCCGATGCTCATCACCGGGTCGAGCGAGTATTTTGGATCCTGCAGGATCATGGCGATGCGCTTGCCGCGCAGCGCCCGGCGGTCGCGGGGCGGGGCCGCGAGCAGGTCGGTGCCGTCGAAGGCAAGTTTCCTGGCCGTGACCTCGGCCTGTGGCGGGGTCAGGCCCATGATGGCGCGGCCGGTCTGCGACTTGCCGGAACCGCTCTCGCCGACGATGCCGAGCCGTTCGCGGCCGAGCGAGAAGGAGACGCCGCGCACCGCCTCGATCCGGCCGGTGCGCGTCGGGAAGGTGACGCGCAGATCGTCGACCTCGAGAAGCGTGCTCATTGGTCACCACTGCGGGGGTCGAGCGCGTCGCGCAGGCCGTCGCCGAGCAGGTTGAAGCCGAGGCTGACGAAGAGGATGGCAAAGCCCGGTGCACCGGCCACCCACCATTGGTCGAGCACGAAGCGGCGGCCCGACGCGATCATCGCGCCCCATTCCGGCAGCGGCGGTTGCGCGCCGAGGCCGAGGAAGCCGAGACCGGCGGCGGTCAGGATGATGCCGGCCATGTCGAGCGTCACCCTGACGATCAGCGAGGAGATGCAGAGCGGCATGATGTGGCGCAGCACGATGCGGAACGGCGAGGCGCCCATCAATTGCACCGCCTTGATGTAATCCGAATTGCGCACGGTGAGCGTTTCGGCACGCGCGATACGGGCGTAGGGCGGCCATGAGGTGACGGCGATAGCGAGCACCGCATTCTCGATGCCGGGGCCGAGTGCGGCGACGAAGGCCAGCGCCAGGATCAGCTTCGGAAAGGCGAGAAAGATGTCGGTGATACGCATCAGGATCGCATCGATCCAGCCGCCGGCATAACCGGCGACGGTGCCGACCAGCAGGCCGATAGGAGCGGCGATGACTGCGACGAGAATGACGACGTAAAGCGTCCATCGCGAGCCGAAGATGACGCGCGAAAGGATGTCGCGGCCAAGGTCGTCAGTGCCGAACCAGTGCTCGGCACTTGGCGCCAGCAGCCGCGAGCCCTTGAGGTCGCCGAATGTCGGCGAATAGGGCGCCAGCACATTGGCAAAGGCGGCGACCACCAGCAAAGCGATGATGATGAGCAGGCCGAGAAACGCCAGCCGGTTGGCTGAAAAGCGCCGCCACGCGACATAGGCGCGGCCGAGCCTGGCCTGCATGCGCGAAGCCGGCCGCTCGCTGAGCAGCCAGTCGCGGCGGGAGAGGGGGCCGGCGTGGGAGGCGGTCATGACGATGCCTCTTGAAGCTGTCGACCCCCACTCCGGTCTGCTTCGCAGACCACCTCTCCCCCGTTCGACGGGGGAGAGGAAAGGCGCCACGCGTGCGACCAGCTTTTCCTCTCCCCCGGGCAGGGGGAGAGGTGGCCCGAAGGGCCGGAGTGGGGGTGATTGGCCGCAGCCAAGCCAGAAAGTGCGATACCTCTGCTCATCTCACCTTGGTCCTTGGGTCGAGCACCCGGTAGAGCAGGTCGGACAGGAGATTGATGCCGATGAACACCGAGCCGATGATGATGGTGCCGCCGAGCACGGCGTTCATGTCGGCGTTCTGCAGGGAATTGGTGATGTAGAGGCCGATACCCGGCCAGGAAAACACAGTCTCGGTGAGCACCGAGCCTTCGAGCAGACCGGCATAGGAGAGCGCGATCACGGTGACCATCGGCACGGCGGCGTTGCGCAGCGCGTGGCCCCAGATGATGCGTGTTTCCGACAGGCCCTTGGCGCGCGCCGCGACGATATATTCCTGGGCAAGCTCGTTCAGCATGAACGATCGGGTCATGCGGCTGATATAGGCGAGCGAGAAATAGCCAAGCAGCGAGGCCGGCAGGATGATGTGGCGGAAGGCATCGCGAAACACATCCCACTGTCGCTGCCACAGCGCATCCAGGAGATAAAAGCCGGTGATCGGGGTGAAGGTGTATTCGTAGACGATATCGAGGCGGCCGGGAAAAGCCACCCATTGCAGCCTGGCATAGAACAGCACGAGCGCCAGCAGTCCCAGCCAGAAGATCGGCACGGAGTAGCCGACAAGGCCGATGATCCGCACGATCTGGTCGATGATGCTGCCGCGCCGGACCGCGGCCAGCACGCCGAGCGGCACGCCAAGCAAAGCGCCGATCAGCGTTCCCAGCGTCGCCAGCTCGATGGTCGCCGGAAAGGCGCGGCGAATGTCGGTCATGACCGGATTGGTGGTCAGCACCGAGGTGCCGAAATTGCCGTTCAGGGCATTCTTCACATAAATGTAGAACTGCTCGATCAGCGGCAGGTCGAGCCCCATCTCGCGGCGGGTGCGCTCGACGACATTGGCCGGCGCCCGGTCGCCGAGCACCGCCAGCACCGGGTCGATCGGGATCACCCGGCCGATGAAGAAGGTTACCGCGAGAAGACCGAGATAGGTGGTTATCGCGATGACCAGGAAACGGGCGATCGACGACGCGACAGCGACTGCACGGGCGCTGCCGCGCTCTGCCGTCGCTTCGCTTTCAACAGTACTCATGCGGCGCGTCCGCCGGCGTCACTCCTTCGAGATCTGGCTGACGAAATTGGTGTCGAAGCTCGGGCCGAGTGCGAAGCCCTTGAGGTTCTTGCGCAGGCCGGCCACTTCCAGCTGCTGGTGAACGATGATGAACGGGCTGGTTTCGAGAATCTTCCTCTGCAGATCCTGGTACATTGCGGCGCGCTTGGCCGAATCCTTCTCGAGCAGGGCCGCATCCGTCTGCTTGGTCAATTCCGGAATGTCCCAGGCGTTGCGCCAGGCCAAGGTCTTGGTCTTGCCTTCATCCGAATTGTCGGGGTTGCTGGCGAAGGTCTGGGCGTTGGAGTTCGGATCGAAATAATCCTGGCCCCACACGCCGATATAGATGTCGTGATTGCGGGCGCGGTATTTGGTCAGCGTCTGCTTGCCGTCGCCGGGAATGATCTCCAGCTTGATGCCGGCCTGTCCCAGCGTCTGCTGGATCGATTCGGCCATGCCTGTCTCCGGCTGTCTGCTGCGCACGTCCATGGTGACGCTGAAGCCGTCGGCGAGGCCGGCCTTGGCAAGCAGTTCCTTGGCTTTGGCGACGTCGAACGTGAAAGGATTCTCGTCCAGCTCGCCGAGCACGCCTTTCGGCAGGAAGGTCTGGTGGATCTCGCCGATGCCTTTGAGGATGGTCGAGCTCAAGGCATCATAGTCGACGAGATATTTGAAGGCCTGGCGAACCTCCGGCTTGGCGAGGTTCGGGTTCTTCTGATTGAGGCTGATGTAGAAGACCGTGCCCTTCGGGGCGCTGGTGGTGGTGAGATCGGCGTTCTTGGCGATGGCGTCGAGGTCGTTCGGCTCGAGATTGCGGGCAACGTCGATGTCGCCGGCCTCCAGCGCCAGGCGCTGGCCCGAGCTTTCCTTCATGTTGCGATAGATGACGCGGGCGAGCTTGGCCTTTTCGCCGTGGTAATTGTCGTTGCGCTCCATGACGACGACCTCGTTGGCCCGCCATTCGCGCAGCTTGAAGGCGCCGGAGCCGGCATAGCCGGTCTTCAGCCAGGCGTTGCCGAAGTCGTTGTCGTATTTGTAGTCATCGCTGGGCGTCACCGCGGCGGCATGCTCCTTGACCAGCTTGCTGTCGACGACCGACGCGACCGTTGCCGACAGGCAGTTCAGGACGAAGCTCGGCGCATAAGCCTTGTCGACGGTGAACTGGAACGTCGTATCATCGACGGCCTTGGCCTTCTCGGTGACGTTGTCGCCATTGATGCCGAACTGGCCGATGATGAAGGCCGGGCTCTTGTCGAGCTTGATGGCGCGCTCGAACGAATAGGCGACATCAGCCGCGGTGATCGGATTGCCCGAGGCAAATTTCAGGCCGGGCTTGAGCTTGAAAGTGTAGGTCAATCCGTCGTCGGAGACAGTCCAGCTTTCGGCGAGATCGCCCTTGACCTTGGAGGTGTCGCTCAAGTCGAGGCGGACAAGCAGGTCGTAGGTGTTGCCGGTGACCTCGGCGGTCGACAGCTCGAACGCCTCGCCCGGATCCATCGAGATGATGTCGTCGATGGCGAAACCCTCGACCAGCGTGTCGGCCGGCGTGACAGCAAGGGCAGG
The DNA here is from genome assembly GCF_055811775.1 of Mesorhizobium sp. WSM4844. Lineage (NCBI taxonomy): Bacteria > Pseudomonadati > Pseudomonadota > Alphaproteobacteria > Hyphomicrobiales > Phyllobacteriaceae > Mesorhizobium > Mesorhizobium sp. WSM4844. The sequence goes on along the minus strand of NZ_JBVVQB010000034.1, from coordinate 1,742 downwards.
CGCACCGGCCAGAAGCAGCGCGGACATGGCTGCGCCGGCAAGCAAGACGCGGGAGCGTAGGGCAAACTTTTCCATCATCATTTTTAACTGTTCCCTGTTTGTTGACCTGAGTTCCCGGCTCAGGGTTTTGGCATTTACTTGCCAGATCGAACGGTGACCCTGAACCGGTCGTCTAGGTGATTTTTATCCAGTTCGGCCTCACCATATCCGGCGGTTTCAGGCGCGGCAACGAGCATTTGCAAAGCTGTTTGTTGGACCGGATCAGGCAAGCCACCACCGCCGAAAGCGACACCCGCAGTCCAGCTATTGCAACGCATTGACCAGGTCTGCGTCTGGAAAACAGGTGGCGGCGCGACCGTTCTTCGCCTGCCATTTGCCGATCGACCGGCGCGTCTTGAAACCGGGCAGGCCGTCGGCGCTGCCGACATCGTGGCCATCGGCCTCCAGCGCCCGCTGCAAGTCGGCGATATCAGACCTGTGGAGCCCGCCGACCACGCCCCAACGCCCTGAAAAATTGCTGTCGCCGTGGGCGATGCGGTCAGCGCCATGACCAATGAACAGGGCGTAGAGGTCGCTGGTGTTGTATTGCTTCAGCACGTAGAAATTGGGCGTGACGATGAAGGCTGGACCGCTGCGCCCGGCCGGCATCAGAAGAAAGCCTTCGGCCTTCAATTCGCGCGCCGGGAACGGTCTTGCCGCGATGCGCTTGATGCCCAGATCAGCCCACTCGGAAATCCTCTTGCCCTGGTCCGGGCCTTCGAGCGAACAGGAGACCGCTTCCGGCACCGTCACCTCAAAACCCCAGCCACGGCCCTTCACCCAGCCATAATGGACGAGGTAGTTGGCGATCGAGGCCAGCGTGTCCGGCACCGAGTTCCAAATGTCGACCCGACCGTCGCCATCGAAGTCGACGGCATGTTTGAGGAACGAACTCGGCATGAACTGCGGCTGGCCGAGTGCGCCGGCCCATGACGATTTCATCGCGCCGACCGGGGCCAGCCCGCGCTCGACGATCTCGAGCGCTGCCATAAGCTCGGTGCGGAAGAAATCCTTCCTGGTCGCCATGAAGGCCTTGGTCCCCAGCACTTCGAAGGCGTCGTAAGGCATTTTCGCCGCGCCAAAGCCGCTCTCGCGGCCCCAGATCGCCAGCAGCACCTCGCCCGGCACGCCGTAGCGCTTCTCGATCGCAGCAATGGTCCTGGCATTGGCCGCCTTGCGGGTGCGCCCACCAGCGGTCACGGCGCGAACCGTCTTTTCGGCGAAATAGGCGCCGGGCGAACCGAACTCCGCCTGATGCTGCTTTTGCGGCGTCGTCGCCTTTTTGCCCGGCATTACCAGGTCGGGCAGTTTGAGGTTCGGTTTGATGCCGTCGAAGGCGGCGTCGAAGGTTTTTCTGGAGGTGCCGTTGGCGTTGGCTTCGGGCCAGAGGTCGTTGTTGAGCCAGGCGCGGAACTGGGTGTCGAGTTTTGTGGCGGAGGCGGGAGTGGAAATAAGAAGGCCGGTTAGCGCGGCCAGAAGAAATGCAAAGACGAGATTGCGAACGTTGCGTTCTGTGGCGCCCCCCTCTGTCCTGCCGGACATCTCCCCCACTTGGGGGGAGATTGGATGTCACCTCGGCTTTCGCCATTCTCCAACGTTGTTGAACAGGCGCAGCCCGCGAAGCTGCCAATCTCCCCCCAAGTGGGGGAGATGTCCGGCAGGACAGAGGGGGGCGCCACAGAACGCAATCATCTCCAGAATAC
>NZ_JBVVQB010000033.1:0-74593 GCF_055811775.1 Mesorhizobium sp. WSM4844 | reverse complement strand
CAATGTGGCCTGATTGCGTTTCAAAAAACGCCCCATGCGCCATCTGCGTCAAACTTCGGCCCCCGTGCAAAGCCCTCCTTGTGGGAGAAGGTGGCCTCGCGAAGCGAGGTCGGATGAGGGGTGTTCCAGCTTGGCACCAACAGTGCTCCGGCCAACACCCCTCATCCGTCTCGGCGCTGCGCGCCGATCCACCTTCTCCCACAAGGGGAGAAGGGAAGTCAGAACTCAGCTTTCCGCCGGAACTGCCTTCGGCTTGCCTTCGCCGTCCAGCGCCACCATGACGAAGTCGGCGTGGGTGACCTTCTCCATCAGGTCGGAGAGGTAGCGCTGCGCCCATGCCTCGACCTTGAGCGTCATCGAGGTGCGGCCGACGCGCTCGACATGCGTATAGATGCACAGCGTGTCGCCGATCTTCATCGCCTTGGCGAACGACATTTCCTTCACCGCCGCCGTCACCACGCGGCCCTTGGCACGCTCGGCGGCACGGATGCCGCAGGCCAGATCCATCTGCGCCATCACCCAGCCGCCAAAAATGTCGCCCGCCGCATTGGCGTCCGAAGGCATGGCCAAGGTCCTGAGCGTCAGATCGCCAATCGGCCGCCCGTCCGCGTAATGCACCATGCGCCAAATCCCCTCGATATCGATCTTCTCCCGTATCGGGATGGCACCGATGCGTCAACGCGCTGCCAGGTGCTAGACTGCGCACAGCGAGTTGAGAAAGGCAGCTGACATGAAACTTACCTCTCGCCCTCTGACATCAGATCTATGGCCCGCGCTCGAGGAGCTGTTCGGTGAGAGCGCTGTCTGCAGTCGCTGTTGGTGTATGTACGGGCGGATCGGCAATTCTTATCGAAAGCGACCAGGCGAGGAAAACAAGGCTGCGTTCCGACAAGCCGTCGAGCATGGTCCGCCTCCAGGCGTACTCGCTTTCGACGGCGCTACTGCTGTCGGCTGGTGCCAGGTGACACCCCGCGATGCCGTGCCCTGGCTCGATCGGCTGTGGCAGTTGAAGCGGGTGGATGATGCGCCGGTCTGGTCCTTGTCCTGCCTCTACGTGCGAAAAAAATACCGCCGACAAGGCATCACGTCTCACCTGATCGCAGCGGCGCTGCAAGCTGCAAGGCGCGCAAACGCCCCTGCACTCGAGGCCTATCCTTTTGATGCCGGCGTATCGCCGAGCGCTTCCGGCAGCGGATACGCCTCCACCTTCGCTCGCGCCGGGTTCAGGGTCGTCGCCCGCAGGGTGCCAGCCCGCCCGATCATGCGTTATGATTTCACGCAAAATGCTGATGATGGCGTGTAATGCTGGACCGCTTGGCCACGCGGCAAAGGCCGCTTCGGGCAGGACACCGACTGCAAATGAATTGCCGGTCGCTTTTTTCACAGGCGATGCCGGAAGCTCTGGTGATCGCGGCGGCTTGCGGCGTCTAGGTTGAGCGAGAATTCGGAGCCGGCCGCAGCCATCATGCAGACCTATGATTTCATCATTGTTGGCTCCGGCTCGGCCGGCTCGGTTGTGGCCGAAAGACTGTCGGCTTCCGGCCGTTTCTCGGTTCTGGTGCTCGAGGCCGGCGGCAGCGACCGGCGTTTCTACGTCCAGATGCCGCTCGGCTACGGCAAGACCTTCTTCGACCCTGCGGTCAACTGGAACTACAAGACCGAGCCGGACCCCGGCCTCGCCGGAAATGTCGACCACTGGCCGCGCGGCAGGCTGCTCGGCGGCTCGAGCTCGATCAACGCCATGGTCTGGATTAGGGGCGCGCGCGAGGATTTCGACGCTTGGGCAGCGGCCGGCAATCCCGGCTGGGCCTTCGACGACCTGCTGCCCGTCTTCAAGGCGCTGGAGGACAATCAGGCCGGCGCCGATCAATGGCGCGGGGTTGGCGGTCCGCTGCATATCACCGACTGCTCGACCTCGGTCCATCCGCTGACCAAGCGCTATCTGGCGGCCGCCAGTCAGGCCGGCCTGCCGTTCAATCCGGATTTCAACGGCGCCGCCCAGGAAGGCGCCGGCATCTATCAGATCACGACCAAGAACGGCCGCCGCATGTCGGCCGCCCGCGCCTTCCTGCGCCCGGCGATGAAGCGCAAAAACCTCCGCGTCGAGATCAATGCGCTGGCGACCAGGATCCTGTTCGAGGGCAAGCGCGCCGTTGGCATCGAGTACCTGCAGAACGGTGAGACGAAAACCGCCCGCGCCGGTCGCGAGGTCATCCTGTCAGGCGGCTCGATCGGTTCGCCGCAATTGCTGCAGCTTTCTGGGGTCGGTCCCTCGGCGATCCTTGGCGCCCTCGGCATTGCCGTCGTCCACGCCAACGAGAATGTCGGCGCGAACCTGCAGGACCATGTCGGCATCAACTACACCTTCAAGGGCAGGCTGCCGACGCTCAACCAGATCCTGCGCCCGTGGTGGGGCAAGCTCATGGTCGGCATGCAATACATGCTGATGCGCTCCGGCCCGCTGTCGCTGTCGATGAACAATGCCGGCGGCTTCTTCCGCACCGACCCGGCCGCGGCACGGCCCAACATGCAGCTCTATTTCCAGGCATTCTCGACCGTCATTCCGAAGAGCGGCGAGCGCCCGATCCTGACCCCAGATCCGTGGCCGGGCTTTTCGATCGGCCTGTCCAACTGCCGTCCCTCGAGCCGTGGCGAGATCATGATCCGCTCCGCCAATCCGCGCGACTATCCGAAGATCGTCGCCAACGCCTTTTCGACCGAGGCTGATGTCGCCGAGATGCTGGCGGCGGTGAAATTCTTGAGGAAGATCGCCGCCATGCCGGCAATGGCCGAGATCATCGAGGAAGAGGTGTTGCCGGGCCCGTCAATCACCTCCGACGCGGATATCATCCAGGATTTCAGAAAGCGCTCGGGCACTGTCTACCACCCGGTCTCGACCTGCCGCATGGGGCCGGACGCTGCGCGCGCCGTCGTCGACCCGCGCCTGCGGGTTCACGGCCTCGAAGGCTTGCGCGTCATCGACGCCTCGATCTTTCCCGACAACATCACCGGCAACACCAACGCCGCCGCGATCATGACCGGATGGAAGGGCGCCGAACTGGTTCTGGAGGATCAAAAATGAAAATCACCGACGTCAAAACCTGGGTTGTCGGCAATCCGCCGCCCGGCATCGGCGGCAAGTATTTCATCTTCGTCAAGCTCACCACCGACGGCGGCGTCGTCGGCTATGGCGAGGCCTACAACGCCACCTTCTCCGCCCACGTCACCGCGAGGATGATCGAGGACATGGCCGAACGCTATCTGATCGGCCGCGATCCGCACGACATCGAGAACTTCTTCCGCCGCGCCTATTCGTCGGGCTTCACCCAGCGCCCGGACGTGTCCGGCATGGGCTGTTTTTCGGCGCTCGAAATCGCCTGCTGGGACATCATCGGCAAGGAGGCCGGCAAGCCGGTCTACAAGCTGCTCGGCGGCCAGGTGAACGAAACGTTGCGTTCCTATACCTATCTCTATCCGCACAGCGGCAGCGTCCATTCGGAAGATGCGCGCGGCAAGAACGTCTACAACGACCCCGGCCTGGCGGCCGAATGCGCGCTTGAATATGTCGAGCAGGGTTTTAATGCCGTCAAGCTCGATCCGGCCGGCCCCTACACCGCCTTTGACGGTCACCAGCCGCGCCTCGTCGACATCGATCTCTCCGCCCGCATGATCAAGGCTATCCGCGAGGCGGTCGGCACAAGGGCCGACATCCTGTTCGGCACGCATGGCCAGTTCACCGCATCGGGCGCGCTGCGCATGGCCCGCGCCATCGAACCTTACGACCCGCTGTGGTTCGAGGAGCCGGTGCCGCCCGACATGCCCGAAGTGATGGCGCAGGTGGCGCGCGGCACCTCGATCCCGATCGCCACCGGCGAACGGCTGACGACCAAGTTCGAGTTTGCCCGCGTCATCGAGAACCGCGCCGCGACCATTCTGCAGCCCGACCTTGGCCGCTCCGGCGGCATTCTCGAAACCAAGAAGATCGCCGCCATGGCCGAGGCCTATCACATCCAGGTCGCCCCGCACTGCTATTGCGGGCCGATCGTCGGCGCGGCCAACATCCAGCTTGCCGTGACCTTGCCCAACTTCCTCATCCTGGAATCGCTGAAGCAGTGGGACGGTTTTCACGAAAAACTGCTGAAGAAGAAGATCGAGTGGCAGGACGGCAACGTCATTCCGTCGAAGGAGCCGGGCCTTGGCGTCGAGCTCGACGAAGCCGTCTGCGAAGCGCATCCCTGGACCGGCACAGAGCTGCATCTGCAGATGATGCAGACGCCGTTGACGCCGTGAGCGCGCGCAAGAGATGCGACCGGGTTTCCCGGCCAGGCTCAAGCTCTGCCGTCAGGTAATTGTCACGCGATTCCAGCATGTTGTCCTGGCCGCCTAAATCACGATCGAAGCGACCGGAACCAAGGTCTCAACAGCTTGATTCAATACCTCAGCGTCAGCGCGCCGGGCAGGATCTCGAAGGTCGCCGGTATGCGCCCCGGCGACTCGCCGTCTATGTCGACCAGAGCGCCGTTCTTTTGCACATCGCCGAGCGGTTCGACAACGACTTTCCTGCCGCGCAAAATGGTGATTGCCGGATGGTTGCGATGCCGGCCGCCATAGAGCAGACGGATATCCCAGATCAGCTTCAGCTTGCCAGCCGCGCGCAGGATGACGATGTCGAACTGACCGTCGTCCAGTTCGGCATCCGGCGCGATCATCATGCCGGCGCCGAAGAATTTTCCGTTGGCCACCGCCACCAGGGCGACGCGCGCCTCGACCGGGACGCCATCGTCGATGGTGATCACGACGTCCTGGAACCGGTAGCGCATGAATTCCCACACGGTGCGCCAGTAGAACAGCGCCTTGGCTGACACATTGCCCTTGCGCTTGTCGGCGTTGACCGCGCGGTCGGTGGCGCCCGACAGGCCGAGGCTGGCGATGTTGATGAAATGGCGGCTGGCCAGCGCGCCATGGTCGTCGACATAGGAGATGCGGCCGGCATCGACCCGGCGGGCCTTGGCCTCGGCGATGCGCTTCAGCGTCAGGTCGACCTCACCAGACAGGCCGAGCCCGCGGGCGAAATCGATGCCGGCGCCGCAAGGCAGCAGGCCGAGCTCGGCCGTCCGGCCGCTTTCCGCAAACGCCTGCAGCAGCCCATCGGCAACTTCGCTGGCGGTGCCGTCGCCGCCCGCCGCGATCACCAGGTCGCAGCCGCTGGCGGCAAGGACCAGCGCCAGCCGTTCGGCGTCGCCGGTCGCCTGCGTCTCGCGCAGCTCGAAATCGCCGAAATGTTTCCTGAGCGAAGCGCTGACCTCCGGCCAATGCCGCTTGAGCCAGCCGCCGCCGGCAATCGGATTGAGAACCACCCCGACCTTCAAGAATGCCTCCCCATAGGACAGCAACGACACTGCTGTCCTAAAATCCTTCGCCGGCATTGAAGCCCGCGCCGCAGTGTGGGGCAAGGGCAGAATCCTGCAGCTCGCCGCAGGATGGGCGTGTCCCGCCCCGCATCTCGGCAAAATAAACGCGCCGAGGCAGGCCCTGGTCCCCGATAATCCCGCTATCCACAGGCGCGCAACCGTTTCGCCGAACGCTTATCTCCCCTACATTAAGCCCATCTCAGGCGGCTACCGATTGCCAAGTCGAAAGGCAAAGCGAAACGGCAGATTTCCTGAGGCCCGTACGGCCCCGAACGCAGGCTTGCCTGTTTTGAGGACCGAGACTACGGGGCCGCGGAAAGCGTGCGAACGCCTACGGCGGACCGATGCTGCCATGAAGGACGGCAAAAACCTTCGATGGCGCGCTGGACGAAGCTTGCAAGGGTGGAGACTGGCGAGGTCCCGAACGGACGCTGCCCTCGGGCAGTGGCTGGCAGGACCGTCAACATCAAGGCCGGCATGGCGCGACGTCTTTACGGAAGTTGCTGCCGCGACCGTGTCCTGATCTGACAGGGAGGCGCTGGGAGAAATCCCGGCGCCGACTGTTTTTTGGGCTTCTCTCGCGATTTGACCACCTGTCTCACGCGGTTCGCCCGGAGGGAAGCTTCCTGGTGTTGATTCAGAAGCTGGCAGCAGACCTCAAGTTCGGGCTAACCCGCCGCCGCGTCCGTTGCGCCGATCTTGCGCACCAGCGCCGCCGTCGCCAGCATCGCCCCAATGTCGGCAATGATAGGCGCGACATGCTTGGCGTAGTCGAGCGGCACCGAGATATCGGGCAGCTCGAAAAAATTCCTCGTCTGCGGCAGGAGTAAAAATCCGTCGCTGCCATTGAGCGCGACCCGCGCCGGATCATCAGGCCATGTCTCCTTGAGCCATGTCAGTGCCTGCGCCAGCCGGCCGCTCACCAGCGGCTGCGCCGCTTCGACATTGTCGCTGCGGAAGTCGTAGGCGGCATCGAGCTCGGGCACCCCGCATGACAATTCCTGCATCTTGCTGGCGAACATGCCGCGGAAGAACCCGACGGCCATCTCACTCCGGCGGGCGGCCACCAATATGCCGGGGAACGGCACCATGGTCTCGAAGGCAACGACGATCCCCTTGAATGCTATCGTGCCGCCCGTGCCTTGCCGGAGATCGGCTTCGTAAAGCTCGAACGGAAATCCCTCGTAACGGCCGGATACGATGTCGTCGAAGCGCTTGTTGGTGAACGTGCCGATCGTCTCGCGCGGCAGCCGGTCGAACGAATTCGGCGTCACCTCATGCTCGTAGCGCAGGTCCCTGATGAAGCCGAAGATGATCGGCAGCAGTGTCTTGCGGAGCTGCAACCTGCTCGTCGGCTTGATCGCCTGGAAATAGAGCAGGATCGCCGCCACCAACCCGACGACATAGAGCAACACATGCGGCGTCGAGAGCCATTGCTCGTAGGGATCGGCGATCCTGTTGAAAAGCCAGGCGACAAGCGCCACGAACACCAACACCAGTCCGATGAACAGCGGCACCCGCCAGCGGACTTGCCGGTAGGCCGAAGCCCTTTCGGCCTCGTAGGCCGCGAGATTGCGCTTGATGCCGGCGATGTCAGCTTCATCAGGCATGAAATCCGCTGCTTCCATCGCCATCCCACGCCCCTAACAAACTCATGATAGCCGATTTTATCGACATCTCGACTACAGCACTGAGAGGCAGCGCTCCTCAAGCAGATGTTTGCGCTGCCCCTCATCCGCCTGCCGGCACCTTCTCCCCGTGAACGGGGAGAAGCCCGCTGTCGCTGCGCTGGCGCTCGTTCGGCGAGGCTGTGATTCGTGAAGTCATCAAATGACGGCGTCTTTCTCCCCGTTTACGGGGAGAAATGTCCGGCAGGACAATGAGGGGCAGCGCCATACTTGTGCGATAAGCAACGTGCGACTAGCCCTCACTTACGGCGCTACGGAAAAATCGCAGTCAACCGGCCTTCGACTTTGCTGCGCATTCGGTCCTCCAGCGCCTCGACGGGAACCAGCCGCTCATGGTCGCCGGCGCGCAGCCGCATCAAGGGATGCAGCCGGTAGGCGGCAATGGCGCCACGCGTGCCGGCGTCGGCGCTGATATCGACGGTCAGGATGCTACCGATGCGGCCGGGCCATGGCTGGCGCGCAAAGGCGGTGCCGAGGAAATCGCCGAGCCCATAGGCGACGAGCGCCTTGCCGATCCGCTCCACCGGCTGCACGACATGGGCATGGTGGCCAGCGATCAGCCCGACGTCCTGCGCGGCCAGACGCCGGGCCAGCGCCCGCGTTTCAGCTTGCGGAAAATGCCGGAATTCCCAATCCCAATGTGGCACGGCGCAGGTAAGGTCGACGGCGTCGCGGCGCGGCCATAGTGCGGGGTCGCCTTGCATCGACACACGGCCGGCGAACGCCGCCGCGCCGGCGTTGCGCCACAGTGTGAAGGCGGCGAAGCCTATTGTCAGCGGCCCGACTGCGACGCGTTCGACCGGACCGGCGGCCGCGGTACCGATGCTGCGGATGCCAAGCCGTTCCAGCGCTGCCACGGTCTCGTCAAAACCCTCGACGCCCTGGTCGAGCGCATGGTTGTTGGCGAGCGACAGCACCAGTTTCTCACGCGAGATGCCTACTGACGCCAGCGCCTCGGCAAGAAACCGCTCGGTCATGGCGTGACGGGTGCCAAGCTTCGTGCCCATCGCCGCGCTCGGTCGCTCCACCACCGGGCTTTCGCAATTGCCGATCACCAGATCGGCGGAGCCGAGCAGCGTGGCGATCGCCGGGTCGCATTGCGGCGCGCTGCGATTGGCCACCGCCGAGATATCGCCGACAAAGGCGAACCGCACCGTCCGCGCCGGTGGCGGCTCGATCATGATTCCTGCCGCTGGCGCAAGGCCTTGGCGATCGCCGCTGAGCGAAGGCTTCAAGAAGCGTGGCAGCCAGGACAATTTGTAGGAAAGCGGATAATTCGACACGCGCAGCCTGCACCGGGATGAATGGCCACGGTAGACGATGCGCCCGATATAGCGAAGCGCCTCCGTTCGCAATCGTGCGGCCAGAAGCCCGCAGTAGGCGCAACACACAAGATGCGTATATGGTTGCCGCCGAACGGCATACCGGAGGACCAAGATGACGCGATTTCCGAGCCTGCTGGCATCCGCCCTTCTTCTGCTGCTGCCGGTTGCTTCCGCCGGTGCCGCGGCCCGCGAACCGGCCGCCCTGTTCGAGGCAAAAACCGTAGCCGACCGCGACAGCACGCTTGCTGCGCTGGAAGCCGCTGCGCCCACTGATCCTGCGTCGGCCTACGCCGCCGGCGCCGGCCAGTTCTTCACCGCGCTGGAGATCCTGGCGGGCGGCCTGCACCGCCACGGTTTCGAAAGCCCGCAATCGTTCATGCTGCCGCTGATGCGGCTGCCGGTGCCGGACAATCCCAATCCCGCGCCACTGACCTACGACGGCTTCCGCGCCATCCTGGTCGCCTTCCGCGATCGGCTGGAAAAGTCCGCAGCCACGCTTGGATCCGTGCCTGCCGATGCCGACACCGGCATCGAGGTCGACCTCACCCGTCTCGGCATCGACCTCAACGAGGACGGCCAGATCGCGCCGGACGAAAGTGCCGCCGCGATCATGGCGTCCCTGTCACGCGGCGGCGGTGCGCCAGACCCGGCCGCACCCGCCCTCACCTTCCGCTTCGACCGCGCCGATGGCTACTGGCTGCAGGGCTATGCCGAATTCCTGATGGCGCAGGCGGATTTCTGGCTGGCGCATGACTTCAGCAACGCCTTCGACGGCTCGTTCCACATGCTGTTTCCGCGCGCAAAACTGCCGCTGCAGGACACGCTCGTGCCGCCGGACGGCGGCATGGGCGGCGGCATGTTGTCGGCCGAGTGGCGCATCGCAGACTTCATCTCGCTGGTCCATCTGGTCAACTGGCCGGTGGTCGAACCGGAGCGGCGGCAAGCGGCGCGTAGCCATCTCATGGAGATGATCCGGCTGTCCCGCGAAGACTGGAAGGCGATCCGCGCCGAGACCGACAACGACCGTGAATGGCTGCCCGGCCCGCAACAGAAAGGCGCCAGCCCGCTCACCGGCCTGGAGGTCGGCGAGGAGCAGGTCCAGGCCTGGCACGCCGCGCTTGATATGGCCGAGGACCTGCTCGAAGGCCGCACCTTGCTGCCGCATTTCCGCTTCGCCGACAAAGGCATCAACATGAAGCGCTTCTTCGACGAGCCAAAGCCCTTCGACCTGGTGCTGTCGATCACCGGCCCGGCCATCGCGCCCTATCTCGACAGCGGAAAGATCCTCACCAGCGAAGAGTTCGACCAGATCCGGCGCCAGTTCGGCGGCGCCGGGTTTTTGACCTTTGCGCTGTGGTTCAACTGAGGGCGCGTTCGACATCGCTCCTGACACCCTTGTGTCAGCAGCCTGGTTTCCCCTCGCGCCCCTGGCCACTCCGCTCTTTCCATTTTGGCCGATACCTCCCATATTTGGGGCATGGCCAAACTTCCCGACAAAAAGACGCCGCCGCCGGCGCGTGACGATCGTGCTTCGCCGCCCAAGCGGCGCAGCCCGTTGACCGATTTCCTCGATGCGTCCGAGCCGCTGCACAAGCGCGGTTTTGCCGAGGCGCCGCAGGCTGAATTGTCAGGCCCGCCGCTGACCGGCTCGATCGCCGATTGGGCCGAGCAGATCGAGCAGGAGGCCGAAAAGGAAGGGCGCCAAGTCTCCCCCCTTGAGGGGGAGATGTCGCCGAAGGCGACAGAGGGGGTCGGCAAAGGAAGCGCTCAACATGAGGGCACGTCGAGCCCGGCCGCACCGACCCCACCCGGCGGCTCCGCCGCCACCCTCCCCTCAAGGGGGAGGGAAGTCGCCAAGGCGAAAAAGATCCCTGAACGCTCCTCTTCCCCCGGCCGCACGGCGCGCGGCACCTCCATGGGTGGCGCGGCGTCTGCCAGGGAGCGAACCGCGGCCGGCCTCAATCCGGTCGCCGGCCTCGATGTTTCGCTGGAGGAAGCCGAGACCATGGCCTCCGGCGGCGTCACCGCCACTGTTGCGGCGCTGTCGGCGCTGATCGAATCCGGCAACCCGCTGCACAAGGACGGCGTGCTGTGGACGCCGCACCGCCCGGCTCGGCCCGAAAAATCCGAAGGCGGCATTGCCATCAAGATGGTGTCGGATTTCGAGCCGGCCGGCGACCAGCCGACGGCGATCAAGGACCTTGTCGAGGGCGTCAACGACAACGACCGCACCCAGGTGCTGCTCGGCGTCACCGGCTCGGGAAAAACCTTTACCATGGCCAAGGTGATCGAGGAGACGCAGCGCCCTGCCTTGATCCTCGCCCCCAACAAGACGCTGGCCGCGCAGCTTTATTCCGAGTTCAAGAAATTCTTCCCGGAGAATGCCGTCGAGTATTTCGTTTCCTACTACGACTACTACCAGCCGGAAGCCTATGTGCCGCGGACGGATACCTTCATCGAAAAGGAATCGTCGATCAACGAGCAGATCGATCGCATGCGCCATTCGGCGACGCGCTCGCTGCTGGAGCGCGACGACGTCATCATCGTCGCCTCGGTGTCCTGCATCTACGGTATCGGCTCGGTCGAGACCTACACGGCGATGACCTTCCAGATGCAGATCGGCGACCGGCTCGACCAGCGCGCGCTGCTCGCCGATCTCGTCGCGCAGCAATACAAGCGGCAGGATATCAATTTCGTCCGCGGCTCGTTCCGCGTGCGCGGCGACACGATAGAGATTTTTCCGGCCCACTTGGAAGACCGCGCCTGGCGTATTTCGCTGTTCGGCGACGAGATCGAGGCGATCACCGAGTTCGACCCGCTGACCGGCCAGAAGACCGGCGAATTGAAGAGCGTCAAGATCTACGCCAATTCGCACTATGTGACGCCGCGCCCGACCTTGAATCAGGCTATCAAATCGATCAAGGAAGAGCTCAAGCAGCGGCTGGTCGAACTCGAGCGCGCCGGACGCCTGCTCGAGGCGCAGCGGCTGGAGCAGCGCAGCCGCTTCGACCTCGAGATGCTGGAAGCCACCGGCTCCTGCGCCGGCATCGAGAACTATTCGCGCTATCTCACCGGCCGCCAGCCGGGCGATCCGCCACCGACCCTGTTCGAGTACATCCCCGACAATGCGCTGGTCTTCATCGACGAAAGCCACGTCACCATACCGCAGATCGGCGGCATGTATCGCGGCGACTTTCGCCGCAAGGCGACGCTGGCCGAGTACGGTTTCCGCCTGCCGTCCTGCATGGACAACCGGCCGCTGCGTTTCGAGGAATGGGACGCGATGCGCCCGCTTTCGGTCGCGGTTTCGGCGACGCCCGGCGCCTGGGAGATGGAGCAGTCCGGCGGCGTCTTTGCCGAGCAGGTCATCCGCCCGACCGGCCTGATCGATCCGCCGGTCGAGGTGCGCCCGGCCAAGACCCAGGTCGACGACGTCGTCGGCGAAATCCGCGAAACGACGAAGGCCGGCTACCGCACGCTGGTCACCGTGCTGACCAAGCGCATGGCCGAGGACCTGACCGAGTATCTGCACGAGCAGGGCATTCGCGTCCGCTACATGCACTCCGACATCGACACGCTGGAGCGCATCGAGATCCTGCGCGACCTGCGCCTCGGCGCCTTCGACGTGCTGGTCGGCATCAACCTTTTGCGCGAAGGCCTCGACATCCCCGAATGCGGCTTCGTCGCCATTCTCGATGCCGACAAGGAGGGTTTTTTGCGCTCCGAAACCTCGCTGATCCAGACCATCGGCCGTGCCGCCCGAAACGTCGACGGCAAGGTCATCCTCTACGCCGACCAGGTCACCGGCTCGATGGAGCGGGCGATGGCCGAGACCAACCGCCGGCGCGAAAAGCAGATGGAGTGGAACGCGGCCAACGGCATCACCCCGGAATCGGTCAAGTCGCGCATCTCCGACATCCTGGACTCGGTCTACGAGAAGGACCACGTCCGCGCCGACATCTCGCAGTTCACCGACAGCGCCGGCGCGATGATGGGCAACAATCTGAAAGCCCATCTCGACGCGATGGACAAGCAGATGCGCGACGCCGCCGCCAATCTCGACTTCGAGAAGGCGGCCCGCATCCGCGACGAGATCAAGCGGCTGCGCGAGATGGAACTGTCCATCTCCGACGATCCGCTGGCCAAATATGCCGATATGGAAAGCCCGGTTTCGGGCCGCGAAAAGGGCAAGCACAACAAGGGCCGCGCCATCCACCGCACGGTGGATGATGACGGCAAGGGTCTGTTCCGCAAGCCCGCGCTCGACGAGATGGGCGCCGACGGCGCCGTGCCGGTCAAAAAGCCGCTCTTCGCCAAACCCTCGCTCGACGCGATGGGTCCGGGCACCGACATGCCGACGCCGGCCGGGGCGGTGTCGCGCTCGCTGTTCAAGAAACAGTCGGCCGAAGAGGCGCACGGCTCGGATTTCGGCATACCGGGCGAGCCGATCAAGCCGCTGTTCAAGAAGAACTCGCTCGACGAGATGACGGTGCGACGGACTGAAAAGCCTGTTGAGGGAAAAGTCCCGGCCAAGCCACAGCCGATCTCCCCACCTGTGGGCGCGAAGGAACGCGACGGTTCGGCCAAGCCAGTTGTCCGCCAGCGCGCCGGCATCGGCTCCTACGAAGATCCAGCCGATGCCCGCCGTGAAAAGCGCCGGCCGGGTAAGACGGGCAGGCCGGGACGGTAGCGAGCTTCCCTTCTCCCCTTGTGGGAGAAGGTGGCCGAGCGAAGCTCGGTCGGATGAGGGGTGTTCCAGCTTGGCAAAAGCGGTGCTCCGTCCAGCACCCCTCAACCGTCTCGGCGCTGCGCGCCGATCCACCTTCTCCCACAAGGGGAGAAGGGATGCGCCCGCCCTTGCCATCGGCCCCTCCCTTGGTGTAGCCAGTTCTACAACTCGAACGTCTTGAAAGGAGGGGCTGCGTGTCTTTCAACCACCACCGTCAGCGCGGCCCTGTCCCTGCCCTGCGAGCTTGCTTGCAGGGCTGACCAGAGACGGTCCGGGTTCTCCCGCTTCGATTTTCTTGGTCCTGCCCTTCGTGGTGCTGTAACGCCGAGCCTGATGGCCAGCCTGCGCACCGTCAAAGTGCATCGAACCGGAATTCATTCCGGGCAGACCAGAGAAACCAACATGGCCCTGATCAGCCTCAAGTCCCTCGGCGTCACCATGAGTGCGCCGCTCTTTTCCAACCTTGCCCTCAGCATCGGCACCGGCGACCGGCTCGGCATCGTCGCCGCCAATGGCCGCGGCAAGTCCACCTTGCTGAAGTGCCTGACCGGCGAGATGGAGCCGACATCCGGCGACATCACACGCACGCGCGGCCTGCGCGTCGGCTATGTCGAGCAAGCCATTCCCGCAGCATTGGCCGAGCACGGCTTTCAGCAGGTGGTGGCCGACGCCTTGCAGGCCGAGCAGGCCGAAAGCGAGCAATGGCGCGTCGATGTCGTTCTCGATTCACTCGACGTGCCGCAGCCGATGCGCGAGCGGCCGATGCGGGCCTTGAGCGGCGGCTGGCAAAGACTGGCGCTGATCGCCCGCGTCTGGGTCACCGATCCCGATGTCCTGCTTCTCGACGAGCCGACCAACCATCTCGACCTCGCCAAGATCAGCCAGCTCGAAACCTGGCTGAACGCACTGCCGCGCGAGGTGCCGGTGGTGATCGCCAGCCACGACCGGGCTTTCCTCGACGCGACGACCAACCGGACGCTGTTCCTGCGCCCCGAGCAGTCGCCGGTATTTTCGCTGCCTTATTCGCGGGCACGCGATGCGTTGAGCGAAGTCGACGCCTCGACCGAGCGCAAATTCCAGCGTGACATGAAGGTGGCGCAGCAATTGCGCCGGCAGGCGGCCAAGCTCAACAACATCGGCATCAATTCGGGCAGCGACCTTTTGACGGTCAAGACCAAGCAGCTCAACCAGCGCGCCCAGCGCCTCGAGGAGGTCGCAGCACCGGCGCACCGCGAAAAATCGGCGGGCGCGATAAAGCTCGCCAATCGCGGCACCCATGCCAAGGTGCTGATCACGCTTGACGACGTGGCGGTCGAAACGCCTGACGGCACGCTGCTGTTCAGGACCGGCAAGCGCCACATCTGCCAAGGCGACCGCATCGTGCTGCTCGGCCGCAACGGCGTCGGCAAGTCGCGGCTGATCAGCCTGATCAGAAATGCCGTCGTCGAGCCGGAGACGGCAACACAAGGCGTGAAGGTGACGCCGTCGACGGTGCTCGGCTACAGCGACCAGGCATTGTCGGGCATCAGCGGCGACGACACGCCGCTGGCGATGCTCTCGCGCAGATTCGATGTCGGCGAGCAGCGCGCCCGCTCGCTGCTCGCGGGCGCAGGCGTCCGCATCGACATGCAGGAGCGCAGGATCGGCGTGCTGTCGGGCGGACAGAAGGCGCGGCTGATGATGCTGGCGCTCAGGCTTGCCAATCCCAACTTCTACCTGCTCGATGAGCCGACCAACCATCTCGACATCGACGGCCAGGAGGCGCTGGAGGCAGAATTGCTCGGCCATCAGGCGAGCTGCGTGCTGGCATCGCACGACCGCTCCTTTATCAGGGCGATCGGCAACCGCTTCTGGCTGATCGAGAAGCGGCGGCTGGCCGAGATCGACAGCCCGGAGGATTTCTTCCGGGAGGTCGCCCGGACGGCAGGTTGAGTGATTTGGCGGCAGGATGTCTGTCGATGATCTCTGGCAGGTGTGATCTGACCACGAAGGGGCCGCTTGCTCGGCTGAGCGGCCCTTCTGAATGCCCTTCATAGGTGGAGCAGTAACGCCCCGGATGGAGATAGACACTTATGACGACGTTCCGACGCGTCAGCGCGACCTTCAGATCACAAGAATTTCGTATCACACTATGAGACGCTTCCTTGACTTCCGAGACGTATCATGTGATGGTACGCTTCCTGGAGACGGCAGATGATCCGTTCGTTCAAGGACAGGACCAGCGAGGCGGTTTCGAAAGGCAAGGCTCCGAAGGGCTTCCCCTCTGATCTTGTTCGTTCGGCTCAGCGTAAGTTGTTCATGATCGACAACGCCGCTGAACTGGCGGACCTGAAGACGCCGCCCGGCAACAGGCTTGAACCGCTGAAAGGCAATCGTACCGGTCAGCATTCAATTCGCATCAACGATCAGTTCCGCGTCTGCTTTCGGTGGGTGGACGGGCAAGCAGAGGATGTCGAAATCACCGACTATCACTGACCTAGGGCTCGATACCACGATGCACGACGCATGATCATCGCTTTCCTTGGCAATTAACTGTTGTCAACCGCTCACTGCCAGGAGCTTGTAATGTTGTACTTTGACACCCCGATCCACCCCGGAGAAATCCTTCGAGAGGAATTTCTTGTTCCGCTTCGTCTGAAGCCTTACACGCTGGCCAAAAAGCTGCATGTTCCGCGCACGCGCATCGAGCGCCTAGCCAGCGAGACGACACCGGTAACTCCCGACACCGCGCTGCGCCTTGCCAAGTTCTTCGGAACAACGCCGCAGTTTTGGATGAACATGCAGTCCAGTTACGATCTCGCGGTAGAGGGCGAAGCCAAGAAGGCCGAACTCGACGCAATCGAGCGGATGGAAGCTGCTTGAGATCATCGACGGTGGAGTGAATCCGGTCCTGCGGCAAAAAAATTCCAGCGCTCTGTCGGATCATGGCCGCGCGCCACGTCCTTGGGATGCCGACACGGTGATGCCGGCGCCAATCGAGGAGAGAGCATCATGTCTATTCTGTCATCCGTAGGCCGCATAGCGACCCGTTACTCAGCGGCGCGCGCCCGCTACCGCAGCGAGCGTGCCATCCTTTCGTTGCCGATCGAACTGCGCAAAGACATCGGCTGGCCGGAAATCGTCATCGACGCACAGAACAGCCCGCGGATTGGCCTGGCTCCTTGACAAGGGGGCTCCTTGACAAGGGCGGCCGTCGCACGCTCGGCATCAAAAAAACAGCAGCGGCCATGTAGGATCGCCGCCGCTTCATTCGTCCTGTGATCCGCAAGGTCAAACCAAACGCAGAGAGGAGCAAAAAGATGAACGACCAGCCCCAAACCCAGCCTAAAGCGAAAGTCCTCGGCGGATTGACGCCCTACCTTCAGCTGGACGGCGCCTTCAAGGCTTCGGAATTCTATCAGAAGGCCTTCGGCGCCGAGCAGGTCATCTTCTACCCGCCGGACGAGCAGGGCCGGACGATGCACATCCATCTCCACATC
Organism: Mesorhizobium sp. WSM4844; assembly: GCF_055811775.1. Classification (NCBI taxonomy): domain Bacteria; kingdom Pseudomonadati; phylum Pseudomonadota; class Alphaproteobacteria; order Hyphomicrobiales; family Phyllobacteriaceae; genus Mesorhizobium; species Mesorhizobium sp. WSM4844. The sequence continues at coordinate 57,961 of NZ_JBVVQB010000033.1, read as the reverse complement.
AACGGTTCGACCTTGATGATTTCCGACTTCTATCCCGAGCACGGAATGGCCCCGGTGAAGCCGCAGGGCTTCACCATGCAGCTGCATCTCGGCAGCGACGACATCGACGCCTGGTGGCAGCGCGCCATCGATGCCGGTTGCAAGGTCGGCACGCCGCTGCAGGTGATGTTCTGGGGCGATCGCTGGGGTCAGTTGACTGATCCCTTCGGCGTGGAGTGGGCGATGAACGCGCCAGTAAAGGCAGCGTAGCGCCTCCTTTCCTTCTCCCCTTGTGGGAGAAGGTGGCCGAGCGAAGCTCGGTCGGATGAGGGGTGTTCCAGATTGCAATGACGGCACTCCGTCCAGCACCCCTCAACCGTCTCGGCGCTGCGCGCCGATCCACCTTCTCCCACAAGGGGAGAAGGAAAATCCAACCCAAGGAGAACCACAATGTCCTATGTCGATGGTTTCGTACTCGCCGTACCCAAGGCGAATCTCGATGCCTACAAGAAAATGGCGCAACTGGGCGGCACCGTCTGGATGGAGCATGGCGCGCTCGCCTATGTGGAGTGCATTGGCGACGACGTGCCCTATGGCGAAATGACCTCGTTCCCGCGCGCCGTGCAGGCCAAGGACGACGAGATCGTCGTCTTCTCGTGGGTCGTCTATGAATCGCGGCAGAGCCGCGATGCGGTCATGGCCAAGGTGATGGCCGACCCACGCTTGAAATCCGACTGGTCGGCGATGCCGTTCGACGGCAAGCGCATGATCTTCGGCGGCTTTCAGCCCTTCCTCGAGCTGTAGGCCCGCAACGCATTACGCCAGCCGGTCGAGCAGTGGCTTGAGCCGCTCGCCATAGCGCTTCCACAGATCGACCGAGCCCTGGTACATCGGCTGGCGCACCTGCGCCGCCGACGCCGTGCGCACCGGCCGGTCGGTCTCGTGGAACGACAGCACTGCATCGTCCCATGGCAGGCCGAGATAGGCGATCAGCGCCCGCGTCTGCCCTTCCTGGTCGGCAACGAAATCCTCGTAGCGCACATCATGCACGACATCAGGCAAAACGGTGCGCCAATGCGCCATGATGTCGGTGTAGAGATTGTGGAAATCGGCAAGCTCGCCGAGGTCGTAGCCGTAGCGGTGGCTGTCGCCGCGGAAATGCACCTTGTAGATCGACAGGCAGGTCGCCGCCGCGTCGCGCGCGCAATGGATGATCTTGGCCTTGGGCAGCATCAGATGGATGAAGCCGACCAACAGGAAATTGCCGGGCATCTTGTCGGTGACATGCCGGAAACCCGGATAGCGGGCGTGCAGCAGGTCCAGATAGGCCTGGCCTGCCTCGGCAAAGGCCTTGTCGGGCATGTCGGCGATCCCGCTGGGGAAACCGCCCTTCATACCAGGCGGAAACTGTTTTCCCACCGCCGTCTTCAAAATGCCGAGCTCGCCCGCGCCATAGACTTGGCGGTGGCTGGCGATGATCTGCTCGACAAGCGTGGTGCCGGAGCGCGGCATGCCGACGACGAAGATCGGCGTGTCGTCGGCAATCCCGCTCGGTCTGTGGTTATCGAAGAAGGCCTTGTCGAACACCGCCTTCATCGTTTCGAATTCGGCGCGTGTCTTGTCCGCATCATAGTCGATGCCCATGCGGCGGATGGCATTGCCTTCGGCGAAATAATCGAAGGCACGGCCATAATCCTTCAGGTCGTCATTGGCCTTGCCGAGGCCGAACGAAAGCTGCATGCGCGCCAGGCTGCCGTCCGGCGCCTTGGCGTGCTGCGCCTCCATCCCGGCAAGCTCGGCGTCGCGCTCCTGCTGGTGCTTGACCTGGGTGAGCAGCAGCCAGGCCCTGGCCATGCCGGGATCGACCGCCAGCGCCTGCCGGAAATGCTCCGCTGCCTCTGCGAGGCTGCCCTTCTCCATCAGCCCGACGCCCAGACCGTGCAGCAGGTCGGCGTCCTTCGGCCGAATTGCCAATGCTTCGCGGAAGACGGCGAGCGCCTCGTCGAGCCGCCCAGCCTCCTGCAGCGTCTCGGCAAGCCCGATGCGGGCGCGGACATGGAACGGATTGCGGCCGATGGTGCCGCGATAGATCTCCTCCGCGCCCTCGAACTGGCCGAGTTGCTTCAGCGAGGAGCCGAGATTGTCGCGCGCCGCGAGTTGCTCCGGCCGGATTGCCACCGCGCCACGGAAGAAATCAACGGCTGCACCGACACGGCCGAGGTCGCGCATCACCGTGCCGAGATTGTTGAGGAAATCTGGATTCTTGGGTTGCAGGCGCACCGACTGCTCGAGGAGATCAAGTCCTTCGGCGCTGCGCCCGGTCTGGTGCAGCAGCAAACCGAGGAAATGTGCTGCCGCCGCATGATTGGCCTTTTGCGCCAGCACCTGCCGGTAGAGCATCTCGGCTTCCTGTCGGCGCCCCGCCTGATGCAATTGCAGTGCCTGCTGCACGCGCTGGTCGAGCCCCAGCGGCGGCTGTCCGCCTGAGCCGAAATTGCCGCCCGCGCCTGCCGGTCTTCTCGGATCTCTGTTGATGGGAAACCTGCCGTGTTTTGTCCGCCTGCCGCGATCTAAGCCATCGGCGCGGCAGGTTCAAGGGTTCGCAGGCCAGCTTGCCGGAAATCCTGGGTTCATGGGCCGGCCGTGTCAGATCAGGCGGTTGGTCTCCGCAACCTGTCTGGCCCGCCGCAGCGTGCCGTCGGTATCGGCGATCCTGCGCCTTGCTGCCTCGTCACTTCGTATCGTCAGCCGTGCCGACACGACTTTCGCAGGCCCGGCGACCTGCTTGACAATCGGCTTGATGGTTACGGTCGAACCATTAGGTGTTTTCACGGAAACCATGATTTTTCCTTTCAGATATAAATAAAAATCGATGCCTGGATGAATTTTTCCGGCACAATCTCAAACAATTCTTGTGAAGTTTCCGGACTGTATCACCATTTCCCTAATAGCCCTAGAAAAGTAAATTTACGACAAGGTCGGCGACGGGCGGGAATCTTCTTGAATAAACCGCATTTTGGGATTAATGAATTGAGATCGTTTTTTGGGCCAAGCTTGGCATCTCGCGGCGTCAGAAGTTCTCGACCCGCCAAACTCATTCCAGATCGCCGATACCCAAATTGCCGATACCCAAATTGCCGAACAGGGACCCACGACCTTAAGTCCCGGTGCCGCAAGCGGGCACCATCTTGTCGGATCCAAGACGCACTTCGAGGCACGAGAATGTCTGGCCGAACTACCCATTCCATCGCGCATTTCGAGGCACCGTTCATGATTGGCGGCCTGGACGGACAATTGCCGGCCGGCGACTACGACATCGACCATGATGAGGAGCTTGTCGATGGCATCTCGTGGCTTGCCTGGCGCCGTGTCGCCACATTCATCCACCTGCCGGCAAGGACGGTGAAAAGCCAGACCAGCCAATTGGTCGCCATCGACTTCGCCGAACTCGAAACCGCGCTGAGGCGCGACCAGGAGAATGCCGTATGATCCGCTTCCAGCAGAACGCGCGCCCGCGCACCGACACGCCAGCGCATCTTTTCGCGATCGGCCAGACCGTTCGCATGAAGAGTCGCACCGGCCTTGTCCAGAAGACCGCCGAGCTGTTCCAGATCAAAAGCAGGCTGCCGGTCAAGGACGGCTCGCCGCAATACCGCATCCGCAGCGACGAGGAGACCCATGAGCGGGTCACCACGGAAGACAATCTCGAAGTGGCCGACGATCCAAACAGCTAGCCGCCCATCAACCGTCGCCACCATGTTCACCAATCACGAGGGACCAGGAAATGGCCAAGGGTCAACAGCGCAGCAACCGCGAGACACGCAAGCCCAAGAAGGACAAGACGGCGGCAAAACCGGTCTCCCCCTTCGGCTCGGCTGTGAAGCAGGCGGAAGCCGGTTTGAAACCGAAGTCCAAGGGCTAGCGGCAAACGGATGAGCAGCCCTGCATTCATCCAGCCATCGCGGGCCAGATTAAAGATCACGTAATTTCGAAGCCCTATAAGGTCCGCTGGAACCGGGCCCGATCACGGTTGGCTGCCTGGCGGGCCGCGCGCGAAATCGTCGCTCGCAGCCGAAGGCAGGGAGGCGCACATGGACAGGTCGCGCATCATCGTGACTGCGGTGGTGCTGGCCCTGCTCGGGGCGATAGTGCCCATCGCGGCGATGTTCCACTTTTCATGGGTCCTGGCGGTTCAAGAAGAACACGAGCGGCTGGAGCTGTTCGCCAACCGCGCGATCGCCAGGGCCAGCATATCCCTCAAGGATGCAGCCGGCGCGTTGCGGGAGATCGACCGGTTCACCGGCGACCGCTGTTCGGTGGACCACATTGCCCGCATGCGGCGGCTCACCATCAACACGCGCTCGATCGAAGAAATGGGCTACTTCGAAAACGGCCTGCTCAAATGCACATCCTGGGGACCGACCGAAGGAAGCGTTGCGCAAGCCGCACCGGATTTCACCGCTGCAGACGGCGTTGCCGTCACTGCCCGGATACGGCCCCTGGCCAACCAGGACCATCCGCTGATGGCCCTGCACTACAAGCGCCATAATGTCCTTATCGACCCCCTGCGCTTTGTCGACATCGTCGTCGATCCCGACGTTCAGCTTGCCCTGGCGACAAACACGGGCGTCCTGCTCAGCGCGCTGAACGGGCCTGATCCTGCCCGCATCGGCAAGATCATCGCCGATCCGGGCAAAGGCCTGGATGACGGTCATCTGTTTGCCGCGGTGCGCGGGACGGACTGGATCGCCGTCGCCACCGAACCGGAAAGCCAGATTGTCGACAGCGTGCGTAGGCGGCAATTGCTGTTGCTTCCCCTCGGCGCTTTCATCGCCGCCTTCATCATCGGCATGGTTGTCTGGCTGTCACGGCGGCGGCTGTCGCCGCTTGGAGAATTGCAGATCGCCGTGCGTAAGCACGAGTTTATCGTCCACTATCAGCCGATCGTCGCGCTCAGGACAGGTAATTGCGTGGGTGCCGAAGCGCTGGTGCGCTGGAGACGACCCGACGGCTCGCTGGTCCGGCCCGATCTTTTCGTCCCGCTGGCCGAAGAGAGCGGCCTGATCGCGGCAATCACCGACCAGATCATCGCCCTTGTTGTTTTGGACCTGAAAAAACTTCTTGTCGCCAATCGTTCGCTCCACATCGCGATCAATCTCAGCCCGGCCGACGTCAGAACGGCAAGGTCCTTCCGGTCATCGAAAAGGCCCTGCAGCACACCGGAATTCAGCCTCGGCAGATCTGGCTGGAGGCGACGGAGCGCGGTTTCGTCGACGTCGATTCAGCGCATTCGACCGTCATTCGCGCCCGCGAGCTTGGCCATGCGGTCGCAATCGACGACTTCGGCACAGGCTATTCGAGCCTGTCCCATCTCGAGGGCCTGCCGCTCGATGCGCTGAAGATCGACAAGTCGTTCATCGACACGATCGCTACGGATTCCGCCACCAGTTCCGTCACGCCGCATATCATCGACATGGCCAAGACGCTGAAGCTGAAGATCATTGCCGAGGGCGTGGAGACGCAGGCACAGGTCGACTATCTGATGGAACGCGACGTCGACTATGGTCAGGGTTGGTTGTTTGCCAAACCTATGCCCGCGGCCGAGTTCATCGCCTATTGCCGCAAGGCCAGGCTGCCGGCGTAGAAGCAAGAGCCGCCAGTTGCCGTCGCGCGGCTGCGCCCAGTTGATGGATGAGCCTCCCCGCCCGGAGACGGGGAGTAAACCAGCCTCTCAGCAGGGACCGTCGTCTACGATGCGATAGTCGGCGGCGCGAGCCTCGCAAGCGTTGGGGAAGGTGCGCAACTCGCCGCCGCGGCGGGCGCAGACCGGGCGGTATTCGCGCGTGCAGAACGTCTGCTCTCCATCACCGCCACCGTCGCGGCACCGGCCGCCGCTGATGATGCGATATCCGGCCCGCTCGGCGACGCAGGCATTGGCGAAGGTCTGGCGGTCGCCACCGCGCCGGGCGCAGACCGGATCATATTGTCTGGTGCAATATTGCGGCTCGGGCCGAGGCGGGCGGTAGCCCGGTCCGTCCTCCTCCACCACCACCGCGGTACAGGCTGCAAGAACTGCCGACAGCAACAGGATGGCAAAACCCTGTCGCGAGAAGATTGCCGCAGGAAATTTCATCACCAGACCTCCCTCGAGCCCCCGCTCCAATGCATGTCACCCAAAGCATGCCCACGGGACTCTGATCCGAGGGTGCGAAGCGGTTTGGGACAACGGCATGCCAAAAATGAAGCCGATCCTCGCCATTCCACCCGCCGAATGCAACCCCTGTTTGCAGGCTCCCAGCCTGCGTGGCCGGGCTATGGCCGACGACCACCGGGCGAGAACACCGCTTTCTCGATGCCGTGCGTGCGGACGCGCCTATGGGCGGCCGTTGGCGCTACCTTGCAACCACCGCGTTTCCGTGCGATAAATTTTGTGTTCGGGCATTTGCGACCCGGAGAGCGGAACGTTTTGGACGACCTTTCCCCGATACTGTGAATCTCTGACGGCCCCGTTTTTCGGCGGGGGGTTTTGACCATGCGCCAATGCATGACTGCCGAAGCAACCACCGGGACTTGCCCACGGCGTCAGGCGGCGGGCAAACCACAAAGACTGACACGGGTGAAGGAGTTTCCCCAATGGCCCAGACCGGCACCGTTAAATTCTTCAACGCTACCAAAGGCTTCGGCTTCATCACGCCAGATGACGGCGCCAAGGATGTGTTCGTTCACATCTCCGCGATCGAGGCTTCGGGCCTGCGCACGCTCGTCGATGGCCAGAAGGTCACGTTCGATGTCGAGCCCGACCGCATGGGCAAGGGGCCGAAGGCGGTCAATCTCCGCGCGGACTGAACCGTCAGCGCTCACTCCAGCCCGGACGTGCCAGGCCGGAGGTGCCAGGAACGAGCCCGAGGCCGCTCCAAAGGCCTTGAACCGGCTTTCAGCGCCGGACCCGAGTTTCGAAGGCGCGGCGGTTCGTCGCGCCTTTTTTCGTGCCAGGGCGGCAAGCCACTGCTCGCAAAACTTTCTCTTGCCGATGGCGCTAAAATAAACGACAAATTTCCACTCGGGCATTTGCCGGCCCGAGACTGGACTTGATGGGATCAAAGGAGCTTCCCATGCCGCAGACCGGCACCGTCAAATTCTTCAATCATGCCAAAGGCTTCGGCTTCATCACGCCGGATGATGGCGCGAAGGATGTCTTCGTCCATATTTCGGCCGTGCAGGCGTCGGGTCTTCCCGGTCTTGAGGATGGGCAGAAGGTAACATTCGACACCGAGCCGGACAAGCGCGGCAAGGGTCCGAAAGCCGTCAACCTGTCGATCGGCTGAGCCGAGTTCGAGACAGCGTCGGACGGTCCGCTGGCGCAGCTCCGCTCGTTGTCGAGCGTATGATATTTGTGCCTTGCGCCATGCCTGATCGATGAATCGACTGGTCCCAGCCCGCCAATTTCGTTCAGCCCCCGTTCAGCCACGGTCACCTATTAATCTTCGGTAAAGCCGGACCGCATCCCCCAGATTACCCGGGCCGCAGATTACCCGGGCCGGCATGAAGGAGACCGAGATGAACCGAATTTTCAAGACCGCCGTCCTGTCCGCCGCAATTGTTGCAACCACGCTCGCGACCTTGCCGGCGGCCAGCGCTGGTGACTGGCGCCACCGGCACCACCGGGGTAATGGCGATGCGATCGCGGCAGGCGTCCTTGGCCTCGCGGCCGGCGCCCTGATCGTTGGTGCGCTCAACAACCCGCAGCCCAGCTATTACGACCCCGGCTATGACGATTATGGTCGTTATCCACGGCCCGCCCCGGTGCGCCGCTACTACACGGAACCGCGGGTCGTCTACAATGACGGCTATGCCGAGCCATGGACCCGTGGCTGGTATGAATATTGTTCGGATCGCTATCGCTCTTTCAACGGCCGCACCGGCACGTTCACCGGCTATGACGGCGAACAGCATTTCTGCACCGCGAACTGAGGCTTCCCTGCCCCCCAAAAAGCGCTGTCCGCAAGGCCAGCGCTTTTTTTTCGGCGTCATAAGGAAAGGAGAGACCGACGCGCGCCGCGTGACGCTCCGCAGCCACGACGCGTTTAAATCAGGAAGGGGTTGCTCCGGCGCTCCTCGCCGAAGCGGCCGCCGGGACCATGGCCGCAGATGAAGCCGATGTCGTCGCCGAGCGGCAGAAGCTTGTCCTTGATCGAGGCGATCAGCGCGGCGTGGTCGCCGCCCGGCAGATCGGTGCGCCCGACCGAGCCGCGGAACAACACGTCGCCAACATGGGCGAACTTCGCAGCACGATTGTAGTAGACGACATGGCCGGGCGCGTGGCCCGGGCAATGAAAGACTTCGAACGCGTGCTGGCCGAACGAGACGGTATCGCCTTCGCCAAGAAAGCGGTCGGGCACGCAGTTGCGCACCGGCTCGGTGATGCCGTAGTGTTTCGCCTGCTTCTCGAGATTGGCAAGCAACGGACGGTCGGCCTCATGCGGGCCGATGATCTCGATGCCGAGCGCGTCCTTCAGCTCCATGGCGCCGCCGGCGTGGTCGATGTGACCATGCGTGATCCAGATCGCGCCGGCGTTGATCGCATTGTCCTTGAGCACTGCCAGCACCTTGTCGATGTCGCCGCCGGGATCGACGACGACGCCTTGCCTGTCGTCCATGTCGAAGAGGATGGTGCAGTTTTGCTGGAAGGCCGTGACCGGCACGATGCCGGCGTTGAGCTGATCCATGATCGTCCTTTCGCTGTGTCGCTTCTGATTTAGAGACACATGCGAACGTCGTCCACCGCATCCGGCTGTCGCGACAACGCCAAAATGAAATGGGCGGCCGAAGCCGCCCACGCAAAAAGCCCGAAACCGCTAAAGCGCGTCGCGGCTGAATGGATTTATGCGACGCGCTTTAAGTTATTGTTTTTATGCATGTCGTTATCGCAAAACCGCTGCGCATCACGGGTCAGGCCCTGGAGGGCATGCTTTTGCGCGACATGCATTAAGCTTACTTCTTCGTCGCGTTCATGACCGCGCCGATGATGGCCGTCAGGATGGCGCCACCACCAGCACCGCCGAGGATGTTCTGCACATTCAGCGCGCTGCCCAATCCGCCCGTTGCCGCTGCGGCCGCAGCCGGATCGATCGTGCCGCCGCCGAGCAGGCTGCCGAGGATGGCCGCACCGCCGACGCCGCCAAGGGCGCCGCCGAGGATTTTGGTAAGCTGCCCCATTGCCGCTGTCTTGAGCGCGGCGCCCACCGCCTGGCCACCAATGACACCCATAATCACCTGAACAATGATCTGAAGAAGCGTGTTCATGTCCATATTACCAGTCCCTCCATAGCTGCCAGCCTCCCTGGCGACAGCATCATGAGACGCCGAACTGGACGAAAGTCAAATGCCGAGGTGCTTAAATAAAAGGGGCAGTCCGAAAACCGCCCCTACTTGTTAAAAAAGTTGTGACTTTCGTTATTCTGCGGCAATCGCATGCTTGGGTTGAACGGCTGCAGAATAGTCGTTCATCAGAGTCTTGGCGATTTCGCCCACCTCGAATCGGTATGGACCGATTTCTGAAACGGGCGTCACCTCGGCCGCCGTTCCGGTGAGGAAGCACTGCTGGAAGCCTTCGAGTTCTTCCGGCATGATGGTGCGCTCGATCACCTCGAAGCCGCGATCCTTGGCAAGACCAATGACTGTACGGCGGGTGATGCCGTCGAGGAAGCAATCGGGGGTGGGTGTGTGGATCTTGCCGTCCTTGACGAAGAAGATGTTGGCGCCGGTTGCTTCCGCAACCTGGCCGCGCCAGTCCAGCATCATGGCGTCGGCATAGCCTTTGGCTTCGGCGGCATGCTTGGACATGGTGCAGATCATGTAGAGGCCGGCAGCCTTCGATTTCGACGGCGCGGTGCGCGGATCGGGGCGGCGCCATTCGGCCAGATCGAGGCGGATGCCCTTCAGCTTCTGTGCCGGATCGAAATAGCTGGGCCACTGCCAGATGGCGATGGCGCAGTTGATCCGGCTGTTTTGCGCCGAGACGCCCATCTGTTCGCTGCCGCGCCAGGCGATCGGCCGGACATAGGCATCCTGAAAACCCTGCTTCTTCAACAGCGTGCGGCAGGCGTCGTCGATCTCGGCAACCGAATAGGGAATCTTGAAGCCGAGCAGGCGTGCCGATTCGTGCAGGCGCTCGCTGTGGTCGGTCAGCTTGAAAATGTCGCCGCCATAGGCGCGTTCGCCCTCGAACACCGCGCTGGCGTAGTGCAGGCCATGGGTCAGCACGTGGATCTTGGCGTCGGCCCATTGGACGAACTCGCCGTTCATCCAGATAAAGCCGTCCATTTGGTCAAAGGGAACGGATGCCATGGTAACCTCCCGCGGGCGGCCGCCCGCACATTATCGTTGCGCGTTTCTTGTCAGCCGCATCGGGCGGCCACTATCTCGAAGCGTAGGCGGATATATAAGGTCTGGCAAACACAGGAAGTTCCGGAAAAACGGCTTTCCCTTGCCTTTTCGTTCGCAATCCGCCGAAAAGCTTGTCAAAAATTACCATTGCCGGGAAATTACGTCAATAGTACTGACATAATTTCCCTTTCGCACGGAGAAAAGATGACGGATCGCAGCCACCCAGCCGGAAAACCGATCAGGACGGCGATCACCGACGAGGACGGCATCGACTTTGCCATCATCGAACTGTTCTTCTTCGCCTATCGCGATTTTACCTCCGATCCGGACCAGATCCTGTCCGACTATGGTTTCGGCCGCGCCCATCACCGGGTCCTGCATTTCGTCAATCGCAGGCCGGGCCTGACGGTCGCCGAACTCCTCGACGTGCTGAAGATCACCAAGCAGAGCCTGGCGCGCGTGCTCAAACAACTGATCGATACCGACCACATCGTCCAGTTGCAGGGTCCGCGCGACCGCCGCCAGCGCGAGCTCTATCCGACAGCCAAGGGCCGCGCCCTGGCGCTGGCGCTGGCACGGCCACAGTCACGCCGCATCCATGCTGCATTGGAAGATTCCGGAGCCACCGAACGCGCCTTGATCGAGCGCTTCCTGGAAGCGATGGTCAATCCGGAACTAAGGGCGCAGATCGACATTGTGCCCGCAAAAACGTCAGGGAAAAGCCATGGAGACCATTGAAAGGGTTGATCAACCGGCAGCACCGGACGACGATGCGCCGCATCTGCTGGTGATTGATGACGATACCCGTATCCGCAATCTTCTCAAACAATATCTGACCGAAAACGGCTTTCGCGTCACTGTTGCCGGAAATTCCGGCGAAGCGCGGCGCAAGCTCGCCGGCCTCGATTTCGATCTGCTCGTGCTCGATATCATGATGCCGGGCGAAACCGGCGTCGATCTCGCCAAGGCATTGCGGGCAACCAAGAACGTGCCGATCCTGATGCTTACCGCGCTGTCCGAGACCGACAGCCGGATCACCGGGCTCGAGGCCGGCGCCGACGACTATCTGCCGAAGCCTTTCGATCCCCGAGAATTGATCCTGCGCATCAACAACATCCTGCGCCGCGGCGGTCCTGCAACGACGCCCAAGGTCGAGCAGCTGGTTTTCGGGCCTTACACGTTCCAGATCGCCAGGCGGGAACTCAAGCGCGGCGGCGAGGCTCTGAAGCTGACCGACCGCGAGCAGGAGATCCTGGCGATCTTCGCGGCCCGGGCCGGCGAAACGATACCGCGTCATGAACTTGTCGGCGACGAATCCGAAGTCGGCGAGCGCACCATCGACGTCCAGATCAACAGGCTGCGCCGCAAGATCGAGCGCGATCCGTCCAATCCGGTCTGGCTGCAGACCGTGCGCGGTATTGGGTATCGGCTCAGCGTGGAATAGACTGCCGCCCGCAGCCCCTTGTCGAGTGGCTGCGGATGAGCAAAAAGGGCGAATGGCGACCACGCAACTGGAACGGCCGGGAGATCGCGGCTTGAGCGCTCGCGCCAGGCGGGCACTGAAGGCCGTGCCGCTTGCCTGGAAACGGTTCTGGCGCCTCGTTTCGCTTTACATGCCGAAGCGGCTCTATGCCCGCTCGCTGATCATCGTCATCGCGCCGATGATCCTGCTGCAATCGGTCCTCGCCTTTGTCTTCATGGAACGCCACTGGCAGACCGTGACGCAGCGCCTGTCGCAGGCCACGGTCCGCGACATTGCCGCGATCGTCGACCTGGTGGAAACCTATCCGCACGACGCCGACTACGCCAACATCATCCGCATCGCGCAGGATCGCATGCAGCTGAAGATCGACTTGCTGCCGCCCGATCCGCTGCCGGCGCCCGGTCCAAAGCCGTTCTTCTCGATCCTCGACGAAATTCTCTCGTCCGAGATCACCCATCAGATCAACCGTCCGTTCTGGATCGATACGGTCGGCAATTCCAATATCATTGAGGTCCGCGTCCAGCTCGAAGGCAAGGTGCTGCGCGCCTTCGTGCGCCGCAGCCAGGCCTATGCCTCGAACACGCACATTTTCCTGATCTGGATGGTCGGCACCTCGCTGGTGCTGCTGATGATTGCCATCCCGTTCCTGCGCAACCAGATCCGGCCGATCCTGACGCTGGCCGAGGCCGCCGAAAGTTTCGGCAAGGGCCGGCCGATGCCGCTCGATTTCCGTCCGCGCGGCGCCGAGGAGGTTCGCCGCGCCGGCTTTGCCTTCATCCAGATGCGCGAACGCATCGAACGCCAGCTCGAACAGCGCACCGCCATGCTGAGCGGCGTCAGTCACGATTTGAGGACCATCCTCACGCGCTTCAAGCTGCAGCTTGCGCTGACCGGGACCAAGGCCGACACCGAGGCGCTCGGCCAGGACATCGACGACATGCAGTCCATGCTGGAAGGCTATCTCGCCTTTGCCCGCGGCGAGGCAACGGAAGACGCCGGCCGTTTCAACCTTGAAGCCTATTTCGACAAGCTCGGCGAGGAGGCGACGCTGCGCAAGCGCAAACTGTCGACCTCGCTCGCCGGCGATCCAAATGTGCATGTGCGGCCCCACGCCTTTGCCCGGCTGTTGTCCAATGTCGTCGGCAACGCCTTCCGTTATGCCAAGACGGTTGAGATCAACGCCAACCACGGCCGCGGCTCGCTGCTCGTCACCATCGACGACGACGGTCCGGGCATTCCGCCTGAAAAGCGCGAGCACGTGTTCAAGCCTTTCGTGCGGCTTGATGAAGCCCGCAACCTCGATGCCAGCGGCACCGGCCTTGGCCTTGCCATCGCACGCGACATTGCCCGCAGCCATGGCGGCGACATCATGCTCGACAAGAGCCCGCTCGGCGGCTTGCGCGCCGTCATCAAGGTTCCGGCCTGAATTAGAGCGACGTGCGTCCTTGGACGCACAAAGTGCGCTCTACACATAGAACCCACGCGACGTGCGTCCAATTGGACGTACTGCCTTCATCGGCCCGTCATGAAACCATGCTGAAGAGCGCGCATGAAGCGCGTGATCCTGATTGATTCGGCCTTGCGGCCCCGCATCAAGGAAACCGACGACCTTTCAAGCAAAGGCCTGCTATGCGCATCCTGATGGTGACCGACGCCTGGCGCCCGCAAGTCAACGGCGTTGTCCATACGCTGGAACGGCTTTCAGAAACCCTGAAATCGTTCGACGTCGAGACGGACTTCCTGACCCCGAATATCTTTCGCACCTTGCCGCTGCCGACCTATCCCGACATCCGGCTGGCGCTGACGACGCCGGGCCGCGTCGCGCGCCTGATCGAAGCGCGCAACGCAGACCATATCCATATCGTCACCGAAGGCCCGCTCGGCATCATGGCGCGGCGCTATTGCCGCAGGGCCGGCCGGCCGTTCACCACAAGCTATCACACGCGCTTTCCGGAATATCTGAGCGCGCGGCTGCCCATACCGGAAGCCTGGGCCTATCGCTGGCTTCGCGATTTCCACAATTCCGGACAAGGCACGCTGGTTGCCACCCAGTCGCTGGCGGACGATCTGGCGGCGCGCGGCTTCACCAAGCTCAGGCCATGGACGCGGGGCGTCGATACCGACCATTTCCGGCCGGACAAGAAAAAGGATATGGGGCTCAAGCGACCGATCTTCCTCTGCGTCGGCCGCGTCGCGATCGAAAAGAACCTGGCCGCCTTCCTCGACCTGGATTTGCCCGGCAGCAAGGTGGTCGTCGGCGAGGGACCGGAGTTGGCCAGGCTCAAGGCGAGATACCCCGATGCCCATTTCCTTGGCCACCGCCCGAACGACGAACTGGCCGAAATCTATGCCTCGGCCGATGTCTTCATTTTTCCCAGCCGCACCGACACGTTCGGCAATGTCATCATCGAGGCGCTGGCCAGCGGCACGCCGGTCGCAGCCTATCCGGTGACCGGGCCGATCGACATTGTCGGCGACGGCGTCGGCGGAGCCGTATCGAACGATTTGCGTGAGGCCGCGCTCGCCGCGCTCGATGTCGACCGCGCCGAAGCGCGCCAACGGGCAATGCGCTATAGCTGGAAGGCCTGCGCGGAGATGTTCCTGGAGACGGTTGGAGAGGCGCTGGGCACCCAGCGAAAACTGACACCACCTTCGTCATCCACGGGCGAAGCGGCGGCAACGCCGGCGCGCAGACCCGAGGATCCATTTCGTGACTGCGAGCGGCCCCTTCGGTGAAGAACTTGTTGGGTTGAGGCGGCGGCGGCTCCACAGGTCCATCCGGAACGCTTTGCCGAAACCAGGGAAGCGGAGGCGCTGATCGATTTCAATTACTTGCGCCAGGGTGCAGCTCTTGGCGTCCGTCTGGATCGTGACTGCGCTAGCTGGGGCAGCGACCCGGTAGCGCACCCCTGCCGTCGGAAGCAGAGAACGCCGCTGATCAGTTGAAGGTGTGCAGTCGGAGTTTCAGGCTGCCATCTGCCTGCTTTTCGAAGACGTGGGTTGCCACACCGGCCCACGGCTGATCCGCACCCTTGGCGTCTTTACCCTTGGCCGACCATTTCGCCGTGCCAAACAGCAGGTTGCCGTCACCTTCTGCTTCGATAAGTTCGAGCTTGTGGCCTGTCACTCCCATGCTGAAGAGGCCGCCAAAGAATTTCTCGACCCCGTCCGGTGCCTTGATGATGTCATGGGTGGCGGGCAAGAAGATCGCGTCGTCGGTGTAGAACGCCGCAACCGCCTTCGCGTCTGCTTTGTTGAACGCAGCGTCCCAGGCCACGTAAGCGGCTTTCACCTGATCGTCGACGGCGTCAGCGTTGGCGGGCGACCACGAAAAGAGGCAAAGGGAAAGCACAGCGAGAATAGCAGTCAGCAGTCGAACCATCGTATCCTCCCGAGAATTGGCGGCACAGCCCGACAGTTGTCGCGTCAAACAGTAAGCCTGGGCCTGTGGGCTGTCCACTAATCCGTTTGGGGTGGTCCAAACCGTCTAGTCTCTCAAGGGCTCTTCGACTGAAAATTGTTCATATGGCCGCGTCGGCTTCGCTCCCGCTCCGCCCGCGGATGACGAAGCTAGAACAGTCGGCCGCCGTCAGGCACCCTGCGTTCGATCGCACCGAGGACGACCGCACCCTCCTCGTCGGGAAAGCCAAGCGTCAGCACTTCCGACATGAAGGGGCCGATCTGCCGCGGCGGAAAATTGACCACCGCGAACACCTGCCGGCCGATCAGCGTCTCGGGCGCATAGTATTTGGTGATCTGCGCCGACGATTTCTTCACTCCGATGTCAGCGCCGAAATCGATCTTCAGCTTGATCGACGGCTTGCGCGCCTCGGGAAACGGCTCGGCCTCGACGATCGTGCCGGCGCGAATGTCGACACGGTCGAAATCGGCGAAGCTGATCTCTGGCTTGCGCTGGCTGCTCGAACTCATGGAGGATCAGGTCCTGGCTCAGGCGTTTCCGTAGGTCTCGAACAGGACGCCGGCCAGCGCATCCTTGGCCGAGGTTCCCGACCAGACGACGAACTGGAAAGCCTGGAAGTAGCATTCGCAGGCTTCCAGCGCCGACGACAGCAGCACCTCGACCTGCTGGCTCGACGGCTCGACCCCGCCGGCGAGCAGCAGCGACTGGCGGAACATGATCGCGCCCTCCTGCTCCCAGAGGTCGAAATGGCCGAACAGCATCTGCTCGTTGATCAGCGAAAGCAGCCGCATCACTTCGAGCGCGCGCGCCTCCGGCACCTTGATGTCGAAAGCGCAGGCCAGGTGCAGCGCCTCGAAATCCTCCATCCAGGAAAATGAGACGTGGTAGTCGGTCCAGCTTCCGGCAACCGAAATCGAAATCTCGTCGTCGCCGGCCCGTTCGAAGGACCAGTCGTTGTTGTGCGCCACCTGCTCGATAACATCCACCGGATGGATTTCGCGCGAGAATTCGAGTTCGAGAAGTTCCATGAATGCTTCCTGTCGTTCCTTCGCCTCGGCCGGCGGGGCACCCACAACGAACAATTTTGTCTAGAACTCGGACGGCCGGGACTTCGTCAACGCACAAAGACCCCAGACCGGACCCCACCGCCCGGCGCATGACCCTGCTCCGAATCATGCAACAAATTCAGTCTATTGATCGGGAGTCGCGTGACCAGCCCAATTTTTCGCACTGCGTCATTCGCATGTGGAAAGCCGCTGTCATAAAGATTCACGCAATGCCGGTAAGCGATTCACGACAAAGCGCTTTTTGCGATTGTGCTTTGTGGAAAAGTTTAACGTTATTTTTTTGGTCTGGGCTTTGCCGCAGCCGCAGGCGCGGCCTGCCCGGTCAGATCGGCGAGCTTTGCCTCAAGCGTCTCGATGCGCGCAGCGAGACGGGTGTTTTCTTCCCTGGCTTTTACCGCCATGTCGCGGGCGGCCTCGAATTCTTCGCGCTGCACCAGGTCCATCGAGTTGAGAACACGCTCGGCCTGCCCCTTGAAGGCGGTTTCCACTTCGCGGCGCACGCCTTGCGCGGCACCGGCAGCGTCGGTCATCAGCTTGGCGAATTCATCGAGAATGCGGTTCGGTCCGGTCGACATGGCAAATCCTCGCTTGCTCGATTTGACGTAGTGGCGCGCGACGCGGAATGCAAGCATCCACGTCGCCTTGACCCCGTCAAAACCCTGCCGCATGGTCCGCGCCCGAACGTGATCGCAACCGGGAGATCCTGTTGAGCGAGTATCTTATGCTGCCGCTGGCCGCCCTGCCCTTCCCCAACATCGACCCCGTCATCGTCCAGATCGGGCCGCTGGCGGTGCATTGGTATGGCGTCGGCTACATCGTCGGCATTTTGTTCGCCTGGTGGTATGCCAAACGGCTCGTCACCAATGCAAGGCTCTGGCCCGACGGCACCGTGCCCATGAAGCCTGAGGATCTCGACGACTTCATCGTCTGGGCGGCTATCGGCGTGGTGCTTGGCGGGCGTGTCGGCTACGTGCTGTTCTACGACCTGCCGCGCTACATCGCTCAACCCTTCGATATCCTTGCCGTCTGGCAGGGCGGCATGTCGTTCCATGGCGGGCTGCTCGGCGTCATTCTCGCCATGACGCTGTTTTCCTGGTCGCGCGGCATCCGCACCTGGTCGCTGTTCGACGTGGTGGCGGCCGGCGTGCCGGTCGGCCTTGGCCTCGTCCGCATGGCGAATTTCATCAACTCCGAACTCTGGGGCCGGCCGACCGACGTGCCATGGGCTGTCGAATTCCCCAATGGCGGGCCCTTTGCGCGCCATCCGAGCCAGCTCTACGAGGCGCTGCTCGAAGGCCTGGTGCTGTTCCTGGTCCTGCGCTTCCTCACCCATTCCAGGCTCAAGCTGAAGACGCCGCGCTTCGTCGGCGGCGCCTTCATCGCCGGCTACGGTCTCTCGCGCATCCTTGTCGAATTCTTCCGCGAGCCCGACCAGCAGCTCGGCTACCTCCTCGGCACCAACTGGCTGACGATGGGCATGGTGCTGTCGCTGCCGATGCTGCTGGCCGGCATCTGGGCGATGGCGACCGCTACCGCTTCGGGCCAAAAATCGGAATCGATTTTGGGAAAGCACGATGCGTAGAATCAAAGTGCCAGGGCGTACTTTCCAAATGGACGCACGTCGCCCTAGGGCGGTAACGCAGCCACAGCCGGTATGACCCGGCTGAAAACCCGCATCGTCGAGCTGATCGGTGCGGCGGGGCCGATCCCCGTCAACCACTACATGGCGCTTTGCCTGTTCGATCCGCTGGACGGCTACTATACGACACGCGAGCCGTTCGGGGCTGCCGGCGACTTCGTCACCGCACCGGAGATCAGCCAGATGTTCGGCGAGCTGATCGCCGTCTGGCTCTACGAAGCCTGGCTGGCGACCGGCCGGCCGATGCCGGCCACCATCGCCGAGATCGGCCCCGGCCGCGGCACGCTGATGAAGGACATGCTGCGCACGCTTGCGCGGCTCGATCCGGCGCTGACCGCCGGTGCGTCGTTCGCCATGATCGAGACCAGTCCGCGACTGGCCGATGTCCAAAGGCAAACGCTTGCCGCCACGCCGGCCGCGATCGGCTGGCACGAAAGCATCGACACGCTGCCGCAGACCCCGCTTTTCATCATCGGCAACGAATTGTTCGACGCGGTGCCGATCCGCCAGTTCGTCCGCGCCGGAACAGGCTGGCGCGAACGGATGATCGGCCTCGACGGCGCCGACGAATTGCACGTCTTCGCCGGCGCCGGCTCGGTCGATCCAACGCTGTTGCCGGACGATGCCGAAAACGCGCCACAGGGCGCGATCGTCGAGGTCGCGCCGGCCCGAGCCGCGCTGATGGCGAGCATCGCCGAGCGATTGGCCGGGCTCGGCGGCGCCGGCCTGTTTCTTGACTATGGCTACCTCCAGCCAGGGATCGGCGACACCTTGCAGGCCTTGCGCAAGCACGATCACGAAGATGTGCTGGCCAATCCGGGCGAAGCCGATCTCACCGCCCATGTCGATTTCGCCGCCCTTGCCGCGGTTGTGCGGGCGCATGGCCTCGATGCCCATCTCTCCACGCAAGGCGAATTCCTGGTGGAAATGGGGCTTCTCGAACGCGCCGGTCAGCTCGGCGCCAATGCCAACGAGGCGGCGCGCGAAAAGATTGCGGGCGAGGTCGAACGCCTCGCCGGCCCGCAAGCCATGGGCGACCTGTTCAAGGTGCTT
Organism: Mesorhizobium sp. WSM4844; assembly: GCF_055811775.1. Taxonomy (NCBI): domain Bacteria; kingdom Pseudomonadati; phylum Pseudomonadota; class Alphaproteobacteria; order Hyphomicrobiales; family Phyllobacteriaceae; genus Mesorhizobium; species Mesorhizobium sp. WSM4844. The sequence continues at coordinate 38,933 of NZ_JBVVQB010000033.1, read as the reverse complement.
GCTGTCCTGCCTGCCGGCATCGCCGTTCCGCCCTTTGCAACGGCGGATTGACTTTTCACTGCCGCCTCTCCCACTCTCCCGCCTTCCGACTGTCGCCGTTGGACTGTCGCCATCTTTCGACTGTCGCTTGACGAAATCGCTCTCACGGACAACAACGCAGCCATGCTGAATCAGACCAAACCGGATCCCGTTCGGTCGCCCTTGCTGGAGAAAGCGCGTGCGCAAGGCATTCGCCACGGCTATTTCACCCGCGTCGGCGGCGTCTCCAGCGGCATCTATCACGGCCTCAACATCGGCACCGGCTCGAGCGACGACCCGACGCAGGTCGCCGAGAACCGCCGCCGCGTCGCCGACTGGATGGGCGTGCCATCAAGACATCTGTTGACCGCCCACCAGATCCATTCGCCCGACGTCGTCATCGCCAGGGAGCCTTTTTCCGGCGAGCGGCCGAAGGCCGACGCCGTCGTCACCGACCGGCCGGGGATTGCGGTGGGCGCCTCGACGGCCGATTGCGGACCGGTGCTGTTCGCCGATGCCGAGGCGCGAATCGTCGGCGCAGCCCATGCCGGCTGGAGGGGCGCCTTGTCAGGCGTGCTGGAAAACACCATTGCGGCGATGGAAAGCCTCGGCGCCCGGCGCGAGCGCATCGTTGCGGTTCTCGGCCCGTCCATCGGCCCGGAAAACTATGAAGTCGGCCCGGAATTCATCGCTCGTTTCGTCGAGGTCGATGCCAACAATATCGGCTATTTCGCGCCCTCGGCGAAGTCGGAACATGCAATGTTCGACCTCAACCGCTATACGGTCGATCGGCTGACGCGGGCCGGCGTCACCGCCGATGGGCTCGGCCGCTGCACCTACGCCGAGGAGGATCTGTTCTATTCCTACCGGCGCAGCACCCATCGCAAGGAGCCGGATTACGGGCGGCAGATTTCGGCAATCGTTTTGGAGACAGAATAATGGCGCTGCATTTCGAACGGTCGGAATTTGACGCGCGGCGCGATCGGCTGATGATCGAGATCGCCGAGAAGAAGCTCGATGCCGTCCTTTTGTTTGCGCAGGAGAGCATGTACTGGCTGACCGGCTACGATACGTTCGGCTTCTGCTTCTTCCAGTGCCTGGTGGTGAAGGCAGACGGCTCGATGATCCTGCTCACGCGCTCGGCCGATCTGCGCCAGGCGCGCCACACCTCGATCATCGACAACATCGTGCTGTGGACCGACCGCGACGGCGCCAATCCGGCGATCGACCTGCGCAATCTGCTCAACGACCTCGACCTGCTCGGCGCCCGCATCGGCGTCGAATACGACACCCACGGGCTGACCGCCTACAATGGCCGGCGCCTGGACGAGCAATTGCAGACCTTTGGCCAGATCGCCGACGCGTCCGGCATCGTCAGCCGGCTGCGCCTGTTCAAGAGCCCGGCCGAAATCGCCAAGGTGGAAAAGGCCGCAAATCTCGCCGACGACGCTCTGGACGCGGCCCTGCCGCTGATCAAGCAGGGTGGCGACGAAGCCTTGATCCTTGCCGCCATGCAGGGCGCGATCTTTGCCGGCGGCGGCGACTATCCGGCCAACGAGTTCATCATCGGCTCCGGCGTGGACGCACTGCTTTGCCGTTACAAGGCTGGCCGCCGCAAGCTGAGCAAGAACGACCAGCTGACGCTCGAATGGGCCGGCGTCTTCCACCATTACCATGCGGCGATGATGCGCACGGTGCTGACCGGCAAAGTGTCGAAACGTCACCTGGAACTGTTCGATGCGGCGCGCGCCGCACTTCTGGCGGTCGAAAAGGCGATGACGCCCGGAAATACCTTCGGCGACGTTTTCGACGCGCATGCCCGCACGCTCGAGGCGCACAATTTGACCAAGCACCGGCTCAACGCCTGCGGCTATTCGCTCGGCGCCCGCTTCACCCCATCATGGATGGACATGCCGATGTTCTATCAGGGCAATCCCGAACCGATCGCGCCGAACATGACGCTGTTCGCCCACATGATCATCATGGACTCCGAAACCGAGACGGCGATGACGCTTGGCCGCACCTATCTGACGACTGAATCGCAGCCGAAGCCGCTGTCCCGCCATGATCTCGACTTGATTGTGCAATGAATCCATAATGGTAAGAATGCAAGAGGCGTTCATCGCCAGGGAGTTTTGAGGCAAATGAGGCGATCGCATGCGACGACCGTGTCATTGCTCGCGGCGCTGGCGCTGGCCGCCTGCACCAACGCGAAGGACGTTCTCGAACCCTCGGCCATCGCCCCGCAGTCGACGCAGGCCGTGGCAACGCCCGGAAGCGGCACGGCTGCAACGCCGACCGCACCTGCAGCCACCGCCCAGCCTTCCGCGACAACACAGCCTTCCGCGACGGCACAGCCCGCAACCGAGCTGCCGGCAAAAAGCGCCGCCGTCATCGCACGCACCCGCCTGCAGGTAGCGCCGATCGTCGGCGCCTCGGTGGAAGCCGCGACACCATTGACCGCGCAGCTTCAGACGCGAGCCAAGCAGCGCGGCATCACCTTGGCAGGAAGCGCCGGACAGACCCCGACGCATGTGCTGAAAGGCTATTTCTCGACGATGTCGGAAGGCAAGGATACCACCGTCATCTATGTCTGGGACGTCTATGACCCGGCAGGCAACCGGCTGCATCGCATCAACGGCCAGCAGAAGGCGCCCTCGGTCAATGATGGCGAAGGCTGGGCTGCAGTCGCGCCGGAGACCATGCAATCGATCGCCGACCAGACGATCGACCAGTTTGCCACATGGCTTGGCGGGCAAGCGGGCTGACCGGCGGGCTGACATGTTGCCGGCTTCCCTCGCCGTCGACGTTTATTGAGATTAGCCGGCGGATTCCGATCACGACGCTTGCAATACCGGCACGGGCCGCTAAAAGCCCCGACTAAGGGGCTCAAGAGAGTCTGCCAGAGTCTCCATCCTTCACCAGGAACGGTGCATGAAGCTTTTCGCGGGCAATTCCAACAGGGTGCTGGCCGAAGCGGTCGCCCGCTATCTCAACATTCCGCTGGGCAAAGCCAGCGTCAGGCGCTTCGCCGATCAGGAAATCTTCGTCGAAATACAGGAGAATGTGCGTGGCGAGGATGTCTTCATCCTGCAGTCCACCTCGTTCCCGACCAACGATCACCTGATGGAACTGCTCATCATGATCGATGCCTTCATGCGCTCGTCGGCCAAGCGCATCACGGCGGTCATTCCCTATTTCGGCTATGCAAGGCAAGACCGCCGCGCCTCGGGCCGCACGCCGATCTCGGCCAAGCTGGTCGCCAACATGATCACGCGGGCCGGGGTCGATCGCGTCTTGACGCTGGATCTCCACGCCGGCCAGATCCAGGGCTTTTTCGACATCCCGACCGACAATCTGTTCTCGGTGCCGGTCATGGCCCGCGATGTGAAGGCGAAATACAAGCGGCTTGCCAATGTCATGGTCGTGTCGCCGGATGTCGGCGGCGTGGTCCGCGCCCGCGCGCTCGCCAAGCGCATCGACGCCCAGCTTGCCATTGTCGACAAGCGTCGCGAGCGCCCTGGCGAATCGGAAGTCATGAACGTCATCGGCGACGTGCGCGGCAAGGATTGCCTGCTGATCGACGACATCATCGATTCGGGCGGTACCTTGTGCAATGCGGCCGATGCGCTGCTTGCCGCCGGCGCCACCAGCGTCACCGCCTACACCACCCATGGCGTTCTGTCCGGCGGCGCCATCGCCCGCATCGGCGCCTCCAAGCTGCAGGAACTGGTCATCACCGATTCCATCCAGCCGACCCAGGCGGTGCTCGACGCCAGCAACATCCGCGTCGTCTCCATCGCCGACCTGATGGGTGAGGCGATCTCGCGCACGGCGACCGAAGAGTCGGTGTCGAGCCTGTTCGACTGAAATCTGCCCGCGATACAGCGCCGCGCGTCCAGAGACGCGCAAAGGACGCTGTAGCACCTTGATTTTGCGCATGATCCTTTCGGGGTCATGCGCTAGCGTTCGACACCCTGATGTTGTCCCTTGAGCCGCGCATATAGCCGCGCGGCGACGCCCCCAGCATGCGCTTGAACATGGTGATGAAGGCCGGCACGCTGTCATAGCCGAGATCGAGCGCTACCCTTGTGATCGGCTCGCCGTCCGCCAGCCTCGGCAAGGCCGCGAACAGGCAGGCCTGCTGGCGCCATGTCGACAACGACAATCCGGTCTGGCGATGAAAGGCGCGGGTGAAGGAACGCCTGCTCATGCCGACAATATCGGCCCATTCGTCGATCGTCGCGTGCGGCGAGGGTGCTGCGACGAAGCGCCGGCACAGTGCCGCAAGCCTTGGATCCGAAGGAAAAGGCAGGCCGAGCGGCCGTTCCGGCAGGTTCGGGATTTCGTGCAGCAGCAGGCTCATGATCAGCCCGCCGCGCCCCTCAAGCTCGGCGCCCTGCGGCAGCTTTTCCGATTCCACGATCAGGCTGTGCATCAGATCGGTGATGCCGACGACGCGCAAGCCATCCGGCAGCCCGGCAATGGCGTCCGGCATCACATAGACCGATCGCATGCTGACGTCGCCAAGCATCTCGACGGAATGCTCGGTGCCGGCGGGTATCCACATCGCATGATCGGGCGGCACCATCCAGCGCCCATGCCGCGTCGTCACCAGCACGACGCCGACAAGCGCATGCAGCAATTGACTGCGGCTGTGACGGTGCTGCGGCACGTGGTAGCCGTCGGGAAATTCGGTCGGCAGGGCCACCGCCGGCCCGACGGCCTGCTCCAGCCACTGCCAGCGGCGCAGCAGCCCGAGATCGGTGAACTGGCCGAGATCGGTGTCGCCCGCTTTGAAGATTTTGGTGCCATGCGGCATTGGCTATTGGCCCACTCGCGAAACTATTGGACCAAACCACGAAAGAAGTCGCCCGGCAAGTAACTTATAAGGCAGCGGGGCCATAAGGGCCGCCTGCGGGAGCGTCCGCCAAAAAAACCATGGAGCCTGCGTTGACCGATACGACAGCCACCTCCGCCGCCACGCCGGCGACGGCCAGCCACACTTCGGCGCAAGCGACGGCCTTCACCGTCATACTTGCGGTGAGCTTCTGCCATTGTGTCAACGACATCATGCAGTCGCTGCTGTCGGCCATCTATCCGCTGCTGAAGGACAATTACCGTCTCGATTTCTGGCAGATCGGTCTTTTGACCTTCACCTTCCAGGTGACGGCGTCATTGCTGCAGCCGCTGATCGGCATGGTCACCGACAAGCGGCCGATGCCCTATTCGCTGCCCTACGGCATGGCGTCCTCGCTGATCGGCCTGATCGTGCTGGCCTATGCCGGACACTATTGGCTGCTGCTGATCGGCGCGTCGCTGATCGGCATCGGCTCGGCGATCTTCCACCCGGAATCCTCGCGCATCGCCCGCTTCGCCTCGGGCGGCAGGTTCGGCCTGGCGCAATCGCTGTTCCAGGTCGGCGGCAATCTCGGCCAGGCCATCGGGCCGCTGCTCGCCGCCTTCATCGTCGTGCCGTTCGGCCAGACCAGCATAGCGTGGTTCGCCGCCGGATCGCTGATCGGCATCGTCGTGCTGTGGCGGGTCGGCGGCTGGTACAGCCGGCTGCGCGCCTCGCTCGCCAACCGCAAGGCGGCAGGCTTCGTCTCGCCCTTCCCGCGCCGCAAGGTAATGGGCGCGCTGGCGGTGCTGACCCTGCTGGTGCTGACCAAGAACGCCTACGTCGCCAGCCTCGCCAGTTACTACACCTTTTACGCCATCGATAAATTCGGCGTTTCGGTGCAGATGTCGCAGGTCATGCTGTTCCTGTTCCTCGGCGCCTCGGCGCTGGGCATCCTGCTCGGCGGCCCGTTCGGCGACCGCTACGGACAGAAGCCGATGATCTGGTTCTCGATCGTCGGCGTGCTGCCGTTTACGCTGGCCCTGCCCTACGCCAATTTCGAATGGACGATGATCCTGACCGTGCTGATCGGCCTGATCCTGTCCTCGGCCTTCTCGAACATCGTCGTCTTCGCCCAGGAACTGGTGCCCGGCCGCGTCGGCATGATCGCCGGCATCTTCTTCGGCTTCGCCTTCGGCATGGGCGGCATCGCCGCCGCTGTGCTCGGCGTCGTCGCCGACATGAAAGGCATCGACTTCGTCTTTCAGATCTGCTCGTATCTGCCGCTGCTCGGGCTGCTGACGGTTTTTTTGCCGAACATGATGGAGGCGAGGAAGCTCGAAGCTGGAACCACTATCGGGTGAACCTTGAGTTGGCTTGCCCCGGCGACGCCGGCTTCGGCTCTGTCAGCCGCTTTCGTAGTTCATGCCGTCGACATCAAGGCTTGGGGTCAGCCACTCGGGAAAGCCGCCTTCGAACCGGCGTGAGGCCCAGCCTCGCGCCCTCAGGATTGACAGCGCGTCAGCAGAAAGAACGCACTGGACACCACGACAATAGGCGACGATGACCTTCTGTCGTGGAAGCTCCGCAAGTCGCTCTTCCAACTCACCCACGGGAATGTTGATCGCACCCGGCAAATGCCCGGCCGCGTATTCCTCTTGCGGCCGGACGTCGAGCAGCACGACTTCGTCGTCCCGCATGCGGCGCACCAGTTCCTCGCGCGAGATGCTCTCCAGCCTGTCCGGCCGGCTCATAGTATCATCGATAAGCTCGCGGATTTGCTCGCGCCTGTGGTTCGCAAGGCTGCGCAGGGCCCCAAGCACGTTTTCGATTGGACCATCGGCCAAACGATAAAGCACGCGTTTCCCGTCTCGCCGGGTCTGCACCAAGCCGGCCCGCTTGAGCTGTTGAAGATGCTGCGAGGTGTTGGCCATGGCGATGCCGGAAAGTTGCGTCAGCTGCTCCACGGCCAGTTCGCCGTCGGCAATGTGGCGCAGAAGAACCAGCCGGTGTGCATGCCCCAGCGTGCGGGCGAGATCGGCTATTTCGTCAAAGATCGGATGATGGACATCTGCGTTTTTCATATCGCATGGTACAATAATCAAACGATCAATCAATACATTGAATGTTTTATTTGAAGCGGCTAGTGTCTGGCGCCGTGACAGGAAGCATGGACAAGGCAGGAGCAAAAAATGAACGAGCAGTTGGAGTTCGTTGTCCGCGCAGCCGCGATCGGAACGGGGGCGACGGCGGTGATGGATCTTTGGGGATTGTTTCTGAAACGAACGTTGGCGATTCCGCCGCTTGATTATGCCTGGGTCGGCCGCTGGATCGGCCACTTTCCGCGAGGACGTTTCGCACATGCGAATATCGCGCAGGCGCCCCGAATTCGCGGCGAAACGCCTGTTGGCTGGGTCGCGCATTACGCGATCAGCATCGTCTTTGCTGCATTGCTGATGGCAGTATGGGGCCTCGACTGGGCACGAGACCCGACATTGCTTCCCGCCCTTGTTGTCGGCATGTCCACTGTCGTTGCCCCGTTTTTCATAATGCAGCCAGCCTTTGGAGCCGGAATTGCAGCCTCGAAAACGCACAATCCGAGCACCGCGCGTCTGCGCGGCCTCATCACTCATCTGTCCTTCGGCGTCGGGCTGTATGCCGCTGCGTTGTTTTCCGCACACCTGTTCCCGATCTGATACTGGTCGATTGCGGTCGGCTTTCAGGACACAACCCCAATATTTTGCAAATGCGGGAGCAAGCACGAAATTCAAAGGCGAGACACTGCCCACCCGCGTTCGCCACCCGCCTTTGGCTTGCACCTCGCCCCACCTTCCGCTATAGAGCCGCCACCCGCGTAGACACCCTTGGAGGCAACGCGGCGGAAGGCTGTCCGGCCTCACGTGATCCCAAATAGATTTTGGACCAGATCATGTAGGGCCATGACGGCTTTCGACGTTTACGGCCCAGGCATCTCGCCGGCCGCGAACGCTCCAGAACAACGCGAAAGGAAATGCCATGAGCCAAGCTTCTTACGAGCTCAAGGCCGAAGCGCGCGAACAGGTCGGTAAGGGGTCCGCCCGTGCAGTTCGCCGCAACGGTAAAGTGCCTGCAGTAATCTACGGCGACAAGCAGCCTCCCCTGGCGATTGCGCTGACCTACAAGGACATCTACTACAAGATCCATGGCGGCGGGTTCCTGACCACGATCGCCACGATCGATGTCGACGGCAAGAAGATCCAGGTCCTGCCGAAGGACTACCAGCTCGACCCGGTCAAGGATTTTCCGGTCCATGTCGACTTCCTGCGTATCGGCAAGGACACCGAAGTCAATGTCGACGTGCCGGTCCACTTCATCAACGAGGACAAGTCGCCCGGCATCAAGCGCGGCGGCGTGCTCAACATCGTGCGTCACGAGGTCGAGTTCCACTGCCCGGCCAATGCGATCCCGGAATTCATCACCGTCGATCTCACCGGCACCGATATCGGCGATTCGATCCACATCTCGGCGGTCAAGCTGCCGGCCGGGGTCAAGCCGGTGATCTCCGATCGCGACTTCACCGTCGCGACAATTGCCGGCTCCGCGGCGATGAAGCCGGAGGCTGAAGAGACGGTCGAAGCGGCTGAACCCGAAGCGGCTCCTGCCGACGAAGAGAAGTAATCCTTTCCGCTCGGAGGTGACGATGCTGCTGTTTGCAGGCCTCGGCAATCCGGGCGCGAAATACGCTGACAACCGGCACAATGTCGGCTTCATGGCGGCGGACGCAATCGCCCGCCGCCATTCCTTTTCGCCCTGGTCGAAAAAGTTCCAGGGCCTGATCGCCGAAGGCACGCTTGCCGGCGAAAAAATCATCCTGATCAAGCCGCAGACCTTCATGAACCTGTCCGGCCAGTCGGTCGGCGAGGCCCTGCGCTTCTACAAGCTCGACGCTTCGGCGCTGACCGTCTTTTATGACGAGATCGACCTTGCCGCCGGCAAGGTGCGGGTCAAGGTCGGCGGCGGTTCCGGTGGCCACAACGGTATCCGCTCGATAGACCAGCATGTCGGCAAGGATTTCCGCCGTGTGCGCATTGGCGTCAGCCACCCTGGCGTCAAGGAAATGGTGCATGGCCATGTGCTTGGCGATTTCGCCAAAGCCGACCGCGAGTGGCTGGACGTGCTGCTCGACACCATCGCCGACGATGCCGGACTGCTTGCCAAGGGCGACGACAATTCCTTCATGAATCGCGTGACGCTGGCCTTGCGCGACAAGCTCACGCCGACGGGCGACGACGACCGCCCACCACCCAAGGCGCCGAAAGCACAAAGCCACGTTCGCCAGGCGCGGCCGCAGCAGCCGGCAGCCAAGCTGCCCGAAACCGGCCCGATGGCCGCCATGCTGAAGAAGCTGTTTGGCGGCAAGGATTGAGCCTGGCCACGGATCGGGGCTGCAGGGCTTGACGTTCGTCACCCGTTTCGCCCATAGCCCTCATCAAATTACGATTTCCCGATAGGACCGGATAAAAATGGGTTTCAAATGCGGCATCGTTGGCTTGCCCAACGTCGGCAAGTCGACGCTTTTCAACGCGCTGACCAGAACGGCGGCGGCGCAGGCCGCCAACTATCCGTTCTGCACCATCGAACCGAACACCGGCGAAGTGGCGGTGCCCGACCCGCGCCTGCAAAAAATCGCGGCGATCGGCAAGTCGAAGGAGATCATCCCGACCCGCATCTCGTTCGTCGACATCGCCGGCCTGGTGCGCGGCGCCTCGAAAGGCGAAGGGCTGGGCAACCAGTTCCTGGCCAATATCCGCGAGGTCGACGCCATCGTCCATGTGCTGCGCTGCTTCGAGGATGACGACATCACCCATGTCGAGGGCCGCATCGATCCCGTCGCCGACGCCGAAACCGTCGAGACCGAGCTGATGCTCGCCGATCTCGACAGCCTCGAGCGCCGCATCGTGCAGTTCCGCAAGCGCGCTTCCGGCAAGGACAAGGAGGCGCTGACCGTGCTTCCGATGATGGAAGCCGCCCTTGAACTCCTGCAGGCCGGCAAGCCGGCCCGCATCCTGCTCAAAAATATCTCCGCGGAGGATCTGCGCATCCTGCAGGGGCTGAACCTGCTGACATCGCACCCCGTGCTCTATGTCTGCAATGTCGCCGAGGCCGATGCTGCCACCGGCAACGCACACACCAAAGCGGTCGAACAGATGGCTGCCGCGCAGGGCGCCCGCACCGTGGTGATTTCGGCGGCGATCGAAGCCGAGGTCGCGCAGCTCGGCGACGAAGAGGAAATGGAATTTTTGGCGACCCTGGGGCTCGACGAGCCCGGCCTGAACAAGGTCATCCGCGCCGGCTACGAGCTGCTGCAGCTCATCACCTATTTCACCGTCGGGCCGAAGGAGACGCGCGCCTGGACCGTGCACAAGGGCGCCAAGGCGCCGCAGGCTGCAGGCGTCATCCACACCGATTTCGAGCGCGGCTTCATCCGCGCCCAGACCATCGCCTACAACGACTTCGTCACGCTGGGCGGCGAAGTGGCGGCCAAGGAAGCCGGCAAGGCGCGCGACGAAGGCAAGGAGTATGTCGTCCAGGACGGCGACATCATGCTGTTCAAGTTCAACACCTGAGCTGACCAACGGCGCCTTCTTCCTTCTCTGGTGCCAAGCTGGAACACCCCTCATCCGACCTCGCTTCGCGAGGCCACCTTCTCCCACAAGGGGAGAAGGAAGAGCCGTTCCGGCGCGGCTTGACTGCCCGCAACGCCCGGTCTAAGGGGCGTCTGCACCGGCCCTGCTTTCGTCGAAAGCGCGTGCAATCCGAAACGACGCGCCCGCTCCAACCTATCCTTTTGGCCTCAGCAACGGAGACCCGGCGATGATCAAGGCATTCGTCGTGGACAATGATCGCCTGCGCCTTGCCGACGATCTCCTGGCAAACAGCGACCAGGTCGTCTGGGCCGATCTTGTGAGCCCGACAAAGGAAGAGGAAGCGGCCATCGAGGCCTGGCTCGGCGTTGCCATTCCGACGCGCGAGGAGATGGAGGAGATCGAGATTTCGAGCCGCCTCTATGTCGAGGACGGCGCCTATTTCATGACCGCCATTCTGCCGGCCCAGACCGAGGCCGACGATCCCCTGATGTCGCCGGTCACCTTCGTGCTGGCCGGCAACAGGCTGATCACCGTGCGCTACCACGAACCGAAGGCCTTCAAGACGTTTCCGCAGCGTGCCGAGAAGGTGGCGACCGGCTGCACCAGCGGCGACACCATCCTGATCGGCCTGCTGGAGGCGATCGTTGACCGCCTCGCCGACATTCTGGAGCGCGCCGGCCGCGACATCGAGGCGATCTCGCGTGACATCTTCCAGCCAAGCTCGACCAAGGCGTCGAAGCGCAATCGCGATTTTCAGGAATTGCTGAAAGCCATCGGCCGCAAGGAGGACATCGCCTCCTCGATCCGCGACAGCCTGATCTCGCTGCAGCGGCTCGCCGGCTTCCTCACCCACGCCTCGACCCAGACCAAGATGAGCAAGGACATCCGCGCGCGCATCAAGACCTTGTCGCGCGATGTGCTGTCGCTCGCCGACCACGCCACCTTCCTGTCGCAGAAGATCAACTTCCTGCTCGACGCGACGCTCGGCATGATCTCGATCGAGCAGAACGCCATCATCAAGATCTTTTCCGTCGCCGCGGTCATCTTCCTGCCGCCGACGCTGGTCGCTTCGATCTACGGCATGAATTTCAACGTCATGCCTGAACTGACCTGGAACTTCGGCTATCCTTTCGCCATTGGCTTGATGATCCTCTCGGCGATCCTGCCCTTCTGGTATTTCCGCCGCCGCGGCTGGCTGTAGAGGCTTCGGAGCTTCCATTGCCTTGAGCGTGATGGCCTGGCGCACCAGAAATGACTTGACCGCCCCGCCTGCATCCGGGAAACCCGATCCGTGTCGATCGTACAATCTTGAACCGGATTCCAGACCATGACCGGAAAGAACGAAAAGACTTGGGCCTATGAGGATTTCGTCGAGGGCGCCTCGCTCGACCTCGGCACGAAGCTGGTGAGTGCGGCCGAGATCATCGAATTCGCGCAAGAGTTCGATGCGCAGCCGATGCATCTCGACGAGGCGGCGGGCAGGGCCAGCATCCTTGGCGGGCTGGCGGCCTCCGGCTGGCACACCTGCGCGATGTTCATGCGCATGCTGTGCGACGCCTTCCTGCTGGACTCGACCTCCCAGGGCGCCCCTGGTGTTGATCAGGTCCGGTGGAAGAGGCCGGTGCTGGCCGGCGACATTTTGAGCGGCAGCACCACCGTCCTTGCCAAGCGTCTGTCCAGATCCAAGCCGCAGCTCGGTCTCGTCACTTTGCGCAGCGAGCTTTTCAACCAGCGTGGCGAAGGCGTCTTCGAACTCGAGAACACGGTCATGTTCCTCGCCCGTGATGCCGCACAGGGCCGCTCATGACATTGGACGAGTTCTTCTGCATCGGCGTCACCGTCACCCTCGGCTCGCATAGATTCGAGCCCGAGGCGATCAAGGCGTTCGCCAGGAAATACGATCCGCAGATATTCCATCTCGACGAAGAGGCGGCGAAGAACAGCGTGTTCGGCGGCCTGTGCGCCTCCGGCTGGCACACAGCTGCAACCTGGATGAAGCTGAACCTCGAGACCGGCGTGGCGGCCGAAGGCGCCCGCTGGGCCGGCGCTGGGCCCGCCCCCGAATTCGGCCCCTCGCCCGGCTTCAAGAACCTCAAATGGCTAAAACCCGTCTATGCCGGAGAAACCGTGACCTTCACCCGCACCGCGCTTGCCCACCGCCCCATCGCATCGCGGCCGGGCTGGCGAGTGCTGACACTGCGCTCGGAAGCTTTCGATTCGACCGGCGACAAGGTCATCGAGTTCGAAAGCGCCGTGCTGGTGAAGGTGGAGTGAAGCGCCTTTTTCCTTCTCCCCTTCTTGTGGGAGAAGGTGGATTGTCGCGAAGCGACAAGACGGATGAGGGGTGTTGGCCGGAGCGCGGGGTGCCAAGCTGGAACACCCCTCATCCGACCTCGCTTCGCGAGGCCACCTTCTCCCACAAGGGGAGAAGGAAAGAGCACTTCAATGCCCTTCGAACCCGATCAGCGTCCTGACCGGCACGCCGAGCGCCTCGAGTTTGTCGCGACCACCAAGGTCCGGCAGGTCGATGACGAAGCAGGCGGCGAGGATGTCGGCGCCGATCTGCCGCAGCAGCTTGACCGCTGCCTCTGCCGTGCCGCCGGTGGCGATCAAATCGTCGACGAGGATCACCTTCTCACCCGGAGACACGCCATCCCTGTGCATCTCCATCTCGTCCAGCCCGTATTCGAGGCTGTAGGCCACGCGCACCGTCTCGTAAGGCAGCTTGCCCTTCTTGCGGATCGGCACGAAGCCGGCCGAGAGCTGGTGGGCGACGGCGCCGCCAAGGATGAAACCGCGCGCCTCGATTCCGGCGATCTTGTCGACCTTTTGGCCGGCATAGGGATGCACCAGCTCGTCGATGGCGCGGCGGAAGGCGCGCGCATTGCTTAGCAGCGTGGTGATGTCGCGAAACAGGATGCCCGGCTTCGGATAGTCCGGAATGGTGCGGATCGCGGCAAGCAGCGTGTCTTCGAGCGAAGGTTTCATGGGGCGGCTCTCCGGGCGTTCGTCCGACTTGAAGACATGAAAGGGAATTTTGGCCGATCGTAACCCGGCGCGGCCGGCGACGGCTACCGCGATGTGGCGCCTGGAAGAAAATTGTCCGGCAAAGGACCGGAGCCGGCTACCTTCGGAGGCGGTCTTCGGAGGCAGTCCTCAGAACATGCAAAAAGGGCGCCCTTCGACGCCCTTTCGATTTCGTGGTTTTCCGTAGCTCAGTGCGCCACGCCGGCCCACACCTTGCGCTTGGTCAGATAGACCAGCGCGCCGAACAGCAACAGGAAAACCAGCACGCGAAAGCCGGTCTTCTTGCGGTCTTCCAGATGCGGCTCGGCTGCCCACATCAGGAAGGCCGACACGTCGCGGGAATACTGGTCGACCGTCTGCGGCGAGCCGTCGTCATAGGTCACCTGATCGTCGGAAAGCGGGTTGGGCATCTTCAGCGAGACGCCGGCTATGAAGTACGGATTGTAGTGGGTGCCTTCCGGTATCTCCATGCCCGCCGGCGGCTGCTCGTCATAGCCGGTCAGCAGCGAGTGGATGTAGTCGGGACCGCCCTGGGCGTATTGCGTGAAGATGTCGAAGACGAATTGCGGAAAACCGCGCGTGACGCCGCGCGCCTTGGCCAGCAGCGACATATCGGGCGGCGCAGCCCCGCCATTGGCGGCCGCTGCTGCCTGGTCGTTGGGGAACGGCGCCGGGAAATGGTCGGACGGTATGCCGGGACGCTCGAACATGTCGCCGGCATCGTTGGGACCATCGTTGATCGTGTACTCGGCGGCCAGCGCCTTGACCTGCGCTTCCGAATAGCCAAGATCTTCCAGCGTGCGAAACGCCACCAATTTCATCGAATGGCAGGTGGCGCAAACTTCCTTGAAGACCTTCAGCCCGCGCTGCAACTGCGCCTTGTCGTAGGTGCCGAAAGGCCCGGCGAAGCTCCAGTCCATCTCCTTCGGCTGGTGTATCGGGAAATGCGTCGGCGCGGCTTCGCTGTGCGCCTTCTCCTGGGCGATCGCCCCGGTGGTCGCGGCCGCGGTGCCTGCCAGCACAAGGCCGAGCAGCGCCAGCGAGGTGAGAATCGTCTTCATACCAAATCCCCTTGAGATTCTCTGGCGCGCTGTCGTCGTCTCGAGCATGATCTTGTCCGAAAACCGGTCTCCACTTTTCGGGGTCATGCTCAGCCCTTGGTTTCCGGCGCGGCTGTCGCGCGAGCCGGATGCCCGCCACCGCCACCCTTGTTCTTCTCGAGAACTGCCTCGGTGATCGAGTTCGGCAATCGCCGCGGCTTCTCGACCAGGCCCAGCACCGGCAGCACGACCAGGAAGAAGGCGAAGTAGAACAATGTCGCCATCTGCGCCATGAAGACGTAGCTGCCCTCGGCCGGCTGCGAGCCCAGCCAGCCAAGCAGGACGGCATCGATCACGAACAGCCAGAAGAACAGCTTGTACCAGGGCCGGTAGACCGCCGAGCGCACTTTCGAGGTGTCGAGCCACGGCACCAGGAACAGCATGGCGATGGAGCCGAACATCGCGAGCACGCCACCGAGCTTGGAGTTGATCGGCCCGATATTGAAGGTGATGGCGCGCAGGATGGCGTAGAACGGCAGGAAGTACCATTCCGGCACGATGTGGGCCGGCGTCTTCAGCGGGTCGGCGACGACGTAATTGTCCGGATGGCCGAGAAAGTTCGGCAGGTAGAAGACGAAATAGGCGAAGATGAACAGGAACACCAGCATCCCGAACGCGTCCTTGATGGTCGCGTAAGGGGTGAAGGCGACGGTATCGGTCTTCGATTTGACCTCGATGCCGGTCGGGTTCGACTGGCCGACCACATGCAGCGCCCATATGTGCAGCACGACGACGCCGGCGATCATGAACGGCAGCAGATAGTGCAGTGAAAAGAAACGGTTCAGCGTCGGGTTGTCGACAGCGAAGCCGCCGAGCAGAAGCTGCTGGATCCATTCGCCGACCAGTGGAATGGCGGTGAAGAAGCCGGTGATGACGGTCGCGCCCCAGAACGACATCTGTCCCCAGGGCAGCACATAGCCCATGAAGCCTGTCGCCATCATCAGGAGATAGATGATACAGCCGAGGATCCACAGAAGCTCGCGCGGCGCCTTGTAGGAGCCGTAATAGAGGCCGCGGAAGATGTGGATGTAGACGGCGACGAAGAAGAACGACGCGCCGTTCGAATGCAGATAGCGCAGCAGCCAGCCCGAATTCACGTCGCGCATGATCTTCTCGACCGAATCGAAGGCGAGACTGCTGTCCGCCGCGTAGTGCATGGCCAGCACGATGCCGGTCAGCATCTGCGCCGCCAGCATGAGCGCCAAGATGCCGCCGAAGGTCCACGCATAATTGAGGTTGCGCGGCACCGGATAGGCGACGAAGCTGTCATAGACCAGCCGCGGCAGCGGCATGCGGGCGTCGATCCAGCGTCCGATACCGGTCTTGGGCGTATAGGTCGAGTGTCCCTCGCTCATCGAAATGTCCCCTCGCCTCAGCCGATACGGATCTTGGTGTCGGAAATGAACTGGAATACCGGCACCGACATGTTCTCCGGCGCCGGTCCGCCGCGGACGCGGCCGGCGGTGTCGTATGTCGAACCGTGGCACGGGCAGAACCAGCCGCCGAACTCGCCTTCCTGGCCGAGCGGAATGCAGCCGAGATGGGTGCAGACCTGGACCATCACCATCCAGGCCTCCTTGCCCGGCATGGTGCGGTTGGCGTCGGTCGCCGGCGCATCGGCCGGCAGATTGGCGTTGCGGGCGAGCGGATCCTTGAGCTCGGCCAGATTGACCGCCTCGCCGTCCTTCATCTCTTGTTCGGTGCGGTTGCGCACCACCACCGGCTTGCCGCGCCATTTCACCACAAGCGACGTTCCCGGCGTCAGCGAGGAGACGTCGACCTCGACCGAGGCCAGCGCCAGCGTCGAGGCATCCGGGCGCATCTGGTCGATGAACGGCCAGGCGACGGCACCCGCGCCGACCACCGCGGCCATGCCCGTGGCGACGTAGAGAAAATCACGACGGTTGGGATCCTGGATGTCGGTTGCGCTCACGGGTGCCTGATCCTTTCGCCTCTTCCGTGCCGGTGGCCGAGGCTTGCTCCCCGCTCTTTCACGCCAACCCGACAGCGCATGGCGAACAGGCTAGCGAATTCCTCCGGCAATTGGCCTTCGGTTTATGCGTGAAGCCCGTTTTTGTCCAGACGGGTGAAGGCACAAGGGCAGATTGTCGCGGGGACGCAATTCGGCGTCGGGCGGCATGGCGACGAAGACGGCGAAACCACAGGAAAACAATGGCAAAGCCGGCGCCGGCGTTTGCCTCGACAGGAGACCCAGCCTCGGTCTATCCTCGGCTCATGGCGCATGTCATCGACCGCGACAAATGGGCCAGGAGCGCCGACCATTGGCAGGGTGAACTGCAGTGCGGCGCCTACGGCTCCAGAAGCTGCCTGATCTTCAACCATCTGCCGGAGATCGGCGGCGGCCCGCGGCTGCACATGCATCCCTATTGCGAGATCTTCATTATCCGTGCTGGCACCGGCCTGTTCACCGTCGGCGACCGGCAGATCGAGGCGTCGGCCGGCCAGATCCTGATCGTGCCGCCGAACACGCCGCACAAATTCACCAATCTCGGCCCAGGCCCGCTGGAGACCACCGACATCCACGAAAACGGCAGCTTCATCACCGAATGGCTGGAGTAGGCCATGATCACGAACAGAAGGTCCGGGTCAGCGAATAGCTGAACCGGTTTTCGGAAAAGACCACAGTCAAACTGGTGGTGAGAATCCGACGCTTGGTACCCGAGGTTAGACAACCGCTTTGGTGGAGAGCGGAAGTACCAGGAATTGTCATCTGTAGCAGGATTGAGGTCCAAACTGCCATTCGATGATGCGTGTAAGCGAAGATCCAAAATTTTCTGGAATCTTGCGGATCTTCGCTTGGGTGCCGTCTCAGCTCGTCCAAAACATTCGGGCCACCCCGGGAAATGTCGGCTCAGTCGAGGCTGGCCGGTGACGAGAACGGCCGATTGGCATCCACCACGAAGATGGCCAGCTCGTCGAGATCGGTTGTGCCGGCGCTGAACACCTCCATCGGCGTGTTGGCCCCGTGTCCGGTCATGGTCGTGCCGGCTTCAGCATAGGTCACGCCGTGGGGCGTCCTCTGGCCGAGCTTGCCGGCCAGCACATAGAAGGCCTCCGGTCCCGGATGCGTATGGATCGCCGACTTGGCACCGGGCGCTCCACCGGCGCGGTTGACGCGCAGCAAATACTCGCTCGCGCTGATCGGCGGAAGGGGACCGATCTCGACGACCTTGGTTCCGCCGGGCGTAGAGCCATCCTTCGGTCCAAGCGTGAACAGCCAGACCTTGCCTGCGACCTCCGCCGCAAGCGAGGTCGGGCCCGCAGCGGTTTGGGCCTGCGCCAGCGTTGGGAAATTTTCCAGCCGCCAGTACAACGGTCCGGAGGGCAGTTCCTTCACCTTTTTCTCAACCACCGGCTCGACGGCGAATTTGCTGTCTGCGGGCATTGAGGCTGACGTCATCAACCCGAAAGCACACAGGGAGAACAAAAGCACGCCAATACGGCGAGCGCTGAGAGAATGCGGCTTCATGGTCGGTCCTCCTTTGCATGCTCGTCCCCTCGACCAAAATATTAGCTACCGCTAAGATAGCATCTTTGCCGCCTTACGGCACGACCAAATTCGGGCCACCCCCGAGAGCGCCTGCCGCCAAAGAGGTCGGATCGCACGAAGGTCCGCTTGTCGTGCGACCGCGCCGGGCATTGGCAATTCGGCTGCACTGTAAATGCCGGCTACAGCAGAAATCCTGACACCGACGTGTCTCCGCCTGCCTTCGCTCGTTAAACAATCGCAGCTCGGGCGATATCGCTGAGGTCAGGTGCGGTCCGAGCGTGAACAGCCAGACTTTGCAAAATTACGGTTCTGATGCGCAGTCGCAGTAATGAAAGGTGGCGAGATAGCCGGGGAGTGCGCGCATGAACTCCTGTTGGTGGGTCCAAGCTCTGCATTCGGCCATGGAGGTCATGGGTTTGACGTGGGGGAGCCTGATTAGGGTCCCCTGGTTGGTCAGATGGATTGTGACAGCGATAGCGGTGAACATGGCGCGGTCATCCATCGACATTAGGCTGGCGACATTGTGACTGCCGGAGTTGGGACGAACGTCGTCCGGGGCGACGTCTTTGACATGACCAGGGCCACAGATTCTTGCGGTGCGGGAATCTGCGTTTGCAGCGGTTTGCGCTGCCAAAAGAAGAGCCAGAGCAATGATGAGCTTGGTGCGATTCATTTCGTCCTCCGTTCCATCCGGTGCTGCAGGGATCGCTTGGAGGCGGCGGCCGAATGGGCTAAACTAGGAAGCGCGCCAGGAAGGTGAAATGTCCCGAACGGCCCCTGAAATTGATCTGAAATCTGCTGAAACGATCACGTTTCGCGGTTTTGTCTTGACGAAATGCAAGGAACTCCGAACCGTCGAAGGCAAAGCGGTCAATCTTCGCAGCCAGTCCGCCGAGGTGCTCTCCGCGCTCGGGGCGCGACCGGGCGAGATCGTGTCCAAGGATGCGCTGATGCAGGCGGTTTGGCCCGATACCTTCGTCACCGACGACAGCCTCACCCAATGCATTGCCGATATTCGCCGCGCGCTGGGAGACGACGCGCATGTGATCGTGCAAACTCTCCCCAAGCGAGGTTACCGGCTGAATGCCGATCCATCGGACGCCGCGGTCCCAAACGGCTCGGACGGCACGGAGCGCGCCAACACACTGTCTTCGCCACGCAATCTCATCCTTGCTGCACTCGTCGCGGCGGTCATCGCTGCATTTTACGGAGCGGAGATGTGGCAATCCGCTCCAGTTCGTTCGAGTGACATGCCGAGGATTGCGGTACTTGCCTTCGAGGACATCAGTACCGGCGCGGACGTGGGATATCTCAGCGACGCCGTCGCTGAAGGGATCATAACCGAGCTTGCGCGGAGCAAGACTTATGCCGTCATCGCGCGGAACTCGAGCTTCAGGTATCGCGACCAGCCGGTTGACGTCAGGCAGATTGGAGATGATCTCGGCGTCGACTACCTGCTCGAAGGCAGCCAGCAGAAGATCGGAGATCGCCTGAAAGTGACCGCCCAATTGCTGAATGCGCATGACGGATCGCATCTCTGGGCCAACACCTACAACCGGGAGATCGGTGATCTCTTTGTTGTACAAGAGGAGATCATCCGCACACTTGCGGATCGGGTCGGGCGCCAGATCCAGCGCCCTCTGCCAGAGAGCGGTGCCGCCCGGGTCAGCGCGCTTCACTATCACCTGTTGGGAGTCGCGGAGATCCGCAAGGACAATTCTGCCGAGAGGAACGCGCTGCTGCGGCATTTCAGCCTCAAGGCGATCGAAGCGGATCCAAACGCCCAGTTCGGCTATATCGGGCTGGCCTGGTCCTATCGCTTTGATGCGACATTCGGGTGGCACGAGCAGGAGCATAACCGGGACGAGGCCTTGAAGCTCGGCGCCGAGTACGCCGACAAGGCCATCCTGCTCGCTCCCGATGATGCCGAGGCGCACAATGTCCGCGCCCGCATCCATGCCGAAGCCGGAGAGATCGAGCAGGCCCTTGCACGGTTCGATCAGGCAATTGAGTTGAATCCCAGCAACTCAAACATCCTCGCCGGTAGTACGGACCCATTGCTGTATGTTGGCCGCACCGACGAAGCGATCGATC
This sequence comes from Mesorhizobium sp. WSM4844, assembly GCF_055811775.1. Classification (NCBI taxonomy): domain Bacteria; kingdom Pseudomonadati; phylum Pseudomonadota; class Alphaproteobacteria; order Hyphomicrobiales; family Phyllobacteriaceae; genus Mesorhizobium; species Mesorhizobium sp. WSM4844. Next base: position 18,716 of record NZ_JBVVQB010000033.1, on the reverse strand, counting down.
GGATCGAGCAGGCCAAGGGAATCGACCCTTTCCACCCTGACTGGTTCCACTGGCAGATGGGCTGGGCGCTCTGGGAAAAGAATGATTGCGGCGCTGCGCTGACGGCGATGCGGAAAATGTCCAGAATCCAAAGCGGCGCATACCGGATGCTTGCGGGGATACACGCTTGTCTGGGAAACGATCGGGAGGCAAAGGAAGCGCTTGCGGTTTTCCTCAAAGACTCACCCAGCCACTCCATCAGCAAAGAACGCGGGGAATGGGAAAGGATTTGGACCGCACCCGGAAGCCTCGACCGCTGGATCGGACACATGCGGATCGCGGGGCTACCGGAGTGACGGCTGACCGTATGCGATCCGGCAGAGACTGATTGGCCGCCAAACCTTTGAAGTCTTAGTGCGTATAAGCGCTGATTGCCTCAAAGTGGCATCATCCTTCGCAAGGAATTTGAGTGCGGGAACGTCGGCAACCGGGCCGACTTGCGCCAAAGTGCGCTCGCACTTCTGGAACGGGTCGAGTTCGGTATTTCGTCTTCGGTACCATCAGATTCTCAACACCATTGTCTATTTCGCGCCGAGCCTGGCCAGCACGGCTTTGGGGATGTTGTATTCCCGGATCACTGCGTCGTGCTTGCGCAAGCCGCACAATTCGCGCTGGATGAAATAGGCGTGGACGGCCTCGGCCGCGTCCTTGAGCAGCCGGGCGCGATGTTCGCCATCGTCGCCATGCTCTCGCAATCTCGCCAGCGTCTCATCCACGCGTCGGCCGGCGCGGCCGAGCGCCGCCGCCTTTTCGCCGAGGATTTCATTGCCGAGTAGGTCGAGCGCGCTCTCCTGCGCCCCCGACCGTCCGAAATTCGATGGCATTCGCACCGACATGATTCACTCCGGTTTTTGCTGAAATCTGGCCCTACTCCGCCGGCCGCGTCTCCTCCAGCACGCTCTCCTCGTTGAACAGGAAGCCGCCGGACTGCCGCTTCCACAGCCGCGCATAGAGCCCATCGAGCGCCACCAGCTCGTCATGCGTGCCTTGCTCGACGATGCGACCCCCGTCGAGCACCACCAGGCGATCGAGTGCAGCGATAGTCGACAGCCGGTGCGCGATGGCGATGACCGTCTTGTTCTCCATCAGCCGCGCCAGGTTTTCCTGGATGGCCGCCTCGATGTCGGAATCGAGCGCCGACGTCGCCTCGTCGAGTATCAGGATCGGCGCGTCCTTGAGGAAGACGCGGGCGATCGCCACGCGCTGGCGCTGGCCGCCAGACAATTTCACGCCGCGCTCGCCGACAAAGGCCTCATAGCCCTGGCGATCGCGATTGTCGCGCAAGTCGAGGATGAAGTCGTGCGCCTCGGCCTTCTTCGCGGCCGCGATAACCTCGGCGTCGGTTGCTTCCGGCATGCCGAGCTTGATGTTGTCGCGCAAGGAACGGTGGAAAAGCGCGGTATCCTGGCTGACGACGCCGATGTTGGCACGCAGCGAATTCTGCGTCACCTTCGAGACGTCCTGGCCGTCGATGGTGATCTTGCCGCCCTCGAGGTCGTAGAGGCGTAGGATCAGATTGGCCAGCGTCGTCTTGCCGGCGCCGGACGGCCCGACCAGTCCAACCTTCTCGCCCGGCCGCACGATAAGATCGATGCCGTTGAGCACGCCGAATCCCTTGCCGTAGTGGAACTCGACATTGTTCACTTCGATCCGGCCGCCGGTCACGACAAGCTCCTTGGCGTCGGGCGTATCGGTCAGGCCGAGCGGCTGCGAGATCAGCGCCTTCGAGTTTTCCAGCACGCCGAGATTCCGCAGGATGCTGTTGAGCTGCATCATCAGCCGGCCGAGCAGCATATTGAGCCGCAACACCAGCGACAGCGTGAAGGCGACGGCGCCGACGGTGATCGAGCCTTCGATCCAGAGATAGACGGCAAAACAGGCGATCGCGGTGATCATGATCCCCGACAGCGTCGTCAGCGCCATGCGCACGCCGGTCAGCCTGCGGGTGAACGGGCGCAGCGCATCGAGATAGATATTGAAACCGCTCCTGATGTATCGGTCGTCGCCATCGGCGGAGAACAGCTTCAGCGTCTGCACGTTCGAGTAGGAATCGACAAAGCGGCCGGTGATCATCGAACCGGCCTCTGCGGTTTGCTCGGCATGCTTGCGGATCGCCGGCAGATAGCGCTTGGCCAGCCAGCCGAAGGCGGTGATCCAGATCACCACCAGCGCCGCCAGCCGCAAGTCGAGGCCGGCGACCAGCACCAGCGTCGTCACCGTATAGACGACCATGAACCAGACGACCTCGATGAAGCTTTGCATCAAATCGCCGGTCGCCTGCCCGGCCTGCCAGACTTTTGTTGCGATGCGGCCGGCGAAATCGTTCTGGAAGAAGTTGTAGGACTGGCGCGAGACATGGCGGTGCGCCTGCCAGCGCACCAGATTGTAGAAGCCGGGGGTGATCGTCTGCTCGTCGACCAGCGCCGCCAGGCCGACGACGATAGTGCGGATGACCAGCACCACGGCGGCCATGAAGACAAGTTCGGGGCCGGCGGCAGTCCACAGCGCGTCCCAGCTGCGCTCGCCGGGGATCTGGTCGAGAATGTCGACCAGCCTGCCGACGAAGTAGAACAGCCCAGCCTCGACCAGCGGCGCAATGCCGCCGATGACAAGCATGGCGAAGAAGGCGACCTTCGCCTGGCCGACATAGTGCCAGAGGAAACCGCTGACGCTGACCGGTGGCCGAAGGTCCGCGGGCTCCCTGAACGGATAAACCCAGTTCTCGAACCAGCGATAGACGGCAATCATCATTCGGCGGCCATCATTCTGGTGCCATCATTCTGCGGCCCATCATTCCGCTGCCCATCATTCCGCTGCTTGACCCTTCACAATGGCATCGTTGGCGGCCGCACCCTCGTCGAGCAGGAAGCCGCCCGACTGACGCTGCCAAAGCTGCGCATAGAGCCCGCCGCTGGCGACGAGCTGCTCATGCGAACCCTCCTCGATGACGCGGCCCTTGTCCATGACGACGAGCCGGTCCATCGCCGCGATGGTCGAGAGCCGGTGCGCGATGGCGATGACGGTCTTGCCTTGCATAAGCTTGTAAAGGTTCTCCTGGATTGCCGCCTCGGCCTCTGAATCCAGCGCAGACGTCGCCTCGTCGAGGATGAGAATCGGTGCGTCCTTCAGCATGACACGGGCAATCGCGATGCGTTGCCGCTGGCCGCCGGACAATTTGACGCCGCGATCGCCGACATGCGCATCGAAACCGGTGCGGCCACTGGCGTCCGAAAGCTTTGATATGAAATCAAGCGCCTCGGCGCGGCGTGCCGCCTCGACCAGCATCTCGTTGCTGGCGTCCGGTCGGCCATAAAGGATGTTCTCGCGCACCGAGCGATGCAGCAGCGAGGTATCCTGCGTGACCATGGCGATCTGGGCGCGCAGCGAATCCTGCGTCACCGCCGCGATTTCCTGGCCGTCGATCAGGATCCTGCCGCTTTCAAGGTCGTAGAAGCGCAACAGAAGGTTGACCAGCGTCGACTTGCCGGCGCCAGAGCGGCCGACGATGCCGACCTTTTCGCCCGGCTTCACCGTCAGCGACAGGCGTTCGATCATGCCTTTCTGCTTGCCGTAGTGGAAGCGGATGTCCTCGAAACGGATCTCGCCCTTGGTCACGACAATGTCCTTGGCGCCCGGCCTGTCTTCGACGACGCGCGGCAGCGAGATCGAGCTGATGCCGTCCTGCACCGTGCCGATATTCTCGAACAGGGTGGACATCTCCCACATGATCCACTGCGACATGCCCCAGAGCCGAAGCACGAGGCCGATGACCAGGGCGACGGCGCCGATCGTCACCACCTGGCCGAGCCACAGCCACAGCGAGATCGCAGTGACTGAAAACAACAGCAGTGAGTTGAGGACGTAGAGCAGGCCGTAGAGCTGCGTCACCAGCCGCATCGACCGGTAGACCGTATCGAGAAAGCCGGCCATGCCTTCCCGGGCGAAGGACGCCTCGCGCCGCGCATGCGAGAACAGCTTGACCGTCTGGATGTTGGAGTAGCTGTCGACGACGCGGCCGGTCATGGTCGAGCGCGCGTTGGCCTGCTCCTCGCCGACCTTGCCCAATCGCGGGATGAAATAGCGCAGCAGCAAGACATAGCCGGCAAGCCAGACGGCAAGCGGTGCCGCCAGCCGCCAGTCGGCCGAGCCGACAATCAACAGCATGCCGAGGAAATAGACCACGACATAATTGAGCACGTCGATGAGCTTTATGACGCATTCGCGCACGGCGAGCGCCGTCTGCATCAGCTTGGTCGCGATGCGTCCGGCGAACTCGTCCTGGTAGAAGGCCATCGACTGCTTGAGCAGATAGCGATGCACCTGCCAGCGGATACGCATCGGATAGTTGCCCATCAGCGTCTGCTGGTTGAGGAGCGCATGGAACCAGACCGTCGCCGGCAGCGCGAAAACCACGATGAAAGCCATGCCTGCGAGCTTCCAGCCCTCGGTCTGCAGGAATGTCTCGCGATTCTGCACCGACAGCCAGTCGACGATCCGGCCCATGAAGCCGAACATCCACACCTCGGCAAGGGCGATAGCCGTCACCAGCATCGCATCGATTGCGATGTAGGGCCACGCGCCGCGCGTATAGTGGACGCAGAAGGCGATCAGCGTCTTCGGCGGCTCGACCGGCTCCTCGGCAGGGAACGGATCGAGCCTTGTTTCAAACCAGCGGAACATTGTCTTGGTACTCACATGCTCGTTTTCGCTCACGCCGCGCGGGAGTGCGTAGCGTCCTGGGAGCGCATGGCGTCATGGTTCGCGTGGCAGCAAGGACCGGCGTCCCGGAATCACCCGGGCCGCCGATCCTGCTTCGCGCAATATAGGATGTCGCGGGCTTTTCGCCGACAGGCTCGTTTGACGATCCTGACAGCGCTGTGTCGACGACCCGGAGTTTCGCGCCGGTTTTTGCGGCAGGGCGGATCAGCCTGATGATCCGGCGCACCAGCGACGGCCGGCTGCGGTCGGGAACCGCGCGCGAGAAATCGACGTCCGGCAGCATGCCGCGATGTGGGCGCCGGCGGGTTTCGGCGTGAACCGCCGACGAGTAGGTTTCGCCAACCAAAAGCGCCCAGGTCGCCATCCTGCGCTCGTGAAGGTTTCTTGAACCGGGAATTTTGCAGGGATCGAACATCGGTCCGTCCTCCATGTGAAAATAGGGAAGAAAATCCGGCCTGTTCGCAGGTGAATGGCCAGCGAATGGCGGGGGTTGAACAGCGGCGTGCTCAGGCGGGGCGTTCAGCCCCTTCGACAGCTTGAAAAACATCGCAGGATTCCTTCGAAGACCGAAAAAGGGTTTCGGCTAAGAATCGGTGCGATCGAAATCTAAAAGGTCAGGAGAATCGTCGAACCGAAACCGCCGGCAGGCTGGTAAGCCCACATGAGGGGCGCTGGATGTGCATGATCATCATGAATTACCCCTCCATCGGTTCGGGTTGACAATGCCCGGCGTATAACCGACTTCGCAGAAAATGACCACCCGCCGGTCCAGAAATTTCCAAAACCGCGAACCTGTTGTGGCCGATCTGCCACTTATTAGAAGGATGCGGAAATGAACAACCGTCTCCGCATCGCGCTCTACCAGCCGGATATCGCCGGCAACACCGGGACAATCCTGCGCTTCGCGGCTTGCCTCGGTCTCGGCGTCGACATCATCGAACCGGCCGGCTTCCCGCTCTCCGACCGGGCGCTGAAACGGGCCGGCATGGATTATCTCGAAATGGCGGCGCTGACCCGGCATGTCGACTGGCAAGCCTTCGAGCACTGGCGCAGGGGCGAAGCGCGGCGGCTGGTGCTGCTGTCGACCAGAGCCGCGACCGCCTATACGGATTTCGCCTTCGCCGACGCCGACATTCTTCTGTTCGGCCGCGAATCCGCAGGCGTGCCTGACCCTGTCCACGAAGCGGCGGATGCGCGACTGATCATCCCGATGCAGCCGGGCGCGCGCAGCATCAACGTCGCGCTTTCCGTCGCCATGGTGGCCGGCGAGGCGATCCGGCAGCTCGGATAGGATTTGCAGATCCTCAGCGGGTGCAGCGATTATGGCGGCTTTCTCGCCGACGACCGCACCGGTGCTTGTCATTCTCACCCAGGCGCACATCGCCTTCTCCTGCGGTTTGCATATCAAGGGTTTCTTCGTTACAAGCTCAACTTAACTTGAGGTCAAGCGGAAAATTCAAATGGCTGCGGTGACGGAATTGACGGTCGGCCAGGTGGCCACGCGCAGCGGGGTGGCAGTGTCGGCGCTGCATTTCTACGAGGCGCGCGGATTGATCCGCAGCCACCGCACATCAGGCAACCAGCGGCGCTACGGCCGCGACGTGCTGCGGCGGGTGGCGATCATCAAGGTGGCACAGGAGGTCGGCATCTCGCTGGCCGAGATCGGCGAGGCATTGGCATCGCTGCCTGAAGGCCGCACGCCGACGCGCGGGGACTGGAATGTGCTTTCAACCGCCTGGCGCGACCAGCTCGATCGCAAGATTGCCCAGTTGAAGAAGCTGCGCGACGGGCTGACCGATTGCATCGGCTGCGGCTGCATGTCGATCGACAAGTGCCCGCTGCGCAACAAGGAAGACCGGCTGAGCGCCCAAGGCCCGGGCGCAAGGCGGTTGTTGGTCGCTCGCTAATCCGCCGCCGGCAATCGCCTGATGGTGAATTCGATGACGTCGCCCGGCCGCTCGAACCAGCTTTCGATCTCGGTCCAGTAGGCCTGCTTGGGAAAGCGCTCGAACCACTCCTTCGCCTTGAGCCGCGCATCGGAGCGCGGCAGGACGAAGGTCTCGCGCAAAAACCCGTCGCGCGGCATGCGCTCGCGCTCGGCGCGCGAACGGTCGAGCCTCTTCTTCAGGCCATCCAGCGGCGGTCTTGCCGGAGTGCGCACGAAAGAACTCCATTCACACTTGACCCTTGCACCTAAGAGATTAGGGATCGCGGCCGGAAAAGACGAGTCATTTGTCGGGGTACGCTCCCCACAACCGGAGACAGCATTTGCAACGACCCGAAATACCGGCGGGGCTGCCGGCCGACATCGAGCAGAAGAAGATGAAGGCGCGGCTGTGGTTCGAGACGCTGCGCGAGCGCATCTGCGCCGCCTTCGAGCAGATCGAGCAGGACCTGCAGGGGCCGCAGGCCTCATGGTCGCCCGGCCGCTTCGAAAAGACGCCGTGGCAGCGCGACGCCGGCAAGGGCGGCGGCGGCACCATGTCGATGATGCGCGGCCGCGTCTTCGAGAAGGTCGGCGTCCACACCTCGACGGTCTATGGCGAGTTCTCGCCGGAGTTCAGGAAGCAGATGCCGGGCGCCGAGGAAGACCCGCGCTTCTGGGCGAGCGGCATTTCGCTGATCGCCCATCCGTGGAACCCCAACGTGCCGGCGGTGCACATGAACACGCGCATGGTCGTCACCTCGCGCCAATGGTTCGGCGGCGGCGCCGACCTGACGCCGGTGCTCGACCGTCGCCGCAGCCAGGAGGACCCGGACACGGTCGCCTTCCACCGCGCGATGCAATTTGCCTGCGAGAAGCACGCTGGCGTCGCCGACCACGCGAAATTCAAGGCCTGGTGCGACGAGTATTTCTATCTGCCGCACCGCAACGAACCGCGCGGCACCGGCGGCATCTTCTTCGACTGGCTGCATTCGGACGAGGACAGAGGCGGCTGGAACGCCGATTTCAACTTCGTCCAGGATGTCGGGCGCACTTTTCTCGTCGTCTACGGGCATCTGGTGCGGGCCAATTTCAACGACAACTGGACCGACGGCGACCGCGAAGAACAGCTCATTCGCCGCGGCCGCTATGTCGAATTCAACTTGCTTCACGATCGCGGCACCATCTTCGGGCTGAAGACCGGCGGCAACGTTGCCGCGATCCTGTCCAGCCTGCCTCCAGAGGTGAAATGGCCGTAAAATCTCGGTGAGTTGGACGTGAGTCGCAATCGGGTCCAAATCGCAGGATTCTGGCGGCGAATGTGGCGCGCAGAATATCTTTTTCGTCTAATATCCATTTGAAAAAGCAAGACTATTTTCGTTACGGGCCGGGAAACGCCGGCGGTTCTCGCCTCCCTGGAACCGCGACCCGACGCGACTGGACGGCCCATGATTAAGTAGGACACCTTCCCAAAATGGTGCCCTCATTTTCCAGGAGAGCATGCCATGTGCAAGCTTATTATGTCGGTTGCGGCTGCTGCCGTTCTTGCCTCTGGTGGCGCTGCCTTCGCAGCGGTCAAGCACACCACGGGCACGATCAAGACTTACGATGGAACGGCGATGAGCCTTGTTCTGGATAACGGATCTACCTTTACGCTGCCCAAGGCCTTCAAAAATCCTGGCCTGAAGGCCGGCGAAAAGGTCCGCGTTTCGTGGGACATGAACGGCAAGCACAAAATCGCCGAGGCAGTCAGGATCGTGAAGTGATGGCCTGCCCGCGGGAGCAAGACGAGGTCTTGCCTCCGGGGTAGCGTCAAGATGGCGGAGCAGCGATGCTCCGCCTTTTTCGGTCTCTGCAGCAACCAAAACCATCCGATCGTGTTATGCTGGTTCGGCCAGCGCATGACCCGAAAACCGAACCGGTTTCCGACAGGGATCATGCGTCGATCACAGGTGCTGGAGCTTCCGTGTCAGAGCAGATGCGGCGCTTCGAGGAGGAAAAGGGAGAAATCCGATGAAGGAATTCCACTGCGGCTCGCTGGTTCCGGGTTGTGACTGGCATACGCGCGCCGACGAGGAAGCCGAGATCATGCGTCGTGCCGTCGAGCATATGCGTGAGACGCATGGCGAGACGATCATTCGCGAGACGATGATCGAAGCGATCCGTTCGCGCATCGAAAAGGCTCGCGACGCGGCCTGATTTGCCTAAGAGACTGTTTCGAAATTCGCTCTGGCGAGTCATATGGTGGTGGCTTCGAGAACCGGAGCGCAGCGGACATTTGGGTCCGTGAGCACCGGAAGCGCAGAAAACGCCATCAGATGGCCGCCAGAGTAGAGTTTCCAAACGGTCTCTAACTTTCGAGTGCTTCTGCGGCGCGCTCGAGAAGTGCGCCGCGATCCAGCGCAAAGCCGGACTCGATCCACTCGTTTTCGAGGTTCTTCAGGGTTGCGCCGAGTTTCGGCCCGGGCGACGCGCCAAGCCTCGTCAGATCGGCGCCCTTGAGCGGAAAGCCGGGCTTTTTCCATTTTTCGGCAAAGGCCAGCAGCCGCGAGAAGCCGCCGGCTTCGAGCAGCGCGTCGTTGTCCTCGACGGCGCGGGCTCGAGCGGAAGCGAGCGACAGCCGCAAGCGATCGACAAGGCCCTGACGATCGCCGCGATAGAGCCGTTTTGCGAGTTCCGCTTCGGTCGTCTTCGGCCCGACGGGCGCTGTCAGCGCCCACTGCCTGAGGCGACCGGCGTCGCTGACGGAGAACCTCAACCGCTCGGCGAGCGTCTTCATCCGCGCTGCGTCCGGTGGCACGATCGCTTCCAGCCTGAGCAGCGGGTCCGGCGCCCAGCCGAGATCCTTCTCGGCCCTGGTCAGCGCATGGATCGCATCGATGCCCCATTTCTCGCTCTCCGGCAGAACGCTGGTGAGCACGCCCGCCTGGCGCATCCACAGCAAGGCGCGCGATGGATCGGGGGCCGACAGCAGCTTCTTCAGTTCGGACCAGACGCGCTCGACCGAGAGTTGGCCAAGCCCCTCCTTGAGCCGGGCGCAAGCCTTCAGCCCTTCGGCATCCGGCCGGCCGTCGCCATACCAGGCGAAGAAGCGGAAAAAGCGCAGGATGCGCAGATAATCCTCGCGGATGCGCGCCTCCGGATCGCCGATGAAGCGCAGCCGGCGCGCCTCGATATCGGCAATGCCGCCGACCAGGTCGACGATCGTACCGTCGGCCTCGGCATAGAGCGCGTTGATGGTGAAATCGCGCCGTTCCGCATCGGCTTTCCAGTCGCGTTCGAACGACACTTTTGCCCGCCGACCGTCGGTTTCGATGTCGGCGCGCAGCGTGGTCACCTCGAACGGCTTGCCGCCGGCGACAATCGTGACGGTGCCGTGCTCGATGCCGGTCGGCACGGCCTTGAAGCCTGCCGCCTCGGCGCGGCGGATGGTCTCGTCAGGCACGGTCGTGGTGGCGATATCGATGTCGGCAACCGGCTGGCCGATGAGCGCATTGCGCACCGCACCGCCGGCGACGCGCGCCTCCTCGCCGCCATCCGCGAGCGCCGCAAGCAGGCGCTGCAAATGCCGTTCCCCGAGCCAGTCGGCCTTGCCCGCGAGCGACATCCGGCCGCTCACGTATAGAGCCTTTCATAGAGCGTGCGGATGATGCCCGCGGTGACGCCCCAGATGCGTTGTCCCTCATAGGGCATTTCGTAGAAGACCCATTCGAGATCGTTCCACATGCGGCTGTCGCGGCCGTGGTTGGCCGGGTCCATCAGAAAGCGCAGCGGCACTTCGAAGGCGGCGTCGACCTCCTCGGAATTCAGCGTCAGTGAAAAGTCCGGCCGCACTATTCCCAGCACCGGGGCGATCCGGTAGCCGCTGCCGGAGACGTAATCGGGCATGCGGCCGATGATCTCGACCAGGTCCCGGCCAAGCCCGATCTCCTCGAATGTCTCGCGCAATGCCGCCGCCTCCGGGCTCGGATCGGTAGGATCGATCGTGCCTCCGGGAAAGGCCACCTGCCCCGAATGGCTGCGCAGCTTTTCCGCCCGCTTGGTCAGCAGAACCGTGGCATCGCGTCCGTGATCGACCACCGGGATCAGCACGGCTGCATCGCGCAGCGCCTTTGCGAGCTTCAAACGCGGATGTCCCGGGTTGAAGCGATGGTCACCATAATCGTCGGCGGCATGCGCCAGCGGCTGCGCCGCGACGCGGGCGCGAAAATCCTCGGCCGAAAACGGCGCCGGCGTCACTTGGTCCATAGTGTCACCTGGTCCATCATGCCCCGGTTCATTTTGGCCCTGGTCCATTTGGCCCCGGTCCATTTGGCGTCGCCCTCTCATGCGCTCAGCCGCTGCAGCTTTTCCGCCGGCATGATCGGATAGACCGCACCCTTCGAGCGGACCGCAAACATCCTTCGGCCGCCGACCTCGATCTCCTCGCCATGCTCGACCAATTCATACATGACCGGCCGCGCCACCAGCGCCTCCAGCCGTCCGCGCACCAGAACATAGGGTTTCAGGCCGCCGGTTACCTCCTCGTCGACAAAGCGCAGCGGATGCTCCGGCCCGGCCTCGACCACATCGCCGACATTGGTACGAAAGGTGATGACCCGGCCATCGCCGGTGCCGCAAACATCCATCTCGACGGCTATGAAGGGCGCGTCGACGACGCGGATGCCGACCCTTTCCACCGGCGTCACCAGGTAGGTCCTGCCGTCTTCGTCCTTGCGCAGCACGGAGGAAAACAGCTGCACCAGCGGCATGCGGCCGATCGGCGTGCCCTGGTAGAACCAGGTGCCGTCCTGCCTGATCTCCATGTCGAGATCGCCGCAAAAGGCCGGATTCCAACGCTCCACCGGCGCCGGCCCTTTGCCCGCGCGGGCGGCACGCGAGATCAGCGCCTCCAGTCCGCGCGCCTCGGTCGCTGCCATCAAACTTCCTTCACGATCGTCGGCGCGTTCTGTCATGGTCACGAAATAGTCACTGTTGTTCCGCTTGTCAGCCTAAGTCAGTGATTTAAGTTCAAAGACAGGCGCCACGCGAGGCCGAATCGCGGCACTCTGTGGCGTCGAAGCTGCAAGCCGGTATTTCCAACGAGAAGGATCGATGCTGCATGAGCGTGATGATCAAGGAAAGCCCGATCAGCGAAGAGGACATGATCGCCCTGGCCGAGACGGCGCTGGCCGACATTTCCAGGGTTCGCGAGGGCGTCGGCCGCGTCATCTTCGGCCAGGAAAGCGTTGTCGAACGCACGCTGGTGGCGCTGCTCGCAGGCGGCCATGCGCTGCTGGTCGGCGTGCCCGGCCTCGCCAAGACCAAGCTGGTCGAGACGCTGGGTATCGTGCTCGGCCTCGATTCCCGCCGCATCCAGTTCACGCCCGACCTGATGCCGTCCGATATTCTCGGCTCCGAGGTGATGGAGCAGGACGAATTCGGCAAGCGCTCGTTCCGCTTCATCTCCGGGCCGATCTTCGCGCAACTGCTGATGGCCGACGAGATCAACCGCGCCTCGCCGCGCACCCAGTCGGCGCTGCTGCAGGCGATGCAGGAATACCACGTCACCATTGCCGGTGTCCGCCATGACCTGCCGGCGCCCTTCCACGTGCTGGCGACGCAGAACCCGTTGGAGCAGGAGGGCACCTATCCGCTGCCCGAGGCGCAGCTTGATCGTTTCCTGATGCAAGTCGACATCCTCTATCCGGAAATCGAGGCGGAGCGCCGCATCCTCCTGGAAACCACCGGCATTGAGGACGCCAAGGCGCAGAACGTGTTGCAGCCGGCGCGGCTGAAGGAGATCCAGACCCTCATTCGCCGCATGCCGGTACCGGAAAGCGTCGTCGAGGCGATCCTCCAGTTGGTGCGCTCGGCGCGCCCCGGCCAGGGCAATGCCGAGACCGACAAGCACGTCGCCTGGGGCCCGGGCCCCCGCGCCAGCCAGTCGCTGACACTGTGCGCCCGCGCCCGCGCCCTTTATGACGGACGGCTGGCGCCGTCGATCGACGACATCAGAGCGCTGGCCGAGCCGGTGCTGCAGCACCGCATGGCGCTGACCTTTGCCGCCCGTGCCGAGGGCACGACCGTGCGTGACGTGGTGGCGAAACTGGCAAAAGGCATCTGATGGCGCGTATAGGCGAGGCCCAGGCTCCGGCGGCAACGCGTGACGCGCTCGCCCGCGGCCGGTTGCGGGCATCCCTGGTGCCGGACCTGCTAGTCGAGGCGCGTCGCATCGTCAACACGGTGATCGCCGGCTGGCACGGCCGCCGCAAGCGCGGCATCGGCGAGAATTTCTGGCAGTTCCGGCCCTATGTCGAGGGCGACTCCTCGCGCATCGACTGGCGCCGCTCGGCCCGCGACGACCACATCTATGTGCGAGACCGCGAATGGGAGGCCGCCCATACGGTGTGGCTGTGGGCAGATCCCTCGCCTTCCATGCTCTACAAATCGACCGGCGCCACCGTCTCGAAGGAGTCCCGCGCGCTGGTGCTGGCGCTGGCCATGGCCGAGCTTCTGTCGCGCAGCGGCGAGCGCATCGCCTGGCCCGGGCTGACCGATCCGTTCACCGCCCGCAACGGCGCCGAGCGGATCGCAGCACAACTCAGCCATGCCGGCGAATTGCCGGCAAAGCCCGACCTGTCCGCCATCCGCCGCTTCTGCGACATCGTCATCGTCAGCGACTTCCTCGATCCGGTCGAGGACACCATCGCCTGGCTTGACGTGCTCGCCCGCCACGGCGTGCGTGCCCATCTGATCGAGGTCGCCGACCCGGCCGAGGAGAGATTCCCCTATGCCGGCCGCACCGAATTCACCGATCCCGAGACCGGCGACAAGCTGACCGCGGGCCGCGCCGAAACGCTGGGCGATGACTACCGACTGCTTTACATCGCCCGCCGCCAGGAACTGACCGACTGGTGCAAGCGCCTCGGCTGGAGCTTTACCGTCAACCACACCGACCGCCTCGCCTCCGATGCGCTGGTGCGTGTCCACATGGCGATGACCGTCGATGGCAGCTCAGCCGGGAGGATCCGCGCATGAGCTGGCTGCCGCTCTCCTTCGGAACGCCGATGGTGCTGTGGGGCCTTCTGGCCCTGCCGGTGATCTGGTGGCTTTTGCGGTTTACCCCGCCCAAGCCGCAGACTGAGGTCTTCCCGCCGCTGAAGATCCTGGCCCGCGTGCTGAAGCGCGTGGAGACGCCGCAACAGAGCCCGTGGTGGCTGACGCTGCTCAGGCTGCTGATGGCGGCCCTTATCGTTGCGGCGCTGGCCGAACCTGTCTTCAACCCGCGTGAGAGACTGCCGGCCGAGGGCACCGCTCTTGCGTTGGTCATCGACAATGACTGGGCAAGTGCCGCCGACTGGGGTCAGCGCGTCGCCACTGCCGAACGGCTGATCACCGATGCCAGCTCCAACGACGTGCCTGTCATCATCGCCTTCACCGCCGAAAAACCGAATGCCGAGATCGGCCCGTTCGACGCCGCCACCGCGCTCGACCGGCTGCGCGCGGCAAAGCCGCAGCCGATCCCGACCGACCGCCCGGCCGTCTATGCCCGCGTCGCGACAACCCTGGAGAGCTTGCCGGGCGCCAGCGTCGCCGTGCTCGCCGACGGTCTGGCGGCGGAAGGCGACGAGGCCGCCTTCAACACGCTTCTGTCGAAGAACGCCGCCCGTGTCGTCTGGGCCGCCTCCGACCGGCCTGGCCTGATCGGCCTGACTGGCGCCGACAACCAGGTGGACGGCTTCGAGCTGACCGCCATCCGCGCGCCGGGCGATCCGGCGCCGGCTCAGGTGACCGCCGGCGCCTTCGACGACAAGGGCCGCCGCATCGCCGACGCCACGCTGACCTTCTCGCCGGGCGAATCCACCGCCACCGGCACGATGGCGGTGCCGTTCGAGCTGCGCAACGACTTCGCCTCGATCGCGCTCGACGGTCAGCGGCAGGCCGGCGCCGTCCGCGTGCTCGACGAGAGTTCCAAGCGCCGCCGCGTCGGACTGCTGTCGCAGGCCGAAGCCGACCAGGCGCAGCCGCTTCTGTCGCCGCTGTACTACATCCGCCGCGCGCTGCAGCCCTTCGCCGATCTGGCCGAGCCGTCGAGCGCCGACCTTGCCGACGCCATCCCGCAGCTCCTCGACCAGAAGCCGGCGATGATCGTCATGGCCGATGTCGGCACCATTCCGCAGCAGGTGCGGCAAAGGCTGGTCGACTGGGTCGACAATGGCGGCACGCTGGTGCGATTTGCCGGCTCGCGGCTGGTCGCCGCCGGCAATGACGACGACCTGCTGCCGGTCAGGCTGCGCACCGGCGAGCGCTCGCTCGGCGGCGCGCTGTCGTGGACGACGCCGCAGCCGGTCACCGATTTTCCGAAGACCGGCCCCTTCGCCGATCTCGCTCCGCCGGCCGAGGTCACCGTCACCAGGCAGGTGCTGGCCGAGCCGACGCCCGATATCGTCGAGCGCAGCTGGGCCACGCTTGCCGACGGCACGCCGCTGGTGACCGGTATGAAGAAGGGCAAAGGCACGCTCGTCCTGTTCCATGTCACGCCGGAGGCGACCTGGTCGAACCTGCCGATCTCCGGCAGCTTCGTCGAGATGCTGCGCCGCATCGTGCAACTGTCACGCAACCAGGGTGCGGCGGTCGCCAATGCCGAAGCCGCCGCCGCCTCGCTGGCGCCCTACCGCATGATATCAGCCGATGGCACGCTGGTGCCGCCGACGCCGGATGCACGGCCGCTGGTGCCGGGTGCCGGCCCGCTGCCGGTGACGTTCGAGAATCCGCCCGGCCTGTATGGCTCCGACACCGGCGTCATCGCTCACAATCTGCTCAATGCCGAAAGCCGCTTGGCGCCGCTGGTCCGTCCTCAGATCACCGTGCCGGTCACCACCGTCCAGTACGCTTTCGACGAATCGCACAATTTGAAGGGCCCGCTGGTGGCGGCAGCTCTCCTGCTGATGGTCCTTGATACGCTGGCGGTGTTCTGGATGGGCGGCCTGTTATCGCGCCGGCCGCGCCGCGCCGGCACGGCCGCCGCAACCACCGCCGCCCTGCTGATTACGCTCGGCGCCCTGGTCGGCCACACCGACATCGCCCGCGCCGACGATGCCAAACCCGGTGATGAGCGGGCGATCGAGGACATTTCGAAAACCCGGATCGGCTATGTGCAGACCGGCGACCGGAGCGTCGATTCGATCAGCCAGGCCGGGCTGGAGGGCCTGACCCGCTTCCTGATCGAGAAGACCGCGCTCGAGCCGGGGGCGCCGGCCAGCGTCGATATCTCGAAGGACCAGCTTGCCTTCTATCCGCTGATCTATTGGCCGATCGATCCTGCCGCGCCGATGCCGAGCCAGGCCGCGATCGCCCGCGTCGACGCCTATATGCAGCAGGGCGGCACGGTGCTGTTCGACACGCGCGACCAGTTCGCCACCGGCATCGGCGCGGAGCAGGCCAGCCCGGCGACGGAGCGGCTGCGCGACATCCTCGGCAACCTCAACGTGCCGGCGCTCGAGCCGGTGCCGTCGGACCATGTGCTGACCAAATCCTTTTACATCCTGCCTGAGTTTCCCGGACGCTTCGCCGGTGGCCCGCTCTGGGTCGCGGCGTCGCTCGAAGCCAGCAACACCGAGAACCGCCCGGTACGCACCGGCGACGGCGTCTCGCCGATCATGATCACCGCCAATGATTTCGCCGGCGCCTGGGCGGTCGACGAGAATGGCGACCCGCTTTTGCCGACCGTGCCGTCGGATCCGATGCAGCGCATTTATGCGCTGCGCGCCGGCGTCAACATCATGATGTACATGCTGACCGGCAACTACAAATCCGATCAGGTGCATGTGCCGGTGCTGCTCGAACGGCTGGGGCAGTAAGCCATGAACTTGTCGCTCGCCTTCGAACCGCTCATCTCCTGGCCGCTGCTCGGCCTGGTGCTGGCGCCGCTGTTGCTGCTGGCATTGGTCGGCCTGTGGTTCCGCCAGCGCGGCGCGGTCTTCCGTTTTGCCGCCCTGCTGGCGCTGACTGCGGCCCTGCTCAACCCGGTGTTGCTCGACGAAGAGCGCGAGGCGCTGAAAAGCGTCGTCGCCGTCGTCGTCGACCGCAGCCAGAGCCAGGACATTGGCGAGCGCACCAGGCAGACCGACGAGGCGCTGGCCGGGCTTCAGCAGCGCCTCGGCCGCTTCAAGCAGTTCGACATCCGCGTCGTCGAGGCCGGCAAGTCGGAAGCCGCCGAGGAGCGCACCGAAACGCGGCTTTTCGGGGCGCTTGAGAGCGCTTTCCGCGACGTGCCGCCTTCGCGCATCGGCGGCGCGATCATGATCACCGACGGCGAGGTGCATGACGCCCCGGGCGGCACGCCCGACTTCAACGCCCCGCTGCACGCGCTGATCACCGGCAACGACCAGGAAAAGGATCGCCGCATCCGCTTCGAGAATGCGCCGCGCTTCGGTCTGGTCGGCAAGCCTCTCGAAATGACCTATCGCGTCATCGGCACCAACAACGAGGCCGGCTCGGTCGATGTGCGCGTCTCGGTCAATGGCGAGCAGGTTTCGGTCGAGCGCGCCACCATCGGCCAGGCTATGCCGCTGCAGGTGACCATTCCCGGCGCCGGCCGCAACATCGTCGAGCTCGCCATCGATCCCGAGCCCGACGAACTCACCGACACCAACAACCGCGCCATCGCGCTGATCGACGGCATCCGCGAGAATTTGCGCGTGCTGCTGGTCTCCGGCGAACCGCATGCCGGCGAACGCACCTGGCGCAACCTTCTGAAATCCGACGCCTCGGTCGATCTGGTCCACTTCACCATTCTGCGGCCGCCGGAAAAGCAGGACGGCACGCCGATCAACGAATTGTCGCTGATCGCCTTCCCGACGCGCGAACTGTTCGTCGAGAAGATCAAGGATTTCGACCTGATCATCTTCGACCGCTACCAGCACCGCGACGTGCTGCCGGTCCTCTATTACGACTACATCGCCGAATATGTTGAAAAGGGCGGCGCGCTGCTGATCGCGGCAGGACCCGAATATGCCGGCGAAAGTTCCATCGCTCGCACGCCTTTGATGTCGGCGCTGCCGGCGATGCCGACCGGCGAAGTCGTCGAAAAGGCCTTTTATCCGCGCCTCACCGAGCTCGGCCAGCGCCATCCGGTGACGCGCGGGCTTGACGGCTCCGCCACCGAGCCGCCGCACTGGAGCCGCTGGTTCCGCACCATCGGCGTCGAGAACCCCGGAGGCGAGGCGGTGATGAAGGGCGCCGACGACCGTCCGCTGCTGCTGCTCGACCGCAAGGGTGAAGGCCGCGTCGGCATGTTTTTATCCGACCAGGGCTGGCTGTGGGCGCGCGGCTTCGAGGGCGGCGGCCCGCATGTCCAGCTCTATCGCCGCATCGCCCACTGGCTGATGAAGGAGCCCGAACTCGAGGAGGAGCGGCTGACTGCCGACGGCCGCGGCATGATGCTGGAAATCCGCCGCCAGACGATGAGCGACGATCCCGGCCCGGCGCAGATCATCACCCCGTCCGGCAAGGCGATGACCGTCAAGCTCGAGAGAGCCGAACCCGGCGTCTTCCTGGGCAGCATCGAGACCAGCGAGATCGGCCTCTATCAGGTCGGCAATGGCGACCTGAAAGCGCTTGCCCATGTCGGCCCGGTCAACGCACCGGAATTCACCGACGTCGTCTCCACCGAGAACCGGCTGAGAGCCCCGGCCGAGGCCACCGGCGGCAGCGTGCGCCGGCTGGCGCAATCGTCCACCCTTGGCAATCTCACAAGCGGCGTGACGCTGCCGTCGGTCGTCCCGGTCCGCTCCACGGGTGCGGCGGCCGGCAACGACTGGATCGGCCTGCGCACCACCGACGACAGCGTGCTGAAGGCCGTCTCGCGCGTGCCGCTGTTCGGCGGGTTCCTCGGCCTCGGCCTGCTGCTTCTGGCATTGGGCTCGATGTGGTACCGCGAGGGGCGTTAGCGACGCGCCTTCCCCTTCTCCCCTTGTGGGAGAAGGGGATTGGCGCGCAGCGCCAAGACGGTTGAGGGGTGCTGAACGGAGTGCCGTCGCTGCCAAGCTGG